>PLDZ01000236.1:3679-6369 GCA_003136295.1 Candidatus Dormiibacterota bacterium
CGGGGGCGGCGACCGCGAGCACGAAGGCGGCGTGGCTCTGCACCTGCGGGTAGTTGCCGAGCGGGGCGTGGTCGACTGGATCGGCGACCTCGCCGAAGAGTCCCAGAGGTCCGCTGGTGGCGAGTGCCGCCTCGAGCCAGCGGGAACCGTCCCGGCCCGTGGCCGCCAGCGCCCCGGCCAGCCAGAAGGTCGGAAAGACGAAGGGCGCGCAGGGGTCCGCGATCATGTCCTGCTGACCCTCGTAGCGATCGACGAGCCCGCCGTGGTCGAGTCGCTGCGCGATCAGGTCGAGCGTCGAATCCACCCGGTGGGCGATGGCCTCGAGCCCGCCCAGGAGTGCCGCCTGGGCGAGCGCGGCATCGGCACCTCCGCCGTCGATGCGGAGCTCCAGCGCGCCGGTCGCGCCGAGGTCGGCCGCCGCGGCCGTGCCTGCCCGCCGCCATGCGGCTGCGTCGCCGGACACGAACCGCTGATCGGCGAGCGCAGCCGCGCCCTGGAAGCCGCTCACCGCGGAGACCAGGGAGTGCGTGTAGCGTGCCGGCACGCCACGGATCTCCCAGATACCGTTGTCGGGCTCGCGCCAGTGCTCGACGAGCCATCCGGCGAGAATCGGCACGGCTGATGCGAGCTCGTCGGGCAGCGCGGATGCCCGCGCCAGCGAGGTGGCGAGCTCGAGCACATCGCCGGGCACGTCGAGCTGCGCCTGGCCGGCGGCGGCATTGCCGATGCGGATGGGACGAGCACCACCGTATCCGGCGAGGTCGGAGATCTCGATCTCGTCGGGGGGCGTGCCGCCGTCGAGCCCGACGAGCGGCACCGGTCCTGAGCTGATGACGACATTGCCGATGAAGGCCGCAAGCGATCGCGCCTCGTCGATGAGACCCAGGCGGAGCATGGCGAGCGCGGCCAGCGACGAGTCGCGGAGCCAGCAGTACCGGTAATCCCACGTTCGCGCCGACCCGGGCCATTGCGGAAGTGACGTCGTGGGCGCGGCGACGATCCCGCCGTTGGTGCGCCGCAGTCCCAGGAGCACGGCGGCGGTGGTGCCGAGGAGGTCGCGAGTGCCGGAGGACGTGTTGTTGGGTGTTGGTAATTCGGGGATCCTTCGCCGCCACTCGGTGAGCGTCGGCTCAACGGAGACCGTGCGCCGCGGCGTGTTGGTCGTGACGAGCGTGACGGTCTGAGGAGTCTCGGGGTGCACGGTGAACTCGCATGTCGCCCCGTCCGTCTTGGCCTCCCAACGTGACGGTGTGTGGATGACCACCCGGCTCACGCCGTCGAGCTCGAGCGCGTGATCGAGGAGGCGCAACGACGCGGGGGTGCCGGGCCACATCGGCGCTGAGACCGTCGCCATCACGTCGACGGCATCGCCCTCCGCGCGCACGCTGCGAACCAGCATCGGACCCTCGCCCAGGTCGAGCGCCTCCTCCACGATCAGGCGCGCCAGGCCGACCTCCCAGACCGTCTCGAGCACCAGCGACCGGAGGTGGTAGCGACGGGAGACGACGCGAGCTTCCCGCTGCGCCGGTCGCAGTGAGAACCGGCCGCCGCGTTCGGCGTCGAGGATCGAGAAGAGCAATGGCGTCGCGTCGACCCACGGCCAGCAGAGCCAGGCCACGTTGCCGTCGGGATCGATGAGCGCGGCAGTCCTCGAGTCAGCGAGCAGGGCGTGCTCGCCGATCGGATGCTGCATGCGGCCAGCCTAGCCGACCGACCGCGTGCAGGCGAAAGGAGGGCGCGTACGGCAGTAGGTCCACTGGACCTCAAAGCGCTATCTGCAAGCTCTATCGGATAACGCGATAGTCGACGAGCAGATAGCCAGTGGGTGAGATCTCGCTTCGGATCGATTCGAGCTGAATCGATGGCAAGCCGTCGAGGAGTCGTCGTCCGCGGCCGGCGATCCTCGGCGCTATCACGAGCCTGAGTTCGTCGACAACGCCGGCGGCGAGCACCGCCTGCGCGACCGAGATACTGGCGTGGACGCCGACATCGCCTCCGCGCTGCTGCTTGAGATCCCGAACGAATTCGACCAGCGCACCGTCGAGCACCGTCGCATTGGCCCAATCTCGGTCAAGGGGCGTCGATGTCGCGACATACTTCGTGACCCCGTTGATGAATGTCGCGAATGGCTGGATCTGGCTGCTCGGCCAGAACTGCGCCCACTCCGTGTAGCTACGGCGGCCGAGAATTACCGCGTCCTGTGTCGCGATCACCGCGGCAAGGTTGGCGGCCATCGCGTCGTCCCAGTCGGTGAAGAAACTATCCGGGCCCTCGGCAACCCCGTCGAGGGACAACAGCTCGTACACGACGATCTTTCGCACGCCCTACACCTCCGATTGGTCTCGATGCCACTGGTTGACTGATCAAGCCGCCGAAACTCATCTCTGCGACGTGCAGGACGTCGGGTACGAGATGCGTGTTGAGAGACGCGAGTACTCTGCCGGCGCGAGCGGGCTGGTGCGCCCAGGCTCTGAGAGATGTGCCGGTTCAGTGACTGGCGTCCCGGACGCGGATGGGACGGCAACGATACGCGTATGCGTAGTCGAGTGACCTTGGCGGCCACGGTATCGGGGGCGATCTGCCTGAGCGGTGCCGCGGTGATGGGTGTGGCCGCATTCCTGCCATACACAGGAGGAAATTGGGGCGACGGCCTGCTGACCGGCAATGAGGTTCCCAGCCCGATCACCATG
>PLDZ01000065.1 GCA_003136295.1 Candidatus Dormiibacterota bacterium
AGCAGGGGCTCGAGCGGCAGCGCGGGAAGGTCGCGGTCGGCCCCGTCGGGCGTCGAACCGGGCACCGGCTCCACTCGCTCGCCTTCCCAGAACGCCCGGCCGAGCTCGAAGAGCATCACATCGCCACTCCCGCGATTGACGTTGGCCGCGAGCGAGGCGCACAGCCGGGGAAGCTGGGACGTGCGCATGACACTCCACTCGTCGCTGAGCGGATTGCGCAGCGGAATGGGTTTGCGGGCGCGGCCGAGTCCGGGCAGCAGCACCGCGTCGTGAGGACCGACAAACGAGAAGGTGATCGCCTCGTCGAAGCCGGCCCCGACGCAGACGTCGCGAACGGCGTCCTCGACCGGCGGCGGCGCGGCAGTGGTCGTGACCTCGACGCGCCGTCCGGGGAGTGTGCTCGGCACCCGGGAGTACCCGATCATCCGGCCCACCTCCTCGACGAGGTCCTCCGGCAGGGACACGTCGCGCCGGAAGAACGGTGGCACGACGGTGAGGGTGCCGCCATCCTGTTCCAACGCGAACCCGAGCCGGGCGAGCGTGGTGGCGATCTCGGTCGCGTCCATGGGAATGCCGAGCAGGTCGCCGGTGAACCGCGCGGTCAACGAGATCGGGCCCAGCTGGGGGAGCGGACGCGGCCACTGGTCGATCGCGCCCGCGAGCACACGGCCGCCTGACAGCTCGGCGATCAGGGCAGCTGCGCGATCGAGCGCGACCGCGGGGAGATGATCGCTCAGTCCTTTCTCGAACAGCGTCGAGGCGTCGGTTCGGAGTCCGAGCCGCTTCGACGTTGCCCGGATCGTCGGCCCATCCCAGGTCGCCGCCTCGAGCAGGACCGTCCTCGTCGAGTCGATGACTGCAGTCGAAATCCCGCCGATGAGCCCGGCGATGCTCGCCGGGGTGGTGCCGGAGCAGACCACCAGATCCTCCGCCGAGAGTTGACGGTCGACGCCGAGGAGATCGATGACGTGTTCGCCGGGCGCCGCCCGCCGGACGACCACGTTCGCCGTCTTGTCACTGCCGGCGTCGACGAATCGATCGAGGTCGAAGGCGTGCAGCGGCTGGCCGAGCTCGTGGAGCACGAAGTTGGTGATGTCGACCACGTTGTTGATCGGCCGCAACCCGACAGCGCGGAGCCGCTGGCGCAGCCATCCCGGTGAAGGACCCACCACGACGCCTTCGATCACGCGAGCCGCGAAGCGAGAGCAGCCCTCGGGATCCGCGATGCGGACCTGGGCGCGCAACTCGGCCGACGTCGCCGAGAGCAACTCCTCGGGCACCGAGACGGGCGGCTCGTCGAGCCCTTCGCCGAGTGCCGCCGCGAGCTCGCGCGCGATGCCGACATGGCAGAGGCAGTCGGGACGGTTGGTGGTCACGTCGAGGTCGAGGACGGTGTCGAGGCTCAGGACCTCGCGAAGCGCCTGCCCGGGCGTCCCCTCATCGAGGATGAGGATGCCGTCGGCGTCCTCCCCCACTCCGAGCTCGATCGCCGAGCAGAGCATCCCTGGTGATTTGTGGCCGCGGATGGTCTTCACCCCNNTCGCCGGCCTTGACGTTCGGCGCCCCGGTCATGACCCGGACCGTCCCGGGCACGGTGCTGAACGCCGCGAGCGACCCGGGTACCTCCCCGCCGAGATCGAGATCAGCGAATTGCAGATGCGACGACCCGGGGACCGGGCCGACCGACGCGATCCGGGCGACCACGAGCCCCTCGCCGCCGAGGTCGACCGCGCCCACCTCAGTACCCGTGTCGACGAGTGCTTTGACGAGGGTTGCCACGGGCGCGTCGAGGGTCGCGTAGTCGCGCAGCCACCGAAGGGAGAACTTCACGGAGCCGGACGCTCCGGCGCCGTGTCGGTTGCGCTCTCGGGCACGAGGAAGCGGACGTCGTTGTCNNCATACGACGCAGGCCAGCTCCAGCTCCAGCGATGGCTCGGTGAACGGGAAGTGGTGTGGGCGCCACTGCAGGACCGAATCCGCGCCGAAGAACGATCGGGCGAAGTACTCGAGCGTGCCCTTGAGGTCGCTGACCGCAATCCCTTCGTCGATGCAGAGCGCCTCCACCTGGTGAAACATCGGCATGTGGGTGGCGTCGTGGTCGCGCCGATACGTTTTCCCGGGAACGATCACCCGTTGCGGCGCGCCACGGATGAGCATGCTGCGGATCTGCACCGGCGACGTGTGCGTCCGGAGCAAACGCGAATCGTCGATGTAGAACGTGTCCTGTGAATCGCGGGCCGGGTGTCCGGGCGGCTGGTTGACCAGGGTGAAGTTGTAGCGGTCGTACTCAATCTCCGGGCCCTCGACGGCCTCGAAACCGAGCTGGCCGAAGATCCGGCGGATCTCCCTTGCGGCGAGAGTCACCGGGCTGAGACGGCCCCGGCGCAGGGACGGCGCGGGACGCGTGAGGTCGAGCGTCTCCGTCTCGAGGTTCCGAGCCCGAGCCGTGCGCTCAATCGTCCGCTGGCGCTCGTCGAGGGCATCGCCGACACGCTGGACCAGCTCGTTGACCATCTGACCCATCTGGCGCCGCCCGTCCGGGTCGGGGATCTTGCCCAGGCCTCGCCGAAACGAGGTCAGCTCACCGTCGCCCCGTCCCAGGTACCTGGTCCGCACCAGATCAAGCGCGGCCAGGTCCGGCGCGGCGGCGACTGCCTCGAGGGCTTCCGCCGCCACGCTGTGGAGGTCGGCGGTCACGCCTTGGTCAGGGCGCCCCGGGCGACTTCGACAAGCTGCTGAAACGAGCCGGAGTCCTTGACGGCGATGTCGGCGAGCATCTTGCGATTCACCTCGACGCCGGCCTCCTTGAGGCCGTGCATGAACTGGTTGTACGCAAGGCCGTTCTGNNTCGCGATACGCGTAGGCGAGCGAGTGCATGACCGCCTCGTTGGCGTTCTTGTAGAGCCGGTGGCGAGCCCCTTGCATCCCCTCGGCCATCTCGAGGATCTTCCGGTGGCGAGCCTTGGCCGTCACCCCACGTTTCACTCTGGCCATGTCGCTCTCCTAAAGGTAGGGTGCAAGCCGGATCACCTTGCGGCGATCCGACGAGGACACCTCGTGCTGCATCCGGTATTGGCGCTTGCGCTTGGCGCTCTTGTGCTCGAGCAGGTGCGAGCGAAACGCCTTGCGCCGCATCACCTTCCCGGTCGAGGTGACGCGGAGCCGCTTGGCGGTTCCCTTATGCGTTCGTATCTTCGGCATGGTCGTTGTTGCTCCCTGAGTCGGCGCCGAGGTCCTCCACCGGAACGGTGATGCTCACCTCCACTTCCTGCGCTGGACGCCGGTCATTGCTGTGCTGGTCGCCTTTGGCGTGCTTCTTGTTGAGCGGGCTCATGATCATGATCATGTTGCGGCCCTCCACGAGGGGGGTCCGTTCGATGGTCGCCACCTCCTTCAGCTCCTCGGCCATCCGGTCGAGCAGCTTGCGCCCGTACTCCTGGTGCACCATCTCGCGTCCGCGAAACATGATCGTGAGCTTCACCTTGTCGCCGTCGTGGAGGAAGTGACGTACCGACCCGAACTTGGTCTGGAAGTCGTGCTCCGAGATCTTCGGACGGAGCTTCATCTCCTTGACGTTGATGGTGTTGTGCTCTTTGCGGCTCTCCTTCTCCTTCTTCAGCGCTTCGAACTTGAATCGCCCGTAGTCCATGAGACGGCACACCGGCGGTTGGGCCTGGGGGGCTACCTCGACCAGGTCCAGTTCACGTTGGGCGGCAAGCTCTCGTGCTCGCTCGATGGTGACGATTCCCAGCTGCTCGCCTGTGGTGTCGTCGAACAGGCGAACGCTGGGGATGCGGATCTGGTCGTTAACCCTGAGCTCTCGGAATGCGATCGGCGCGGCCTCCTTGTGGAAATAAAAAACTGGACAGCGGTTCCGCTATCCAGGGTTCGGGTGCTGGACCTTCAAGGCAAGCCCGGAAGGTGAGGGCCGTACCTGGCGGTCCTGCTTTGCGGCGCCCGTGATGGGCGTCGGCCGCTGAATATAGCACGCTCGCGGGATGGCCAAACCTGCTGTGACGTCATGGTGATCGCCGGGCGTGGATCAGCGCTTCGACTGCCCCTCGCCCACCGAGCACGGGCGACGCCATAGCTCCGATGACGCGCCAGCCGGCCGCGGCGATGCCCGCCGCAGCACGCTCGGTCGCGGCGTCGACCGAAATCGCGTCGGAGGGGGCCGTGGCCAGCCGCAATTCGAACATGGGCTTGACAAGGCCGATCAGGTCCGCGTCATGTGCCACGACGATGCGATCCAGCTGGCCAACCGCTGCGGCCAGTGCGAGGTACGACACGTCGATTGTCAGCAGGTCGATCGCGTCGGGAATGAGGCGCGTGTCGAGTGCNNGGCACCTGCTTCCAGCAGGACCCGCGTGAACCCGCCGGCTGCGGCACCGAGGTCGAGGCACACCCTCCCCGCGGCTCGAACGTCGAACCCGGCGAGTGCGGCGCGCAGCTTGGCCTCGCCGCGAAGCGGTGCGTGGGTCGTCGCTGTGTCCGGCGGCTTGTGCCGGGGCCGTCTCACTCGGGACGCCGCTCGCTCACCTCGTCGACCAGGCGGTCGATGAGCGCGCCGGTCGAGACATCCTCCTGGAGGTTGCGGCGAACATCGCGAACGCGCACCACGCCGTCGCCGCGCTCGACGTCCCGCTTGCCGATGACCACGACGTAGGGAATGCGCTTCAGCTCCGCGTCGCGCACGCGAGCCTGCATGCGCTCGCCATGACGCTCATCGACAGACGCGCGCAGCCCGCGCTCGCGCATGGCCGCTGCGAGACCGCGGATGTATGCCATCACCTCCTCACTGTCGTCCTGAACCGGGACGAGCGCGCACTGCACGGGTGCGAGCCAGAGCGGGAAGTGACCGGCGTAGTGCTCGAGCAGGATGCCGAAGAACCGCTCGATGGATCCGAAGAGCGCTCGGTGGATCATGATCGGCTGCTGCTCGGCGCCCGTGTCATCGATGAAATGCAGGTCGAAGCGCTGTGGAAACTGGAAGTCGACCTGAATCGTCGACATCTGCCATGTGCGTCCAATCGCGTCCCGCGCCTGTACCGAGATCTTGGGTCCGTAGAACGCACCACCCCCCTCGTCGAGGACCAATTCCAGGTTGCGGCCCTCAGCGGCGAGGCGCAGGGCGTTGGTTGCCGCATCCCACTCCTCGACGGCGCCGACAGCCTTGTGCTCAGGTCGTGTCGAGAGTTCGAGGTAGAAGTCGGTGAGGCCGAAGTCGCGAAGCAGCCCAAGGGTGAAGTCAAGCAACGAGATGAGCTCGTCCATCATCTGCTCACGCGCACAGAAGATATGTGCATCGTCCATGGTGAGCCCGCGCACGCGCGTGAGCCCGTGTATCACCCCCGACTTCTCGTAGCGATACACGCTCCCGAATTCGAAAAGACGAAGCGGCAATTCGCGATAGGAGCGCATCCGGCTTCGATAGATGAGGATGTGCATCGGGCAGTTCATCGGCTTCAGGTAGTACTTGGTGCCCTCGTCGACCTCCATGGGCGGGAACATGCCGTCGGCGAACCACTCGAGGTGCCCGGATACCTTGAACAGATCCTCCTTGGTGATATGCGGGGTGTTCACAAAGGAGTAACCGCCTTCCTCATGACGTTGACGCGAGTAGTCCTCCATGAGCTTGCGCACCAGTCCGCCGTTGGGGTGGAACACAGGGAGTCCCGAGCCGATCTCATCAGGGAACGAGAACAGGTCGAGCTCCGCGCCGAGGCGTCGATGGTCCCGCTTGCGTGCTTCATCCAGGCGTTGCATGTAGGCGTCAAGCTCATCGCGCGAGAACCACGCGGTGCCGTACACCCGTTGCAGCTGCTCGTTCCGGGCGTCCCCTCGCCAGTACACCCCGGCGATGCGAAGCACACGAATCGCTTTGAGCCAACCCGTATCGGGCACGTGCGGTCCCCGGCACAGGTCAATGAACTCGCCGGTTCGGTAGATGCTGACTGCGGTGACATCGTCGGGCAGCCGGTTGATGATGTCCACCTTGAAGTCCTGTTCCATGGCCGCGAACAGTTCAATCGCCTGCGCGCGCGGCATCACCTCCTCCACGAACGGGATCCTCTGTGCGGCAAGCTCGCTCATGCGCGACTCGATACGAGCCAGGTCGTCGTCGACGAAGTGCGTCCCACCGGAGAGACGGAAGTTGTAGAAGAAGCCGTCTTCTATGGCGGGGCCGACGTCGTATTGAGCGCCAGGAAACAGCTCGACCACCGCGGCAGCCATCAGATGAGCTGCGCTGTGGCGCAGCATCTCGAGCGTCGGCTCGGCCGGTGGTGGCAGTGGGGCGCCTGCTTCAGCGGCGTCGTCGACGATCTCGTCCGGCATGCGACGCCGATTCTACGCAGTCCGCCGGGCGACCCTCTCCGGCCCGGGCTGAGCCGCGTCAGCCGGTGAGACGAGACATGCCGGAGGGGACGTCCTCTCGGGCCAGGCAGAGCTCGTTCAGTTGCGCCTCAGGATCGAACCCCTTGAGCGCAAAGTCGAACCGCAGCTGGCGCAACATTGGGATCGGTCGCGCTGATGCACGGCGTGCCTGGTTGCGCAAACGCTCGTGACGCGCGGGATCGATCGAGCAACATCTGATGCTGCAGTACTTCGCAGTGGGCTTGTGCACATGCTCGCCACATCCCACTCGTGCGCAGATCCGGCGCGGCATGATGGCTCGCTCTGAATGCCTCGACATGCCCGCCTCCGATTCCACCNNCCTGTGCACAATGTGGACAACTGCGCACGTTGTTGTGCCGTAAGGCACATGCCTGTGCGCAACTTTTTGCGCAGCGATTTGTGCGCGTGGCGCACGCGATGTGTTTGAGATCACGGGCACGAGCGGATCGATCCTCGACCGGCTCTTGTAACAGTCGTGTCACTCCTTCGACATGTTGCGATGCACACGCGCGCGGCGTCTGACAGAACAACATCGCAAGTCGGCGCGGGGCCGGCGCAGCCCCGCCCGCATGCAGATGGTGGGCAGGGCCGGCCGGCAGCAATCGTTGGGAGCTAGCGGGCGGCTCCCTGCGCGACACCGGCCGTTGATCCGGTCAGCTCGCGGTCGCCCGATTGAACCTCGTGCAGACGTCCGGTGGACACGTCGTACACGAAACCGCGGAC
Organism: Candidatus Dormiibacterota bacterium; assembly: GCA_003136295.1. Taxonomy (GTDB): domain Bacteria; phylum Chloroflexota; class Dormibacteria; order Aeolococcales; family Aeolococcaceae; genus Palsa-851. The sequence goes on from PLDZ01000065.1 coordinate 7,120, forward strand.
GCTGTCACGATGCGGGATGAACGGGCTCGCCTTGATACGCGCGATCGACTGTCGCACGTCATCGGCGGCGTCAGGGAACGCCTCGAGCGAGAACGGCGGACGGATGCCGGTGTCGTCCTTGATCTGCGCCTTGACGGCGTCATCCGAGAACGTGACCATGCCGCAGTCACTGTGGTGGATGAGGATGATCTCCTTGGTGCCGAGCAGTCGCTGCGAGATCACCAGCGACCGGATGGCATCGTCGGTCACGACTCCCCCGGCGTTACGGATGATGTGCGCGTCGCCGATCTCCAGACCGAGGATCGCGCTGACATGCAGGCGGGCATCCATGCATGCGACGACCGCGACCCCACGGGCTGGAGGCAGCGGTGTGTCGCCCTTGTTGAATGATGCCGCGTAGCGCTCGTTGTTCTTGAGCAATTCATCAGTGACAGACATGGCACACCTCACAAAGCGTGTTGATCGCCGAGACGGTAGCAAATCCCGACTAGAATGGTCAAGTTTACCAGGCCGGACACAGCGCACACCCCAGGAGCCAGAGTCGCACCGTGTCCGAGGAGATACCGCCGCACACGCGCGCAACGCCGGATCCGCAACCGGATTCCCTCCTGGCGAGCGAAACCGTCGGCCCGACAGGGATGGGACTGCGACGGCGACTGACCTCGCTGACGGTCGACGTCACGCCGCTGCGCGAATCGAGAGAATTCCGGCTGCTCTTCATCGGCCAGGGTGTGTCGTTCGCCGGCAGCATGATCACCTACGTCGCCGTTCCCTTCCAGGTCTACCAGCTGACGCGATCCTCGCTGATCGTCGGGCTGGTCAGCTTCGCCGAGCTGATACCGATACTTCTGATGTCGTTTGTCGGTGGCGCGCTCGCCGATGCCGTCGATCGGCGGCGCATGGTGCGCATCACCCAGATCAGCGCATGTGGCGTNNGTCGTCGCGGCGGCGGGCGTTGACGCATTGGAACGACCCTCCCTCGACGCTCTTGTCCCCCGCATCGTCTCCAGAGACAGGTTGACGGCGGCCGCCGCGCTCGAATCCCTGCGGGGAAACCTCGGCCAGGTACTTGGGCCGCCACTCGCCGGCATGCTCATCGCGACAGTGGGACTGCCTGCAACCTATGGAGTTGACGTCGGAACGTTTCTCGTGGCGACGCTGGCGCTGACGCTCATGCGTGCGGTCCCGCCTGCTCCTGACGCAGAGGGAGTGAGTCTGCGCGCGGCGATCGCGGGGCTGCGCTATGCGGCCAGTCGCCAGGATCTGCTCGGCTCCTATCTCGTCGATATCAACGCGATGTTCTTCGGGATGCCGATAGCGCTGTTTCCGCAGATCGCGTCTGGACTCGGCGGACCCGCGGTGCTTGGACTGCTGTACACAGCTCCATCGGTCGGCTCGCTCATTGCCACGGCGACGAGCGGGTGGACGCGTTCGGTGCGTCACCACGGACGTGCGATCGCGTTCGCCGCGGCAAGTTGGGGCCTGGCGATCGTGGCGTTCGGCTTCGCCCCGTCACTCTGGGTCGCGCTGCTCGCGCTTGCAGCCGCGGGCGCCGCAGACATGATCAGCGGGCTGTTTCGCACCACGTTGTGGAATCAGACGATCCCGGATGCGATGCGCGGCCGCCTCGCCGGCATCGAGATGATCAGCTACTCGTCCGGACCGGCGATGGGAAACCTCGAGGCCGGTGTGGTGGGATCGCTCGCCGGGGTGCGTGCCTCGGTCGTCAGCGGCGGCGTTCTGTGCGTGGTTGGAACTGCCGTACTGAGTGCGGTGCTTCCGCAGTTCTGGAAGTACCGCACCACACTGTGAGCACTGCGTGCGCCCAGGAATCCGTGGTGCTGCCGTCGTGACCAGCGTCCTGTTCCGCCGCGCTCGGCTCGCGCCTGAACGATCGCTCGAGCACGTCCTGATCAACCACGGGCACGTTGTCGAAGTTGGCGACATCGAAGCTCAGACCCACGTTGCCGAGGTGATCGACCTGGACGGCCGGTGGCTGCTGCCGGGACTCTGGGACCGTCACGTGCATTTCGACCAGTGGGCGCAGGTGAGCGGCCGGCTCGATCTCTCACATACCGGCACCGCAACTGCGGCCGCGCAACTGATTGCGGCACACGTCGCACTGCGTGACAAGGCCCTCGACGCACCCGTGGTTGGATACGGATTCCGGGATGCGCTCTGGCCCGATGCCCCGCAGCGCGAGGTCCTCGACGCGGTGTCCGGTGGAGTTGCTGTGGTGCTCATCAGCGCCGACCTGCACAGCGCCTGGCTGAACAGCGCCGCGCTCCGGCGGTACGGTCACGAGGAGCACACAACAGGGCTATTGCGTGAGGAGGCGGCGATGCACGTCATCGGCGAGGTCGGCAGCGTGCCTGATGATGTCTCCGATGCGTGGTGCCGTGCTGCGTCCCGTGCCGCGGCGGCACGAGGCGTCGTCGGCATCGTGGATATGGAGAGGCCCTGGTCACTCGATGCATGGCGGCGCCGGTTCGCACGTGGTGATCGTTCACTTCGCGTCGCCAGCAGCGTCTGGCCGGAGCGACTGGACAATGCCATAGCGCTGCATCTGCACAGCGGTGACGTCGTCGACGGAACCGGCGAGCTGCTCACGGTCGGACCTCTGAAGACCATCATCGACGGCTCGCTCAACACACGGACAGCCTCGTGCCACGATGCATATTTGGTGCCTGACAGCGGTGGCAACAACTTCGGCGTTCTGCTCGTCCCACCCGACGAGCTTTCGCAGCTCCTGGGGCGCGCAACCGACGCGGGTCTGGAGTGTGCGGTCCACGCTATCGGCGATCGCGCCAACTCGGTGGCGCTGCAGGCGTTTGCGCGCACCGGGGCTCACGGCAGCATCGAACACGCCCAGCTGCTGGACGATGCCGACCTCGTGCGCTTCGCGCAGCTGGGGGTTGTGGCGAGCGTCCAGCCCGAGCATGCGCTCGACGACCGAGAGGTCGCCGATCGCTACTGGGCCGGTCGTACGCGGCGTGCATTCCCGCTCCGCTCACTGCTTGACGCCGGCGCCATTCTCAGCTTCGGCTCGGACGCGCCGGTTGCGCCCCTCGATCCCTGGCTGGCGATCGGCGCAGCAGTCCATCGGACCCGCGACGAGCGCCCCCGGTGGCATCCCGAACAGGAGATCAGCGTCGCCGCGGCCCTCGCAGCATCGATGGGCCCGGGTCGCGGTGATCCGTCGCTCACCGCCGGCGATCCCGCCGACCTCGTCGTCCTGGACGGTGACCCGTTCACAGCTGAGCCGAGTGCGCTGCGGACGATGGCGGTTGCCGCGACCATGCTCGGCGGCGACTGGACTCACCGAGCGGGCATCTGAGGCCACGCGGAAGCATCGCCGCTCCCCTACGCCAGACGCACGCCGTCCATGCCGCCGTCGACTGCGAGCATCGTGCCGGTGGTCGAACCCGACAGCGGACTCGCCAGGTAGGCGATCGCGAAGGCGACTTCCTCGGGCGTGACGAGGCGGCCCATGGGTTGGCGCGCGCGGAGCGCGGCCGCGGCCGCCTGCGCGTCGGGCGCCTGATCGAGCAGCCGTCTCACCCATGGTGTGTCTGCGGTTCCTGGGGTGACGCCGTTGACTCGAATGCCTTGCCTAACAAAGTCGGCGGCCATCGCAAGGGTCAGCGACTGGACTGCGCCCTTGCTGGCCGAGTACAGCGCGCGCTGAGGGACGCCGACATTGGCGAGCACCGAGCACGTGTTGACGATGGCCGCGTGGCTCGACTGGAGCAGGAACGGCAGTGCCGCACGGGTGATGCGCGCGATGCCGATGACGTTGACGCTCAGGACGCGGTGCCATTCCTCGTCGGCGTTCGCGCTCACGTCCCCGGACGCCCCGATGCCGGCGTTGTTGATCACGATGTCGATGGATCCGCAGGCGTTGGCCACGGTACCGATGGCCGTGCGCGCGGACTCCGTGTCTGCGACGTCGCACGGCACCTCCATCGCCGCGATGTCGAGGACTGCGTACGAGCTATCAAGGACGGCCACTTTCGCGCCCCGGTCGCGAAGTTGTGCTGCCGTGGCGGCGCCGATGCCGCTTGCGCCGCCCGTCACCACCGCGACGAGTCCATCGAAGTCCTTCATGTTCTTTGCACTCTTCCCGTGTATTTCGGTCCTACAGACGTGGGTCGATGTGGAGCTTCGGTCCCGCCGAAGCCGTCTCGGGTCGCCACCCGGCGAGCACGTCGCCGGCTCGGTCGAGTCCGACGGTCGCCGCGACGAGCGGCCGGGCGTCGACGTACCCGGCAGCGTAGTGCTCGATGGTTCCGGCAAGGCCTTGCGAAGCCGCGAGGATCCCCACGGCGGTGACGTCCTTGAGAACCAGCTCGCGCGTGTCGATGACGCTGGGACGTCCGGCGAGTCCCACATAGACCACTCGCTTGCCGGGTTCGACCAGGTCGAGGGCGAGTGCCGGCAGTTCGGCGGCGTTGGAAGCGTCGATGACCGCGTCCCAGGGCAACGTGGGCAACTCGGTTCGGGGCCAGACCCCGGCGAAGCCCAGCGTGGCCGCGAATTCGAGGCTCTTGCTCGATCGGCCCATGAGATGCACCTCCGCGCCATCGGCCCGGGCGAACTCGGCGACCAGGAGTCCAAGCGTTCCGCTGCCGAGCACCAGGACGCGATCACCCGGTTCCAGTGCGGCGGCACGCACCGAGCGAAGTGCGTTGCCGCCCGGCTCGACCATCGCGCCGGCTGTGTCGTCGACGCTGTCGGGCAACGCCAGCAGCGCCGCCACCGGGACTGCCAGTTGCTCGGCGAGCGCGCCCGGAGCGCCGCCGCGGATACCGATCTCGACGCGGTTCTCGCAGACGTTGTGGCGCCCTGACCGGCAGCGGGAGCAGTGGCCGCACCCGATCATGGTGTCGCCGGTGACCCGACGTCCCAGCCAGGTCAGGTCGACGCCCGTCCCGATCGCCGAGACGACACCGCACCACTCGTGCCCGAGGCGCATCGGATAGCCGGCGTGTCCCTGGTGCAGATAGGCCATCTCGCCAGTCCAGAACTCGACATCGGTGCCGCAGACGCCGGCTCTGTGAACGTTGATAACCGCCTGCCCCTCGCCCGCGACGGGGTTGGGAACCTCATCGACCGCGCCTTGTCGGGGTCCGGTGACGACGAACGCTTTCATCAACTGTCCGCGCTCATCGCTTCGACCAGATGATCTGGCCATGCGTGTGCACCTGTCCATGCCGGAACGGGCAGCCCGGTCGCCTCGACGTGGGCGGTGAACAACCGGCCCGAGTCCGGATAACGCGCGCGTTGGGTGCCGGAGAGTTGCTCGGAGGCGGTGGTGATGAGCAGCGTTTCAAGGGTCTGGCCAACGAATGCGACGCTGGTGGTGTTGGGTGCCGGAACGTCGACCACGGCACCCTGCGTTCCCGCCGGCGAATAGCAGCGCACCTCTCCGGCGCCCCAGATTGCGATCCACAGGTTTCCCTCGTCGTCCGCGCACATCCCGTCCGGACTGCCGTCGAGGCGCAGGAACTCGCGGCGGCGACCGACCGCACCGGTGCGGAAGTCGTACTCGCGGATCCACACGATCCTGGACACAGTGTCGATGCTGTACAGCTGGTCGCCCGCCGGTGAGAAGGCGAGGCCGTTCGACATGCCCAGGTCGTCATCGATCACGTCGATGTGCCCTTCACCGTCGATGCGCACGAGGACCTCGTCGTCAACGCGGTCGTCGAGGGCGAGGCTGCCGACCAGAAAGCGTCCGGCCGGATCGCACGCGCCGTCGTTCAGCCGGCTCGCACTGCCGTCAGCGATGAGTTGGGGGCCGAGGCTGACAGCGCCCTCGGGCGAGACCCGGTAGAGCCGGCGCGCGCCGGCGACGAGGAGCTCGCCGTCTCGAGCACACGCCACGGCCCCCACCGTTCCGGGAAGCTCGAGCACGCTGTCCCGGGTGACGCGCTCCGCGTCGAGCGTCCCGGTGTGCACCGCGCCGGCGTTGATGTCGACCCAGAGCACGCGATTGCGGTCGCCGTCCCAGACCGGCCCCTCGCCGAGGCCGCAGCGCGCGTCGCCGGCGGGACGGGCGCGAAACCGCTTCACGAGGTCACGGCGAAGCGGCCGCAACGCGCTGCCATTCAGGGTTCGACAATATAGGGCTGGACATCGAGCCTCGTGGGGGTCACTCGAAAGGGGGTCAAGTGTGGCGGAGCAGCGAAGCGCGCAGTGGTACGCCGGCAGCGACCGCAACGCCTACATCCATCGGGCATGGATGCGGCGGGGCCTGCCCGCGCATGCCTTCGACGGTCGCCCGCACATCGCCATCGCCAACACCGCGTCGGACCTCACCCCCTGCAACGCGCACCTGAACGAGGTCGCCGAGAGCGTCAAGCAGGGCGTGTTTGAGGCGGGCGGCATTCCGCTGAACCTGCCCGTGATCTCCCTGGGCGAGACCTTGGTCCGGCCGACGGCGATGCTGTGGCGAAACATGGCCGCGATGGCGACCGAGGAGATGCTGCGCGCCAACCCGATCGACGGCGTGGTCCTCCTGGGCGGTTGCGACAAGACCATCCCGGCCCTGCTCATGGCCGCAGCGTCCGTCGACCTTCCCGCGGTCGTGGTTCCCGGAGGCCCGATGCTGACCGGGACGTTCCGCGGCGAGGCGCTCGGCTGCGGTACCGATGTCTGGCGCCTCTCCGAGGAGGTACGGGCGGGCACACTCTCCGAGGCCGAGTTCATCAGCTCCGAGTCTTCGATGATTCGCAGCCGCGGCCACTGCAACACCATGGGCACCGCGTCGACCATGGGGTTGCTCGCCGAGGCGCTCGGGATGGTGTTGCCCGGACTCGCCGGGACGCCCGCCGCCGACAGCCGCCTGCTCGAGGGCGCACACAACACCGGCCGGCTCGCGGTGGAGATGGTTGCGGCGCGTCGAACCCCGTCCAGCCTGTTGACCCGTGGCTCGTTCCTCAACGCCATCGTCGCGCTGGCCGCGATCGGCGGCTCCACCAACGCGGTCGTCCACCTGCTGGCCGTCGCCGGCCGCCTCGGTGTCGCACTGACTCAGGATGACTTCGACACAACCGGTGCACAGGTTCCACTGCTCGTCGACCTGCAGCCGGCCGGTCGATTTCTGATGGAGGACTTCTTCCGCGCCGGTGGCCTGCACGCCGTGCTCAGCGAGGTGCAGGACCTCCTCGATCCAGCTGCACTCACGGTCACGGGCAGACCGCTCGTCGACTATCTCGGCGATGCGCGCGTCTGGGATCCCGAGGTCATCCGCCCCCGCGCCCAGCCGATGCAAGCGCACGCCGGCATCGCCGTCCTCCACGGCAATCTGGCTCCGGACGGCGCCGTGATCAAGCCCGCAGCGGCATCTCCGCACCTGCTGCAACATCGTGGACGGGCGCTGGTGTTCGACTCGATCGAGGACATGCACGCGCGCATCGACGACCCGGATCTCGATGTCGACGCCGACTCCGTCTTGATCATGCGCGGCTGCGGGCCGAAGGGCTATCCGGGGATGCCTGAGGTTGCGAACATTCCGCTGCCCGCCAAACTCCTGCGGCAAGGCGTGCGCGATATGGTTCGCGTCTGTGACGGCAGAATGAGCGGAACCGCGTACGGCACGGTGATTCTCCACGTGTCCCCGGAGTCGGCCGCCGGCGGTCCGCTCGGGGTGGTGCGAACCGGCGACGTCGTGATCCTCGACGTCGAAGCGCGACGTCTCGATATCGACATCTCTTCAGAGGAACTGGCAGCGCGCTCCCCCGACACCGTGACCGTAAGTGCCTATGCACAACCGCTGCGCGGCTGGGAGCGGCTCTACGTGCAGACCGTTCAGCAAGCCAACACCGGGGCGGACCTCGACTTCCTGCTCGGCTCGACCGGCAGCGCCGTCTCTCGCGAATCCCATTAGCACAGGAACAGATCACATGCCCATACCGATCGCCGACGGCCGTCCAATTCGCTGGGGAATCCTTGGCGCGGGCGGCATCGCCAACACCGTCAGCAATGACATCAACCTGACCGAGGGCAACGTCGTCACCGCCGTGGCCGCACGAGACGCAGACCGCGCCGCGCACTTCGCCTCACGCCATGACGCAGCCCGGAGTTACGGGGACTACGCATCGCTGGTGGACGATGACGAGGTCGACGTGGTGTACGTCTCGACAACGCACCCCCACCACCGTGCCCACGCGCTCATGGCGACCGAAGCCGGTAAGGCAGTGCTCATCGAGAAACCCGTCTGTCTCAACGCCGCAGACGCCCGCGAAGTCTTCGCTGCCGCGACCCAGGCCGGCGTGTTCGCGATGGAGGCAATGTGGACGCGAACCAATCCACTGATTCGCAAGGCGCAGCAGCTGATTGCCGACGGCGCGATCGGCGAGGTGCGCGGGGTGCGCAACGAGTTCGGACTTGGCCTTCCGTTCGATCCGAGCCATCGCCTGTACGAGCTGGCCAACGGAGGCGGCGCGCTGCTCGACCTCGGGGTGTACCCGGTGACCTTCGCATATCTCTTCATGGGGCCCCCCGACGAGGTCCGCACCGTGGGCACGCTGTCACCCACCGGCTCCGATGAGACCGTCGCCATGCAGTGGATGTACGGCGATCACCCGGGAGCGCAACTGTGGACCTCGGCGCCAATCCATGCTCCCAACGAAGCGGCCATCCTTGGCAGCAAGGGGTGGATCTCATTCCTCCCCGAGGCGTACCGCCCGACNNCTCATGCAGAGCCCGCTGATACCACATGCCGATACGATCGCCATACTGGAAATCCTTGACGACGCTCGAGCCGCGGTCGGCGTCGTCTACCCAGGGGAACGGCGATCCGGTCAGGCGACACATCTCGCCTGAGCGAAACACGGGGGGCGGCGATGGCTTCGGTACGGTTTGGGCTCGTCGGCTACGGGTTCGGCGGGCGGTATTTCCACGCACCTCTGATCACCTCAGCACCCGAATGCGACCTGATCGGGGTGATGACGTCATCGCCGGAACGCCAGGCTCTGATTGCTCGTGAGATCCCCGGTACGCCGACGTTCGCCTCGTTGACCGCGCTGCGCGACGCCGGAGTAGAGGCCGTGGCCATCTCGACTCCGGCCGACACGCATTCCAGCTTGACCGAACAGGCCTTGGAACTGGGGCTCGCAGTCGTCTGCGACAAGCCGTTCGCGCTCGATCCCAATGCCGCCCGGCGCACCGTCGCCCTGGCGGATGAACGTGGATTGCTCCTGAGCCCGTACCAGAACCGGCGCTTTGACTCCGACTTCCGCACCGTCCGAAAGCTGGTGGCCGACGGGAAGCTCGGAACGGTGACTCGCTTCGAGTCGCGCTTCGAACGCTTCGCGCCCCAGCGAGGCCCCGGAAAATCAGGTGGCGGCACGCTGCTCGACTTCGGAAGCCATCTCGTGGACCAGGCCCTGGTCCTGCTCGGGCCGGCGGTCTCGGTGTATGCCGAACTGCGGATCCGCGAGTCGGGTCTCGACGATGATGTGTTCGTCGCTCTGACGCATGCAGGCGGCGCTCGCTCCCACCTGTGGGGAAGCTGGAGCCAGTCGGCGCCAGGCCCCCGATACCGCGTCACCGGCACCGACGCGACCTACGTGCTCGGTCCCGGCGATACCCAGGAGAACGCGCTGCTTGCCGGAGAGACTCCGGCATCGCTTGCCGACCGCTGGGGCGTCGAGCCCCCGGACAGCTACGGGACTCTGTACACAGGAACGGAGTCCAGCCCGTACGCCACGGAGCGCGGGCGCTGGGATCTCTTCTATTCCACCTTCGCTGGAGCCGTGCGCGGCAACAATCCACTGCCCGTCGATCCCCACGATGCCATCGCGACCGCAACCGTGCTGGAGGCAGCCAGGTCCAGCGCCACGACAGGTACGGTGGTCGAGGTACCTGCGTCATGAGCGACGCCCCCGCCGAACTGCTGGCGACCCTGCTCGCCGAAGAAGAGCGTCTGGTCTTTCCACATTTCGACCACGACACTGCCTGGGCGCTCGGGTCGCACTTGCGTGCGGCCGCTCTGGCGCTGCACCTGCCGGTGGCGATCTCGATCCGTCGCAATGGTCAGTGCCTCTTCCACGCCGCGTTGCCGGGCTCATCGGCTGACAACGATGCGTGGCTGCTCCGCAAGGCCGCCGTCGTTGAGCGCTACGGGCATTCCTCCTATTTCGTGGGGTGCAAGTTTCGCGCCGACGGCCTTGAATTCGACACCCACTCACGCCTCGACGTTGCGAGGTTCGCCGCCCACGGAGGAGCATTCCCGATCATCGTCGGGTCGAGCGGCTGCGTTGGCACCGTTGCGGTGTCCGGCCTGCCACAGGTCGAAGATCATCGCTTTGTCGTGACGCACCTTGAACAATTCCTGCTGGACAGCAAACAGGACCCGATCCCTGCCTGGGAACGTTGATCCTGCAAGCGTTGCCATCTTGACGAGCGGATCAGGCGGAGATCGACCGAACCCCTGATTCTGCGTAGGCTGCGGCCGCGGCTTCAGCGCGCTCGATCCACGGGGCAGCGCGCAGTTCGTTGAACGTGGCGAGCGCTTGAGCCGGCAACTCTCGCGCGTCAGCGTCATAACCCTGAGCGAGGAGCGACTCCGCAAACTCGAGACGCGTGACCGCAAGCCAGAATGGCCGGCCCAACCCCGAGAACGCGTCGGCCGCACGCCGGAATTTGCTGCCAGCTTCGTCACGATCACCACGAATTCCCGCCAGACGTGCCTCCCACCGCGCGATGTGCGCATCGATCGAGGGCTGCCGTCCCGGACGGGAATTCTCATGAAAGTACTCGATGATTTCCACCACCTTCGCAAGATCGTCGAGTGCGAACGCCGCCTCCACCGCTTCGATGATCGCGAGCCGGAACGTCGATGGATCGCGCACGAGGCTGCTCCTGATGATCGGCCCGGCGAGGGCCAGGGCCGACACCTGATCGCCGTCGGCGTTCATCAGCGCGGCCTGCGCGATGTCGCGCAGGTCCCGCAGGTCCGGCCGGACGTGCTCGCGGATATACGAGTCGGCGACTCGGTGGGCCGCAGCCACGTCACCCCGTCGGAGATACATCCAGATCGACCCCACGATCAGCTCGCTCAAATCCCAATCCACGCCCATCTCGGGTATCTCGGCCTCGACATACTGCGTGTGGATTGCCTCGGCTTCGTCCCAGCGGCCGAGATCGAGCAGACCCAGGATCCTGTTCAACCGAGCCCCGACCATGGTGGGTCGGTCGCCGAGCCGCTGCAAGAGATCCTCGGCCTGCCGATAGGCTGCGAGTGAGTCCTCGATCTTGTCGTCCTCTTCCAGGAGCGTCGCGAGGCCCATATAACAGGACGCAGCCCGCTCGGTCAGATCGTGCTCTTCGGCGACCTTCAATCCCGCGGTCATGAGGGCCTCGCTCTCGACGCGCCGACCGAGTGACGCGAGGACCCCGCTCCTGGTCTCGAGGCCTATCGCCAGCACGTCCCAGAGCTGCGCACGCTCCGCCAGCCGTAGTCCCCGATCCGCATGATCGAGCGCGGCCTCGGGCTCCATCCCGAATAACAGAGTCCGCGCCACCCGCACCTCGAGCAACGCCGTCAGGGCGTCGGTCGCTTCGCTCGCCGGAAGCCCGGTGAGCAGGGCGAGCGCTTCGTCGAGGTGCTGCAGCTGAGCGCCACGCTGCCCTGACCGGCCCTCGACCATGGCCAGCTCCCCGAGCGCCTCCACGTGGCGGAGCGTCTGCGAAGCCGCGTCATAGAGGTCGAGTGCGCTCTCGAGGTGAACGCGCGCCCGCTCGAACTGGCCGAGCCGCCTGGCCGCAACCGCGGCGCTGAGGTGCAGATCCGCGCGCGAGTCATCGTCCGCCAGCTCGAGCGCGCGCTCGTAATACCGGAAGGCAGACTCCGGGCCACCAAGCGAGTTGGCATGCTGAGCCGCTCGCACCAGCGCAATGCGCGCGCGTGCGCCGATCTCGCCGGCATCAGGCGCGCTCGGGTCGGCATCGTAGGCCTCGACCAGATGCGAGGCAACGACTTCAGCGACGTCATCCTCGTCACCCCACGACCTGGTCATGTAGTCGGCGACGACGAGGTGCCGGAGCTTGCGATCGCGACGCGCGAGCGTGCCATAGGCGACCGTGCGGACGAGGTCCTGGACGAAGACGTATTGACCTCGTTCCGGAGAACGCGGATCGGACTGAATCGCCAGGAGATCCTTGTCGGCAAGGGCACGAAGCCGCGGTTCAACCACCTCCTGGGAAAGCCCGGTGATCGCAGCCAGCGCTGCGGGAGTGAACGACTTGCCGAGTACCGCCGCATCCTGAGTGAGCTGACGCTCTTCAGGGCTGAGGCTGTCGAGCCGCGCGGCGATGAGTGCGTGAAGGCTCTCCGGCACTTCGAGCTCCTGCAGGTGTCCGACCGCGCGGTAGACGCCGTCGCGCTCGACGACGAGCCCGCGATCGAGCAGCATCCGCACGGTCTCCATGGCATAGAGCGGGATGCCGGCCGCGCGCTCTCGCACCCGGGCGGCGAGCTCCGCGGGTAGTCCCGGAACCAACCCCTCGAGCAGCTGAGCCATGGCGTCGTCGGAGAGCGGCTCCAGGTAGAGCGACGTGAAGGCTCGCTTACCTGTTCCCCACCCCGGGCGCCGCTCGGACAGCTCGGGTCGGGACAGCGTCAGCACCAGGATCGGCGACGACCGTGACCAGTCCAGCAGGTAGTCGATGAAGTCGAACAGGCCGGGATCGGCCCACTGCAGGTCCCCGAAAAGCAGCACCGTCAGCCCCTCGGCGGCAAGACGTTCGAAGAACACGCGCCAGGCGGCATAGAGGTCGCGGGGATCGCTCGACGCAAGTTCCTCGAGACCGAGCAGGTGGGCGAGCCGTGGCTCCACCCATTGACGCTCGGCGGCGTCGGGCAGGAAGCTCTGGACGCATGTCTGGAGCTTCTGGCGAGCGCTCTCGGCGGCCTCGTTCTCGGCAATGCCGGCGCGCATCCGAACCATCTCCGCGAGCGCCGAATAGGCGACGCCTTCGCCGTAGCTCAGGCAACGGCCCCGATGCCACCAGATGCCCTCGCTGAGCCCGTCCACGTATTTCTCGAACTCCCACGCGAGCCGTGACTTGCCGACGCCGCCGACGCCGATGATCGACAGCAGGCGCGCCTTGCCCTCCTCAGAGGTCGCATGCAGGAGTTCCTTGAGCACGCGCAGTTCCCGGTCGCGTCCGACGAACGGCGCCTCGAGCCCGGTCGGACGAAGCGCGCCGCCTCTCGCGGCAACGACGCCGGTCGCGCGCCACAGCTGCACCGGCTCCGGCTTGCCCTTGAGGTCATGTGGCCCCGCATCCTCATAGCGGATCGCGGCGGTGGTCGCCCGCCAGGTGGCTTCGCCAACGAGAACGGTCCCCGGTGAGGCGGCAGTCTGCACGCGCGATGCCATGTTGACCATGTCCCCGGCGACCATCCCCTCGCCGCTGACGCCGAGGTTCACGGCCGCTTCCCCGGTGAGCACTCCTGCCCGGGCTCGCAATCCCGGGACGCCAACGGTTTCGCCGAGGGCGCTCACGGCATCGACGAGCTCCAGTGCCGCGCGAACCGCGCGCTCGGCGTCGTCCTCCTGGGAGAGCGGGACGCCCCACACCGCCATCACGGCGTCCCCGATGAACTTCTCGATGGTGCCGCCGTAGCGGCCGATGACAGTTCTCGCGGTGGCGAAATACTGGCTCAACAGCTCGCGGACGTCCTCGGCGTCGCGCTGGCCGGACAGCGATGTGAAGCCGACGAGGTCGGCGAAGAGCACGCTGACGTGGCGGCGCTCCGAGGTGGGCGATGATGCTTCGGCTGGGCGGGCCCGCGGCGCCGGCGTGTTCAGGGGTTGGGTGCTGTCGCGCAAACCCGCCCGAAGGTCGGCGCCGCAGTCCCCGCAGAACGAATCACGGGTGCCGATTGCCGCCCCGCACGACGGGCAGGCTCTCGCGAGTGCGCTGCCGCAGTTGATGCAGAACCGTTTGCCCTGATTCTCGACACCGCAGGATGGGCAGATCACGTCGCAAGGGTACGTTCCGACGCCCGCACCTGTCATCAGACGCGGGTGTGACGGGAGGACCTGGGCCTCGCCCTAGCCCCCGTCAGCGCGGGAAGAGCTCGTCCTGCTGATCGCCTCCACCACGGCAATTCCGCTGGCAATGTGGATGCGCCACCGCTGCTCATGCACCGCGCGATGGTGCGGCCGGCATAGCGAGACCAGGTTGTCCACGTCGGTCGTGCCGCCCCGGCCCCAGTGCATCAGGTGGTGCCCTCCAATCCCACGAATGTACGTTGATGCAGATTGCCCGGGGAGCTGAGCAGCCTCTTTGCGCGCTCGCACCGGCCGGGAACAGGGAGGCTCATTTAGTCGCTGACCGACGCGATGGTCGGACCGACGCCGCCTTAGAGGCGCTCCACCCAGCGCGCCCGCCACTCTGCAGCTCCAGCGTTGGTGCGAAGTACGCGACCTGGTTTCGGATCCTTCCATCACGAAAATGGAAGATGTCGACCGCGTGCCATGCGCTCCCGTCGGGGTAGCTGACCCGGGACTCACTGACGTAGTCGTCGCCGGTACCGGAGATCTTGAGGACGGTCCAACTCGGCGTTGTGACCCATCTGTCTTGGCTGCCCGTGATGCGATGGGTTTCAATGTCAGGCAGTCCAGCCGGATAGTTGTCATTCATCTCGCGGTTGTTCTGCTCGCCGCGAACACGTTCTCCCGACTGTGGCACCTCCCACACGTAGTCCCGATCCAGGAGCTTTGCCAAGGCGGTCCAATCGCGAGCATTCACTGCTTGCCAATACTTCTCGACCGTCTCACGGTTGCTCGGCGTGGCCACGGTGGGCAGGGTAGTCCCGACCCGGTACGTCCCGACGTGGCGATGACCAGCCTCCGGCGTGCCGCGACGCGCAACTGGCGCGACGTCGGTCGGCGCCCAAGCCGCGATCCTTCGGCCGTGCCCACGACCGATGACGTCTGTGCGTGCGAAGGAGCGCGTGTCGTATTCCAACTGGGCGCGGATGGCAGCCGCAGGTCCGTCGGCGACCGCGGTCATGCGCTCGGTCGGGTGTCGAAGTGGGTGTCAGAGCGATCTGACCTGGTCCAGGATGGCATCTCACCAACGGGGCAGTGAGCCGACGTAAGCAATCGGCTGCGTTGGACATCTATATGACGTGAGTGCGGAGGAAACCGCCATCACCGGTCCCCACGTGGCCCGGGCTGACTTCGAACGTGCTCTTCGATCGGAGGCGACGCGGCTGTACTACCTCGCCCTCACGATCGTGGGTAACCCTACCGATGCGGAGGATGTCGTGCAGGAGACCGCCCTGTCTGCTTGGCGAGCGTGGTCTCGACTCCGGGACCCTGGGCAGCCCGGACCATGGATGACGAGGATCTGCGTCAACCACAGCCTCAACCGACGCAGAGGACTGCGGCGCCTCCCCGAGGGCGCGGTAAGCGTCGAATGGCTGGCCGATCCTAACGACCCGATGATTCTATCGGGCAGGCTGCTCGACTTCGATCGCGTGTTTCAGACGCTCTCACCGCGTCAACGTGCCGTCGTTGCTCTGCACTTCTACCACGGCTATACGGCCGCAGAGTGCGCGACCTTGATGGGCTGTCGCCCCGGAACTGCGCGCAGCCATCTTGCGCGCGCCCTAGCGGTCTTGAAACAGGAGATGCGCAGTGAATGAAGTCCCCTTCGACGAACGAGTTGCAGAGACTGCACGGCAATACTTCGGCCGCCTGGTGGATTCGCGGCCGGCGCCTCCGCACCTTGCGGAGAACGCGATCTCTGGTGCTGTTGCGCCTCGCCGAGTCCTTTTCCTCAAGTGCGGCAAGCTGCGTTCGCCGTTGTTGCTGAGCTCTGTTGTCGCTGTGGCTGCGGCCGTGATCATCGCGGTTCCCGTAGGCCTTAGCCTGACACTCCGCTCCGGCGGCAATTCCCGCTTACCGAGCGTGCTGAGCGCCGGAGCCGAGTGTCACATGCTGCGCCCGCTCACTCGCGTGACCATTGATCGAGCCGCGGCACCGCCGGGCCGCACGTTCGGCTTCTCCGCTTTTTCGCGCCTCACGAGTCCAAGCGAGGTTGCCGAGGTCGCCACGACGGTATGTGGGCTCCAGGGCCAAACCCCCGGTGTGTACCACTGTCCGGCGGACTCACCGGTGACGTACACAATCACCTTCTTCACCACTCAGCAGACCTTTCCTCCAGTAACGATCTTGGCGGGGTCATGCCCACTCGTGTCAGGTCTGGGCGGGACCGGGTATCGGTTGGTGAGGCTGGCATCGTTCTGGACGTTCCTCGGGGCCGCGTTGGGCATTACGGATGCTGATATCAATGCTTTCGAAGGAATAACGACACCGCCTCCGACGTCGGTGCCGCTCCCCACCGCCACGCCGATGCCAACGCCATTCCTCCCCGCCGCCGGCCCGCCCTGTACGGCCTCCCAGCTCGAAGTTCGAGACGGTGGTTCCGGAGCTGGGCTCAGCAATCGGGTCATGTACCTGATCTTCACGGATCGCGGCAAGAACGAATGCACCCTAAGGGGGTACCCGGGTGTTCAGCTCCTCGATAGCCATGACCGGCTGGTGACAACACCTGACGTTGTGGACTCCAGCATGAACTACGTACCGACGTTCCCGAACAACGGCGTTGGCCTCATCCCACTCTCGAATCAGGGCACACCTCCGGGACCGGGCTATGAGGGTGGGGTCCGCGGACAGGCCTCGCTTCCGCTCCAAGATTCGGATATATGTGCGAATTCCGTTGCGGCGATTCGAATCCGCACAGGCGGAGGCTCCTTCACGCTGCCACTGATGCTCGGCGGCGACGGAGGCAACTGTGAATCAACGCTATTCGTGAACCCATTTCAACCCGCCGAGTACGTGCCGTAGGCGCGGCGTATGCATGGAGCGGCGCTCCTCGTGAATTGGAGGGCCAAGTGTCAACGGACTCCGTCAGTTTTACAGTGGTGGGCGCAATAGGGATCGAACCTATGACCTCTGCGATGTCAACGCAGCGCTCGTACCAACTGAGCTATGCGCCCCTGGCTCGCCATCGGCAAGCGTGATCGCCGTCGATGATACCAGTGCCTCCGCCCCGCCCCCGGGATGGCGAGGCTAGACCCAGGCGACGGGCTGGGTCTTCTTGCCGGTTGCGTGCTGGGCGGCCTCGAGGTCGCTGGTGGTCACCTCGACCCGGAGCACCCCTTCGCAGCTGTGGCACACGAGGTTGAACGACTCGGGCCGGACGATCTGGCGGGCAATAGCCTGCCGGTGCCCGCAGCACTCACACGTGACGACCGCTCGCATCACTCCTCCGCCGGGCCGGCCAATCCGGCCCGCAAGGCCTCGGAGCTTCCCACCAGGCTCGGGGAGCGCTCCCCAATCCACGAGTCCGCGACACCGTCGTTGCAGATTTGCGATCAAGTCTGGTCGAGGGTCGCCACAGAAGGTGCGCCGTCCGGCTCGAGCACCTGGAGACGCTGCCAACCAAACCACCTGACCGCAGCAGCGATGAGGATGAGGATCGCGCCAAGTGCGGCGACCACGCGAGCGACGCCGATCAGGTCGGAGATGACACCTGCGAGCAACAGCGGGATGGCCACCGATGCATTGATAACCGTGAAGATGCCCCCAAAAATTCGTCCCCGGCTCTCGGTGTTGGTGCGCTCCTGAAGCACGGTGAACCCCGGGATCAGCATCGCACCGAGTGCGCAGCCGAAGAGCACCCCCACCGCAGCGGCCAGCGGGACCATGAACGCCGCGAGCCCGTGGGTGCGGAGCACATCCGGGACGATGCCCATGATCAGCAAGGACAGACCNNACGAGCACGATGTAGGTCTGATCGTCCGACCGGTTGAGCACCTCCACGAGATAGACGGGCCCGAGCGCGAACACGGTGAAGACCACCACGATGGCGAGTGCGAGCTCGTAGAGACCGAGACGGAGTGGCGCGCTGCGGCGAAGGATGTCGATGCCATCGCGCAACTCCCGGAGGATGTTCGGTGACGGTCCGCTGCTGACCTTTTCGGCGCGCAGGCTGACGCTCACCTTCCACACCGAAAGCGCCGCCAGTCCGAACAATCCCGTGGCGATGTAGAAGGGCGCCAGGTTGCCGAAGAGGCCGATCGCGATGGTCGCGGCGGGGACGCCGAGCACCAGCGTCAGGATGACCGTGGTCATGAACAGCGACGTGGCCTCGGTGATCTGGTGCCGGCTCACCAATGTCGGTATGCTCGCCGCCTCGGCCGGGGCGAAGATCTGCCCGGCTGAGCTGAAGAGCAGTGTGATCACGATCAGGGGCCACGCCTGACCTCGCAGTGCCGGGATGAGCTGCGCGAGCGGGATCAGCAGGATGAGCGCGCCGCGCACGACATTGGTGCCGACCATGAGCAGGCGCTTGTCGTGTCGATCCGCGTAGACACCCGCGGGAGCGCTGAGCAGGACGCTCGGGAGTGTGTACGCGATCATCAACACCGACTGCAGCGAGGCGCGCCTGGTAAGGGTGTACATGAAGACGAGCAGCGTGAACATGAGGAATTTGTCGGCGAGCTGCGACGCGAGCTGGGCGCCCCAGAGGTAGCGAAAGTCGCGACGCCGGAGAACGGCGGCGAAGCCCTGGCGTTGCTCCGAGGCAGCGGCGATCGCGGGGCGCGCGGCGTGGAGCGGCGCGACCGCGCTGTCGTCGTCGGGCTCGGTTACGGCTCTGGTGACGCGTTGCCTCATCGCGTGACCAACTTCACCTCGGCGACGGCGCGAGCGAGGAGTTCCCACTCATCGAGGCGAAGCGTACCCGGCCGGCGCCCCGGATCGATGCCCGCG
>PLDZ01000256.1:0-3545 GCA_003136295.1 Candidatus Dormiibacterota bacterium
GACTGCCGCCGGGCGTCGACCACCTTCGGCATCGTTGCAATCCGCTCCGGCCAGGAGACGGGGGGCAGCGCCGTCCCGTATGAGGTCGGCACCCTGGCGCAGCTCGATGAGATCGAGGAGCTTGCGGACGGCGGGTACAACCTCGTGGTCGTCGGAGCGTCTCGCTTCCACATCGACGCGTTCACGCACGACCGTCCGTATCTCGTGGGATCCGTCCACTACCTCCAGGACCTCCCGACCCCGGCGGACGACACTGATCGGCTCGCCGCCGCGGTGACCGCGGCGTTTCGCGGCTACGCCGGCCAGCTCCGCGGAATCGGTCAGGAGGATCCTGTCGAGTTCGGGTTGCCATCCGACCCTGAGCTGCTCTCGTACCTCGTCGCCGCCGCGATGCAGGTCGAGACCGCGCAGCGCCAGCGTCTGCTCGAGATCGACGGCACCGCCGAACGGCTCGCGGCCTGCCTGCGCCTGCTTCGTCGCGAGGCGGCCCTCCTCGATCGCATGCTGGTCCGGTCGAAGGACCACGCCGGCACCTCCAGCCTCAACTGAGCATGAGCGTCGCCGAGCGGTTTTCGCTCGATGGGCGGGTCGCGCTGGTCACCGGTGGGAGTCGCGGGATTGGGCTGGCCATCGCCACAGCGCTCGCCGAGGCGGGTGCGACTGTGGCGCTCAACGCGCGCCACGCCGACGCATGTGAGGCCGGAGCAGCGCAGATCGTTGGGCTGGGCGGCGCGGCGATTTCCGTCCCCGGGCACGTCGGCGACGCGGCAACCTGCGAGGCGGTCGTCGCCGAGGTGATGCGCCGGGCAGGGCGGCTCGACATTCTGGTGAACAATGCCGCCACCAACCCGCAATACGGGCCGATTCTCGACGCGGACGAGGGAGCCATCAACAAGATCTGGGACGTCAATGTGATGGGTCCGATCCGGCTCACGCGCCATGCGGTCGCCGCGTGGATGCGCGACCACGGCGGCAGCGTCATCAATATGGCGTCCGTCGCCGGGATCCGCCCGGAGGCGCTCACCGGCGCGTACAACGCGAGCAAAGCCGCGCTCATCACGCTGACGCGCACGCTTTCGCGAGAACTCGGACCGCTGGGGATCCGGGTCAACGCGATCGCTCCCGGCCTCGTCGAGACCAAGCTCGCACGCTACCTGGTGGAAACAACCGAGATCCACGACCACATCCTCGCGCAGACCGCGCTCGGTCGCCACGCCGTCCCGGATGAGATCGCCGGCGCCGCCCTGTTCCTCGCATCCGACGCCGCGTCCTTCGTGACCGGGTCCGTTCTGGTCGTCGACGGAGGGTGGACCGCCTAAGGCGAAACGATCATCGCTCGCGAATGGGAGAATCGCGATGAGGCGAAGAGAGCAATCGGAGGGTTCCTGCCATGGCGAATGACCAGGGTCTCGGCTTCACGCTCAGCCGGCGTGCCCGGCTCAACCCGAACAACACCGCGCTCATCTTCCGGGAAGACCGGTGGACATATGCCGACTTGAATCAGCTCACCAACAAGCTGGCGCACGGACTCCACGCGCTCGGAGTGAACCCTGGTGATCGAGTCGGGTTCCTTGGACTCAACCATCCTCGCTTCTTTTTCGTTTTGTTCGCCGCGGCAAAGCTCGATGCCATCTTCGTGCCGCTCAATTTCCGGCTGACGGGTCCGGAGCTGAGCTTCATCATTCGCGATGCCGGCCTGCACACGCTCGTGTATGAGGAAGCATTCGCCTCGATCGTCGACTCGATTCGGGGCGATCTGAGCGTACGCGAGTACGTCTGCGCCGTCGAGCAGAACGGGTCACGCGGCTTCGACTCGCTGCTGCACGATCAGCGTGACTCGGACCCTGACTACCCGGTCGCGATGAGCGACGTCGCACTGATCATGTACACGTCAGGCACGACCGGGCGTCCCAAGGGAGCAATGCTCACCCACGGCAACGTCATCTGGAACAACATCAACGCACTCCTCGCGGACGATGCAACGTCGCAGGAAGTCACGCTNNCTCAACGTCACGCCCCTTTTGTCGCTGATGAAGGGGGCGACCGTGGTCATGGAGCAGATGTTTGAGCCTGGGATGGTGCTCGAGAACATCGAGAAGTTCCGTGTGACGTCGATGTTCGGCGTTCCCGCGATGTACCTCTTCATGGCCCAGCATCCCGATTTCGCTACGCGAGATCTGAGCACCATCCGCGTCCTTTCGTGCGGCGGTGCGCCGGTAGCCGAGGCGCTGATCAAGATCTACGCGGCGCGCGGTCTGCCGTTCAACCAGGGGTACGGCCTCACCGAGACGGCACCGTTCGCATGCTTCCTCCCCTCGTCGATGGCTACCGAGAAGCTTGGATCCGCGGGTATCGCGCCGTTCTTCACCGACGTCAAGATCGTCGGCGATGACGATCACGACGTCCCCGACGGTGAACGTGGGGAAATTGTCGTTCGTGGCCCGAACGTGATGAAGGGGTACTGGAATCGACCCGCCGCCACCGCCGAGGTGCTGGTCGACGGCTGGTTCCACACCGGTGACGTGGGAGTCCGCGACGCCGACGGCTATTTCTTCATCGTCGATCGCAAGAAGGACATGATCATCAGCGGCGGTGAGAACGTGTATCCCGCCGAGGTCGAGGACGCCCTCTACCAGCACCCTGGGATCAAGGAGGTTGCCGTCATCGGCGTGCAGGATCCCCATTGGGGTGAGACGGTGCGGGCGATCGTCGTGCGGAAGGACGGCGTGTCACTGAGCGAGCAGGACGTGATCGACTTTTCGCAGGACAGGCTCGCCCGATACAAGCAACCAAAGTCGGTTGTCTTCGTCAATGTTCTGCCTCGCAATCCCGCGGGGAAGGTGCTCAAGTTCGACCTTCGCGCGAAGCATGGGCAGCCGATGGTCGACGCGGCGTCGCCCGCCCCGTTCGAGGAAGCCAGAACCACCGCAGGGTGACGTCAGGGGCTAGGTGACGTCGATGACCAGGCGACCGCCGGAGAGGTAGTAGGCGTCGAAGGGCGCGTTCTTGCTGAGCGTGATCTTGAAGACGAGACGATCCGTGTTGCGGGCCATCGGCAGCGGCACCACTGAGACGACGAGCTTCCCGGGCGGCATCACCGCGACGTTCGATGCTCCGTCGACGCCGGTGAACTCGACGTACATCGTCGTCGGCCCGGAGTAGCCGATGACGGTGGTCGGACTCCCTGTCACGGTGTTGGGAAATGCCAGGTCGAACACCAGGCGGAAGTCATTCGGATGCAGACCATAGCGAACGTCGGCAACCGAGAACCCGCCGCTCCCGTTGCCCAGTGTCGTGACTTTCGTGAGTTGCTGCGGCGTCGGCGCTGNNGACCTGGGAATCGTGGAGGCGACCAGCGGACTGGTCTGCGTGACCTGTCTCCCGATGAGCAGGCCGAGCAGCATCAGGACGACGGTGACGGCGCCGAACAGCCAGAGGCGCCGATCGCGATCGGCAGCCCCGACCGCCGGGCCACCGAGCGGCAGCACGTGCCGTCCTGTCACCGGTCGAGTCGGATTCCATTCCCGCCGGTCTGCCTTCTGGGA
>PLDZ01000256.1:3561-4100 GCA_003136295.1 Candidatus Dormiibacterota bacterium
CGCTCGAGCGGCGCCGCAAGGATCGCCACTTCGCTGAGCACCTCGACAAGCTCGAGCGACGCGGTGCCTTCAACCGGCTGGTCTGCTTCGTGCGCCTCCGGGTCTCCGGCACCCGCTTGCTCCGCGTCGAGCGCTGGTTTCCTGACCCCCGACTCGACCCGGGCCATGAGCCGGCTGAGACGATTCGGCTTGGTCACGGTCGGCGGTGACACGGGGCCGGCCGCCGGAGGGGCTGCCACTGCCACGACGGGTGGGTTCTGGCTGCGGTGGTGGCGACGTGCGCGCTGGTCCCACGTCGGCGCCCCCGTGCCGCTCACGATCTCGACCCCCGGGTCGAAGTTGGAACCGGCTCCGCGTCGAAGGGCGAGGCGAACCGCGACCGCGTCACGAAGACGCTGGAAGGCGTTCGGCCCCGCGGCCAGGCGTGGCGCGGCCACGATCGGCGCGGAGGTCGACAAATCGGGTGGCTGTGGTTCGGCGGGGATGATCTGCGGTGGTTCGGGTTCGATGAACCCGGGCTCGGGCTGGAGGTGAGCGAC
>PLDZ01000209.1 GCA_003136295.1 Candidatus Dormiibacterota bacterium
CATCGCCAATCGCAGCAGCCGGGACATTGGCCGCCAACGCAACCGTGACGGTGACGCTCACCGCCGAGGATTCGACCAGCGCGCCGGTCCCGGGGGCAACGGTGTTCGTCGCCTTCAAGCACAGCACAGGCGGGGGATCCGCTTCGGTGGGAACCACCGCGCTCAAGACCAAGGCACAGTCGTTCGTCACGGACACCAGCGGCCACGTCACGATCACCTATCACACACCGGCTTCGCTTCCGGCCAATGGTGAGGATGCGATAACCGCGGAGAACGCCGCCACCCACGCCACGATCAAGGTGACGGACCACTACACGTTCGTGACCGTCAAGAAGTACGGACTGAGTCCGCACCCCATTGCCGCCACGGCAGCGCTCGCCCCGAACACCAGCGTAACGGTGACGCTCACAGCGTTGAACAGCAGTCACGCTGGGATTCCCGGCGCGGTCGTCTACGTCTCGTTCAGCCAGGCGACCGGCGGCGGGTCGGCCGCGGTTGGTACCACGGCGCTGACGGCATCACCGCAGGCGTTCACGGCCAACTCGAGTGGCGTCATCACGATCACCTACAAAACGCCGAGCGTGAACCCGAGCACGGGGGTCGACACGATCACGGCGAGAAGCGCCCCAACACACTCCGTCATCGTGGCGAACGACACCTACACCTTCTAGCGTCGACGCTGGTCGATTCCATCCGGGTGTCCGCGTCATCGGTTGCGGTCACGCTCTGCCCGGAGCGGTGACCGCAATCGATGCGCTGGCCGGGCTCGATGAACACGGCGTGACTCGAGCACCGTCTCTGTGCTCTTCGCAGACCTGGTTGGCTTCACCGCCCACTCCGAGAGTCGCGACGCCGAGGAGGTGCGGGTTCGTTACCACGTTCTCGCCAGCTGCCGCGATGTGATCGACGCCGAGTAGAGCGTGGGGCTCAACTCCGAGCCACAGCAGGGACCAGCACGGAGAGCCCCATGATCCCCGCCGCGATTTCCTCGACATTGAAGCTCCGCGCCAGCCGCCGCGGGTCGCCGTAGGCCAGCACGGCTCCGCCCATGCCTTCCTCGCGCACCAACACGCGAAGCGGCAGTTCAAGGGCGATGTCGGGTGCCTTCAACATCAGCGGTGTGCCCGCCCTGGCGCTGCCGAAGACCAATACGGTCGACGGTGGCATCTCGAGGCCGGCGGCGCGTGCGTTCCCCGCGTGATCGATCTCGGCGAAGAGGGTCAGCCCGCGTTCGGCGATCGCTTCCCGAAGCCGCTTCAGGGTCAGTTCGAACGTGGCGTCGCTTGTGACCACGCTGATGTTGTCGGGTGTTGTCATTCCAAAGCACTCCATGTGTTCTTGGGCCGCTGGTTACGGACGCAAGCCTGCGCCGCAGGGGTCTCCAGCGGAGCTCCTCCGAGGACCGGGTAACCACCAAACGCGACGGCCATTGGCCGTGATGCCGCATGCGGTCGCCGAGCACCAAGCCGGTGCTGGTTCAGTCCGTGCGTCGTCTAGGATGGGACTGGGAGGAAGGACGGGTCAGCATGGCACCAGACTGGCTGACGGCAGCAGCGTGGCTCTATCCATCTGTCTGTTTCTCCGGACCCCAGCGCGAGTGGAGCGACAAATCGAGGCGCTTGTTCGCGACCGGCGACGTGCGCGCCGGGCTCGACCAAGCGCGTCGCGGAGGGATCCGCGTCGGTCCGCTCCGTCCACGAGTACCTGGCCTTCGCTCACTGAGCAGCGATCGCCGGCTTTGGGGCCTACGAGGCCATCAAGACCGCGAGCGAGGGCGGGGCGAGGCGCTGGTCGGGGATCTGCGGGATCAGGCTGTGCCCGAGCAGCGCCGGGACCTCCTCGGCCGTGACCGGTCGACTGATCAGGTAACCCTGGAGGACGTCACAGTCGTGCTCGGCCAGGTACTGCGTTGCACCGCCGTCTCCACTCCCTCCGCCACCACCGTCAGACCGAGGTCGTGGCCCATGACGATTGTGGCTGCGACGATGGGTGCCCCGACTGAGGCGCTCGTGATCCGCTTCACGAAGGACATGTCGATCTTCAAGGTGTCCATCGGGAAGCCCTGGAGGCGGCTCAGCATCGAATAGCCGGTGCCGAAGTCGTCCATGGCGATGCGAACGCCCAGGCTGCGTCAAGCCACGACGACCTGTCAGTGATCGAGTGAGAGCACACTCGTGTGAGCGAGACGTGATTACGCCGGTTCGTTCGCACTGGGTTCTGTTTCAGCGACACGGGAACGGGACGAGGTGAGGCGGAGCTGTTGATCCCCAGAAGGGCGCCCTCTCGACGGCTGAGGAGTGCTGCCACCCTCTTTCGCTGGCGGCTCGCACCATCGACAGCCCGTCAAGCCGTCGATATCGTGGTCGTCATGGCAGCACGCTGGGAGCGGCAGGTTGGTCGGCTCGCCTGGGGAATTGGGCTGTGCTCTGTCGGGCTCGTAGTCGCGAGTCTGGTCCTGCTTGCCATGGATTCGAGGGCGATCGATTCGCCGGTCACCGCACAGTTCGAATATTTCCTCGCAGTACCTATCACGGGAACCCTCGGACTGCTCATCGCGGTACGCCAACCCAGGAACCCGATTGGCTGGTTGCTGCTAGCCATCGCTTTTGTCGACGCGATCTACCTCCCCGCCGACTTTCTTGCCATGCGTGGGTTACTGAGTGGCGCATCACCCCATGGCTGGGTGGTATGGCCAGCCTGGGTCTTCAACAACACCGGAACGCTTGCGGCGGTCTTGCTCGCCTTCGTGATTCTGTTTTTCCCCAACGGACACCTGCTCCCCGGGCCACGCTGGCGCTGGGCCGCATTTGTAGTGCTCGCGGCCGTGACCGTGACACTCGTGGCGTCGATGGTCGCCTTGGCGCCGATCCAGCTGTCACCCCGGCTTCCCAGCGTGCCAAACGTGCTGGCCGTGCCCGCGTTTAATGGCCTCAGCAATAGCAACGGTCCGGTTGCCAACATTGGGCTCGGGCTGCTGTTCAGTCTCGTCTTGGCATCAACGCTGGTGCGCTTCCGCCGGTCTCGAGGCGCCGAACGTCGCCAGCTACGCTGGTTCGCGTACGTCGTCGCTGCTTCGGTGGGGCTCACCTTCATGGGCGGGATCCTCGGCGCCGTCAATTCGGATTTGGGAACGGGCGTGGCCAGCGCGGCATTAGGCGTCGGGCTGGTCGTGCTCCTTCCCGCAACCATCGGGCTGGCCGTCATGAAATATGGGCTCTACAACATCGATGTCTTCATCAGCCGCACTATCGTGTATGGNNCTTGTCAATTCTCGCCACTGCCATTGTTGCGATTGGTTTCCAGCCGGTGCGTGAGCGAGTCCAGAGAGTAGCGAACCGGCTCGTCTACGGGAAAAGAGCCACGCCGTATGAAGTCCTCTCCCAATTCTCCGAGCGGGTTGCCGAGTCGTACGCGAGCGACGAGGTGCTCCCCCGTATGGCCCGTGTTCTCGCCGAGGGCACCGCAGCCGAACTTGCCGAGGTCTGGCTACGAAGCGGTGGTCAGCTGCGCCGAGCCGCCGCATCCCCCACTGACACCGGGATGCCATCGCCGGTTCAGCTCAATGGTGCTACAGACCTGTCCGTTCCGAACTCGGACCGTTCGGTCGTCGTGCGCCACCAGGGCGAGGTGCTGGGTGCCTTGACCGTGACGAAGCGGCGCGGCGAGTCTCTTACCCCGATCGAGCTCAAGCTCATGGACGACCTCGCCCATCAGGCGGGTCTGGTCCTCAAGAATGTCGGACTGACCGCTGACCTTCAGGCGCGCCTCGTGGATCTTCGGGCTTCCCGGCAGCGACTCGTGGCTGCACAAGATGACGAGCGCCGTAAGTTGGAACGCAACCTGCACGATGGAGCCCAGCAACACCTGGTGGCCATTAAGGTCAAGCTCGGACTTGCAGAGATGTTGCTGACGAAAGACCCTCAGAAGGCCATGGCAACTCTTGAGCAGCTTAAGCGGGATGCGGATGAAGCATTGGAGACGCTCCGCGATCTGGCCCGCGGCATCTACCCTCCGCTCCTGGCCGAGCAAGGCCTGCCCACCGCGCTCCAAGCTCAGGCGCGCAAGGCCACCCTGCCGATCACCATCGAGGCCGATGGCATCGGACGCTATCCACAAGACACCGAGGCCGCTCTCTACTTCTGCATTCTCGAAGGCCTGCAGAACATTCAGAAGTATGCGCAGGCCTCTAGAGCAGCTGTCCGCCTACGGCAGGAGGATGATCGGCTCGCCGTCGAGGTCGCCGACGATGGACGCGGCTTTGTCGTCGGCACTACCGCTCGCGGCAATGGCTTGACCAATATGGAAGACCGGCTCGAAGCCCTAGGGGGGAACCTCCAAGTCGAATCGACCCCGGGCCGGGGGACGACACTCCGCGCCACAGTTCCTGTGTCCGCCCTGTTGCTCACGGCGAGCGGAGGCAGCTAGGTCGGTCCGCTCTGGTGTGTTATTCCACGCTGAGGTGCTCACAGCTGATCTCGCCTCGAGCGCTCGACCTGTCTACCGGAAACCCATGTCAAGTCCAGCCGTGAGGCGACGGTGGACCACGCGTTGATCGTCGCAGCTTCAGGTGGCGTCAGGCGAGGGGATCGAGTCGTCGATGTCGACCGCGCTGACGGCTTAGGCGCCTGATGGCTGTGAGAGGTCTACGATCCCGGCAGCCGATGCGGTGACCTCGACGACCGGCACTCCCCCCGCGCCGAGGATGCAAGCGGCTGCGGCGCATGGGCAAAGTGAGTGGCTCCCATTTATGGCCCAAGGTCGTGCTCCGTCTCATTGAGAAGTGCTGCCACCCTCCCATACGGGGGCTCGCACCCTCGACAGCTCGCCGGGGCGTCGATATCGTCTTCCTCATGAGAGCACGCTTTGCGCAGCGCGCAGTTCTGCTCGCCTGGGGGATTGGTGCCGTTTGCCTGGTGGCGATTGTTGCTAGCCTGATTTTGCTTGCCCTGGACTGGCGAGCGATCGACTCGCCGGCCACGGTACGCCCGCAGTTCTTCCTACAGGCGCCAATCGTCGGAACCCTCGGTGTGTTGATCGCAGTACGAAAGCCGACGAACCGAGTTGGCTGGCTGCTGCTGGCCATCGCGGTAAGCGATGTGACCAACCTACTAGCAGGTTTCGTCGCTATCCGCGGGCAGTTGTCCGGGGCCACACCGCGGAGCTGGGTGGAATGGCCTGCGTGGATGTCTAGCATTACCGGAACCCTTGGGCTGTTCTTCCTCGCCTTTGTGATTCTGTTCTTCCCTGATGGCCGGCTGCTCCCAGGGCCACGCTGGCGAGCGGCCGCCTGGGTGGTGTTCGCCGCCATCATCGTGTTGATCGTTGGATCGATGGTCCAGTCGGCGCCGATCCAGTTGTCACCCCGGCTTCCCGGCGTCGCCAACTTGTTGGCGGTGCCGGGAATCAAGGGACTCAATGGGGTCGGCGACGCTTTGGGAACGGTATCGCTATTGTCGTTGCTGCTTCTTCTCGTGGTAGCAGTGGCGGTTCGCTTTCGCCGTTCTCGCGACGTGGAGCGAACCCAGCTCCGCTGGTTCGCGTATGTCGCAGCCGTTTCGCTGGGACTCCTGGTCGTGAGCTTCCCGTTCCCATCCGGCAGCTTCGGCGACGTGACGTGGGCCGCTGGCCTGGTTGGGCTCGTCGCGCTCATTCCCGCCACCATCGGGCTGGCAATCATGCGGCACGGTCTCTACGACATCGACGTGTTCATCAGCCGCACGCTGGTGTATGGGTCGCTGGCCGTCTTCATTACCGCGGTGTACGTGGGGATCGCTGTGGGTATTGGAACCCTGGTGGGCAGTGGCGGCAAGCCCAACCTGGCGCTCTCGATCCTGGCGACAGCGATCGTGGCGATCGGCTTCCAGCCGGTGCGCGAGCGGGTCCAGAAGGTGGCCAACCGGCTGGTATACGGGAAGCGGGCGACGCCGTACGAAGTGCTCAGCGAGTTCTCGGGACGCGTGGCCGAAACCTACGCCGCCGACGAAGTGTTGCCCCGTATGGCTCGGGTGCTCCAGGAGGGGACCGGCGCGGAGTCGGCGACGGTGTGGCTGCGAGGAAGCACGGAGCTGCGACCCGCGGCGACCTTCCCGGACGTCATGGCTGCGCACGCGTCGCTGCCGATGCGCAATGGGACGCTACCAGCACTGCCGGGGGCGACGCGTGCTGTGGAGGTGCGTCATCAGGGTGAGCTGCTCGGCGCCTTGAGCATCAACAAGCGCCGGGGGGAAGCGTTGACGCCGATCGAGCAAAAGCTGGTCGACGACCTCGCGCAGCAGGCGGGCTTGGTACTCAAGAACGTGGGGTTGAGCGCGGACCTGCGCGCGCGCCTGGAGGAGTTGCGCGCCTCACGGCAGCGATTGGTGAGCGCCCAGGATGTGGAGCGACGCCGTCTCGAGCGCAACCTCCATGACGGTGCCCAGCAGCACCTGGTGGCATTGAAGGTGAAGCTGGGTCTGGCAGAGATGCTGCTAAAGCGCGACCCAGAGAAGGCGGCGGCGACCCTGGAGCAGCTCAAGGGCGATGCGGACGAAGCCCTGGAGACCCTGCGTGATCTGGCACGTGGGATCTACCCACCCCTGCTCGCCGACAAGGGGCTGGTGGTGGCGCTGGAATCGCAGGCGCGCAAGGCAACTGTGCCAGTCCACGTCGACGCCGAAAGGATTGGTCGATATCCGCAGGAGATCGAAGCGGCTCTCTACTTCTGCACGTTGGAAGCGCTCCAGAACGTGCAGAAGTACGCCTCTGCGTCAGCAGTCGAGGTGCGCTTGCGGGAGGACGGCGGCCAGGTTCATGTCGACGTCATCGATGATGGTCGCGGGTTCGACGTGAGCATTGTCAGGCGCGGTGCCGGCTTGACGAATATGGAGGACCGCCTTGACGCTCTCGGGGGCAGTCTGCACCTTGAATCGACCCTGGGCAGCGGAACGACGCTCCGCGCCGCCGTGCCCGTGCCACACGCCGTCCTGCCGTCGAGTTAAGCGTTTCCGGGCCCCTGGGCTCAAGGAACACAGTCCCACGCTGGGGTGCACGAGGCTGACCTCGTCGGCTCCGCCAGGCCGGTCGTCCCTCCCCAGCGCCGCCTGAGAAAGACAGTTGTGCGCAGCGGAAGGGGCGTCGTAGCGCTTTCGCCAGACGTGCACTTAGCATGCTGCGGGGCGAGTACGGCGCCGCGACCTCGAACGCCGCATCGGACCTAAATTTGCGGGAGCAGTGAAAGAACGATCCTGGTGAGCGAAGGCGTGCGAGGTCGGGCATGAGCAGCCTGTCGCCGCGGTGCAAGACACCTGGCGGTGAAAGCGCGGTGGCTATCGGTCACCCCGGGCCTAGAGATAAGCGCACCTGACCACCCGGAGGCCGTGGCCCGGGCGCCAAGGGGTGCTTCCACGCGATGGCGGGGGTGGCCGCACCATCGACGGCCTCTCGGGTCCTCGATATCGTTACCTGCATGACAGCACGCTGGGACCGGCGGGCAGTTCCGCTCGCTTGGGGGATTGGGCTGTGCTCGCTCGGACTCCTGGTCGCCAGCCTGCTCTTACTTCTCTTGGACTTGAAGGCAGTCAACTCGCTGGCCACAGCGCAGTTGCAGTATTTTCTCCAAGCACCCCTTGTCGGAATCCTCGGCACGCTGATCGCGACTCGTCGTCCCCGCAATCCCATCGGGTGGTTGCTCTTGACGATCGCAGGCGCCGACGTGATCCATCTCCTCGCCGATTTCATCGCTATGCGTGGTCTCCTGAGCGGCGCTTCTACGCGGAGCTGGGTCACATGGCCCGCCTGGGTGTACACCAGCAACGAGGGGCTCGGTGCGATCTTGCTTGCCGCCGTGGCTCTTCTCTTCCCGAACGGACGGCTGCTTCCCGGGCCGCGTTGGCGATGGGTGGCCGGGGTTGCATTCGCCGCGGGCACGGTGATGTTCGTCTCGGCAATGATCGCCACGTCGCCGATCCAGTTGTCGCCACGGCTTCCCAACGTGCTCAATCCGCTGGCGGTGCCAGGGCTCGACGGCTTAACCAATGTCAACAGCTCCTTCTACATTTGGCCGCTGCTTCTGGTGGGGCCTCTTCTGGTAACTGTGGGGGTGCGCTTTCGCCGCTCACGGGACCAGGAACGGAGCCAAATGCGCTGGTTCGCTTATGTCGCTGCGCTGGCGCTCGCACTCCTGCTCTCAAGCGCCATCGGCAGCGGGGAGGTAACCGCCACCGCCGGCTTCTTTGGCATCGACGTGCTCCTTCCGCTGACGATCGGCCTGGCAGTCATGAAGTACGGGCTGTACGACATCGATGTCTTCATCAGTCGCACCATCGTGTACGGCTCACTCGCGGTCTTCATCACCGCTGTGTACGTCGGCATCGCAGTCGGCATCGGGACTCTGGTCGGTAGCGGTGGTAAGCCGAACTTGGCCTTGTCGATTCTCGCCACTGCCATCGTTGCCATCGGTTTCCAACCGGTGCGAGAGCAGGTGCAAAAAGTCGCCAATCGTCTGGTCTACGGCAAGCGCGCGACTCCGTACGAGGTTCTCTCCCAGTTCTCGGAGCGCGTTGCTGAGTCGTACGCCAGCGACGAGGTTCTGCCGCGTATGGCCCGGGTCCTCGCGGAGGGCACCGCCGGCGAACTCGCCGAGGTCTGGCTGCGCAGCGGTGTTGAGTTACGCCGGGCTGCGGCTTTCCCACTCGATGCCGCGATGCCAGCGTTAGTGCAGCTCAACGGCTCTACCGAACTGTCAATCCCCACTGCGGACCGATCAGTCATGGTGCGCCACCAGGGTGAGGTGCTCGGTGCGTTAGCGGTCACCAAACGGCGAGGGGAATCGCTGACACCGATCGAGATAAAGCTCATGGATGACCTCGCTCAACAGGCTGGTCTCGTCCTCAAGAATGTCGGCCTCGCGGCTGACCTTCAGGCACGTCTCGTGGATCTCCGTGCCTCCCGACAGCGCCTCGTCGCTGCACAAGATGACGAGCGCCGGAAGCTCGAACGCAACCTGCACGATGGAGCCCAGCAATATCTGGTGGCCATCAAGGTAAAGCTCGGTCTAGCCGGGATGTTGCTAACCAAAGACCCCGACAAGGCGAAGGCAACCCTGACGCAGCTCAAGGGCGACGCCGATGAAGCACTGGAGACGCTGCGCGACCTGGCTCGCGGAATTTACCCGCCGCTGCTAGCCGAGAAGGGTCTGCCCACCGCGCTCCAGGCGCAGGCACGGAAGGCGACGCTGCCGGTGACCATCGACGCCGACGGTGTCGGCCGCTACTCGCAGGACACCGAGGCGGCTCTGTACTTCTGCATCCTGGAGGCTCTGCAGAACGTGCAGAAGTACGCGCAGGCCTCGAGCGCGACCGTTCGGCTGCGCGAACTTGGCGATCAACTGAGCGTCGAGGTAGCCGATGACGGGCGGGGTTTCGATGTCAGGAACACGCTGCGCGGCAACGGGTTGACCAACATGGAGGACCGCCTCGACGCGCTGGGCGGGGCTCTGCAGATCGCGTCAAGCCCGGGCAACGGCACCACTCTGCGCGCAGTGATCCCCGCTGGTCGCGGTGTGGCGGTCGGCTGAGGACTTTCGTGTGTCGATGACGGGGGCACGCACGGAGGCCGACGGGCTGCCGTGAGTCGTACATCCCGGCCGCCAACCTGGAGCAGCAGGTCGAGGCCTTGTACGAGCGCATGCAGCTATGCCCGGACATGTCCGATCGCCTGCGTCACTGGTTGGAGACTGAGCTGGTGGCCCGCGAGGAACGTAACGTCACTGAGCGCGACTTCCAGAGCATGCGAATGGCGAAGCTGAATGCGCAGCGCCACAAGCTGCTCGACGCCTACTACGCGGGGGCGGTCGACGTGATGATGCTGCGCGAGGAACAGGAGCGGCTCCGTCGCGAGATCGCCGATGTGGAAAGCCGACTCCGCGACGTCGACGCCACGCTGGCGCAGTGGCAGAAGATCCTCGACATCGCTATGCGGTTCGCCCGGAGCTGCGGCGCTGCGTACCGTGTCGCCAATGAACGCACCCGGACGCTGTACAACCGCGCCGTGTTCGAGACGCTCATCGTCCGCGACGGCCGTATCGCCGAACCGCACTATGCGGAGCCGTTCGGGCTTGTCTTCGGCGTGGACGAGTTCGAACAAGGAAGTCTGGAGCGGGAGACG
>PLDZ01000264.1:0-1043 GCA_003136295.1 Candidatus Dormiibacterota bacterium
GACAAGGCGGGCGGCCTCATGCGCACCAATATTCCGGCATTCCGGCTCCCCGCCGAGATCCTCGACGAGGAGATCGCGACCATCATCGATATGGGCGTCGACCTCCGGCTGAACACCCCGGTGACGAGTCTCCGATCCCTGCTCGCGCAGGACTTCGACGCCGTCTTCATCGGCACCGGGGCACCCCGTGGGAAGGACCTCGATATACCCGGGCGGCGCGAGAGCGATCGCATCCATATCGGCATCGACTGGCTGGAGTCCGTCGCGTTCGGTCACACCGAGAAGATCGGCGAGCGCGTGCTGATCATCGGAGTCGGCAACACGGCGATGGACTGCTGCCGGTCGTCGCTGCGCCTCGGGGGCACCGATATCAAGGTGATGGCGCGCCGCCCGCGGTCGTTCTTCAAGGCGTCGTCGTGGGAGCTCGAGGACGCCGAGGAGGAGGGTGTCGAGATCATCGTCAACCACGCTCCGACGCGCTTTGTCATCGAGGACGGCGTGCTCGTGGGGATGGAGTTTCAGCGCCTCGAATGGGATGAGCAAGCGCGCCACTCCACCGTCATCGACACCGTGGTGATCCCCTGCGACGACGTCATCCTTGCGATCGGGCAGGAGAACGCGTTTCCCTGGATCGAGCGCGATCTCGGCCTCGAGCTCGGCGAGTGGGACATGCCGGTCGTCGACCCGGTCACGTTTCAGTCGTCGCTGCCGGGCATCTTCTTCGGCGGCGACTCCGCGATGGGGCCCAAGAACATCATCTGGGCGGTGGAGCACGGCCACCAGGCCGCGATCTCGATACACAACCACTGCGAAGGTACCTCGGTCACCTCGCGACCGCCGCAGGGAATCAACCTGGTGAGTCAGAAGATGGGCCTGACCGAGTGGAGCTACCACAACGACTACAACCCCTCCACCCGTCAGCGCATGCAGCACGTCGAGCTGACGCGACGGTTCCAGAGCATCGGCACCGAGGTGGAGGTCGGGTTCTCCGCGGAGCAGACCGCGCGCGAGGTGCAGCGCTGCCTCAACTGCGACATCCAGAC
>PLDZ01000264.1:1107-5634 GCA_003136295.1 Candidatus Dormiibacterota bacterium
CTCTGCGCCGAGCGCTGCCCGACCGCCGCGTGGGATATGCAGAAATTCGAGCTGCTCATCCCGCTGGCGGTTTCGACACCGGTCCCGGTGGCAACCTGACATGGCAGCGCAGCATTTCGCCCAGCCCCGCTCGAAGGTGAACGACTTCGCGCTGAAGCTCGCCAACGTCAACGGCACCGGATCATCGAGCGCCAACAACCTCCTGATGCGCTCGATCTTCCGCATGGGCGTGCCCGTCTCGGGCAAGAACCTTTTCCCCTCGAACATCCAGGGCCTGCCGACCTGGTATGAGATCCGCGTCAACAAGGACGGTCACGTCGCCCGTGCGCGCACGTACGACCTGATGGTGGCGATGAACGGGCAGACGTACGCGCGCGACATTGCCGAGGTGACCAGCGGCGGCTTCACGATGTACGACTCCTCGTGGCCGCTCGATCGTGACCTCATCCGTGAGGACGTGACCTATCTCGGGGTGCCCCTCGCGGAGATGTGCAACGACGAGTTCCGCGGACCGCGCGAGCGCATCCTGATGAAGAACATCGCCTGCGCGGGAGCGCTCGTGGCGATGCTCGGCATCGACATGGAGGTGATCGCGCAGCTGCTCACCGAGCAGTTCGCCGGCAAGGATCGCCTGCGCGAGTCCAATCAGCGAGCGCTCCGGCTCGGCCACGATTTCGCAACGTCACATTTCGACTATCCGCTGCCCTGCCGCGTCGAGACGATGGACGCGACGCGCGGCTCGATCCTCATCGACGGAAACACCGCCGCGGCGCTCGGCTGCGTGTACGCGGGAGCCACCGTGGCGGCCTGGTATCCGATCACACCGTCGACCTCCCTCATGGACGCATTCGCCAAGTACTGCGCCAAGTTCCGGATCGATCCTGAGACCGGGCGCAACAACTACCTGGTGCTGCAGGCCGAGGACGAGCTGGCCGCGATCGGCATGGTCCTCGGCGCCTCGTGGGCAGGAGCACGAGCTTTTACGTCGACGTCGGGCCCGGGTATCTCCTTGATGCAGGAACTGCTCGGCATGGGCTACTACGCGGAGGTTCCCGCGGTCATCTTCGACGTGCAGCGGGTGGGGCCGTCGACGGGGATGCCGACGCGCGTGCAGCAGGCCGACATCCTCGCCTGCGCGTACGCCTCGCACGGTGACACCAAGCACGTGCTGCTCTTCCCTGCCAATCCCGCCGAGTGCTTCGAGATGGCTGCCAACGCGTTCGACCTCGCAGAACGTTTCCAGACGCCGGTCTTTGTGCTCTCCGACCTCGACATCGGCATGAACGACTGGGTGAGCCCGGCGCTCGAATGGGACGACTCCTACGTGCCCGACCGCGGCCGCGTGCTCGACGCCGGAGAATTGCGCGAGCTCGAGGTGTACCACCGCTACGAGCCGGCCGACTCCGAGTCGGTTGCAGCGCGCACGCTCCCCGGTGTGAGCGAGCTCGGTGCGTATTTCACGCGCGGGTCGGGACACACCATTGAAGGCGCGTACACCGAATATCCCGAGGAATACCAGGCGGTGCTGGATCGTCTCGCGCGCAAGCACACCGCGGCGGCGGAGCACACGCCGGCTCCGCTTGTGGATCAGCGTGCCCAATCGCCGCTTGCGATCGTGACCCTGGGCAGCTGCGAACTGGCGGTTCTGGAGGCCATCGAGCTCCTGGCGGAGCGCGGCATCACCGCCGACTACATGCGCGTCCGCGGATTCCCCTTCGGGGCGGGAGTGCGTGCGTTCCTCGAGGCCCACGACCGAATCGTGGTCGTCGAGCAGAACCGCGATGCCCAGCTGCGCACCTTGTTCACGCTCGAGACCGCCGTGTCGAAAGAGAAGCTCGAATCGGTGCTCGCCTACGGCGGCTATCCGCTGAGCGCCGAGGACGTCGTCGACGGCGTCACCAAGATCCTGGGAGGCTGAGCGGTGCCATCGATCGTCAAACCGCTGGTGACGCATCCGGGCCTGGAGCGCAACGCGCTCGGGCTCACCATCCGCGATTACGAGGGCGGGATGTCGACACTGTGCGCGGGTTGCGGACATGACTCAGTCACGGCCGCGATCACGCATGCGCTGTGGGAGAGTGATACGCCGCCGCACATGATCGCCAAGCTGAGCGGTATCGGGTGCTCGGCGAAGACGGCCGCCTATTTCGCTCGTGGCGCGCACGGATTCAACGGCTGTCACGGACGCATGCCACCGATCGCCACCGGCGCGAGCGCGGCGAACCGCGACCTGCTCTGCATCGGTATCTCCGGTGACGGCGATTCACTGTCGATCGGTCTCGGCCACCTCGCGCACCTGGTGCGGCGCAATGTGCGCATGGTCTATGTGATCGAGAACAACGGCGTGTACGGACTGACCAAGGGTCAGTTCTCTGCGTCGGCGGATGTCGGTTCGACCACCAAGCGCGGCGAGGCCAATCACCTCCAGCCGATCGATCCAATTTTCCTCGGACTTTCAGTTGGGGCGACGTTCCTCGCGCGCGGTTTCTCCGGCGACAAGCGCCAGCTCGTACCGATCTTCCGCGCGGCCATGGCCCATCGAGGTCTCGCCGTCATCGACGTGATCTCCCCGTGCGTGACGTTCAACGATCACGAGGGCTCGACGAAGAGCTACCTGTTCACGCGCCAGCACGACGTGCAGATGACCGTCACCGACTTCGTGCCGCCGGCCGAGGAGATCTCCGCGACGATTCCCACCGAGGGCGTGGTGAGTATTCCGATGCACGACGGTGCGACGCTTCGCTTCCGGAGCGTCCCGGAGGGGTATGACCCGACCGATCGCATCGCGGTGATGGAACACCTGATGTCGGCCCGCGGTCGCGGTGAGATCGTCACCGGCCTGCTCTACGTCGACGAGCAGTCGTCCGACCTGCACGAGCTCGGCAACACCACCGAGAAGCCGCTCACTCAAGTGCCGTATGAGCAGCTTTGCCCTGGATCGGCCGCGCTGGCGGGAGTCGGGTTTCGGTAGGTCCTGTGATGGACGGTCGCACCTAAGGAGCTGAGGGCTCAGCTTCCCCTTCCGCATCCAGGACCTTGTCAGCCTTGCGATTGATGCGGTCGAACTCGTCTTTGGTGAGGTTTCCGGCCTTGCGCTGCACCCGAGAGAGGCGCTTGGCGCTGATCGCATGGCCNNGCCTTCTCGGGCAGACCAAAGTCCCGAGCGGGGAGCTCGGAGCGTTGCTTGGGACTCAGTTTGGCCATCGGTGTGGGGCTGATTTTGGACCGGCGTGGCGGCTCGCGGCTCTGCCCGGTCGGCCACGCCGGCGGGAGGCGGCTTCCGCGTCGATCACTCACGCACCGCGCGAGCGAGTCGTTGTCGTCGCGGCTCTGATGATGACGGCGTAAATGTCGTGCCACTCGGGCACGCGGAAACCCGCGGCCACAAGCAGACGGGTCGCTCGTCGCTTCGTGCGCGCCTTGCCCCGCCGGACGAGAAGCGTGGGGGCGAGCCACGCGGAGAATTGGTCGACCAGCACGAGGCGACCGCCCGGCCGCATCACCCTCGCGCACTCCACGAGCCCGGCGGCTTGATCCGTCCAGTGGTCGAACGACGTCGTGCTCACGACGAGGTCGAAGGCGTCCTCCGGGTAGGGCAAGTGCTCGGCGACCCCCCTCGAGAACCGCATCCGCTCGTCCCGGGACGTGGCCTCGGCGACCTCGATCATCGCGGGCGCCGGGTCGAATGTCGCGGTGCGGAGGCATAGGCGAAGTCTGGCGGCTGGCTGACGCACCGGCCTCGAATCGACGGACAGGCACGGTGGCCTCTTTGGGTGCGGGGTCGGCTTCGGCTAATCCCGCCTGGCCGTCGTCAGCGGAGAGGCAGGCACCGTAGTGCGTGTTCCAGGCGCGCAAAACTTTCCGCCCGGCGTGCCGCCTCATCCACCGCGCGCCACAGCTGCACGCTTGTCGGATAGCGAGCCAGCTCGAGATCCTCGTTCACGTCGGCAAGCCACTGCCGGGCGCGGTTCTGGTCTTCCGGCGAAAGCCGTACCTTCATTCCCCTCATTCCCCCAAACACTTCCCCTACCACTAGGGTACCGTTTGCAGCGATCGAAGTCTATGGGGCGGTCTAGGGCGGGCGCCGAAGAGGTGAGGGTCGCGTCACTGGGTGATGATCACGGGCGTACCCATGGGCGTCCACGAATAGGCCCAGTGCATCACGGGAGTCGGGATGTGCACGCATCCATGACTCGCAACGTAGCTGTTCTCACTGCCCGGACCGAACATCGACGAGGGCTCCCACGACGCATCGTGCAGGAAGTAGCCGCCGACGTCGAACTCCATCACCCAGGTCACCGTCCCCGTCGGATACCAGAACGGAGAACCGTGCGGCCACGGTGACACCATCGTGAATGGCGACGCCTTGTAGAACACATGAAAGACACCGGTGGGCGTGCGGAGAAAGGGGCGGCCGGTGGTGATCGGCGTGGCCCGGACGACGCAACCGTTGTCGTAGAACACCGCTTCCTGGAGTGTGAGATTGAGCGTGATCGCCTTGCCCGACGGCACGGCATGGCCGCACTG
>PLDZ01000158.1:0-249 GCA_003136295.1 Candidatus Dormiibacterota bacterium
GAGAAGCCGTGGACGAGTACGACTGCCGGGCCCCTGCCCTCGACGTCGTAGTAGAGGTCGGCTCCCGCAACCGGGAGCCGACCCTCAGTGTTCACGTGCGGATTGTGGTCGAGCCTCGCCTACTTGCGGCGTCGCTCAGGCCCCGCCGAGCGTAATTTCCAAAACCCGCCCAATCAACGACGACGCACGCCTCGTCGGCGACGATGGGCGAGATCGAGAGCAGCTTGACGCGATCGAGCCGAGAATAGC
>PLDZ01000158.1:269-4389 GCA_003136295.1 Candidatus Dormiibacterota bacterium
AGTCCTGGATCCGAGCGCCCGATGCGCTCGTATCTGTTTAGGTCGATGCTTCAGCCCGATGGATGGGCTCGAATCGACTTCCGCTGACCGCGAGTCGCGCCGTACAAACCCGCACAGCCGCGACCTGTTCACTGCACCTCGACAACCCGTCACCGCTCTACAGTCTCAGCGGTTCACGCCGACGGCAAGTCCGCAGCAGCGCGAGGGCGCTACGCTTGGATCCGTGATGACCGTCGCGGCGTCGCTGCGCGCCCTGGAATTGAAATCCCGTCTCCCGCGAGTGGTGCCGGTATGACCACCGAGCAAGGCGTCGCCGCGCTTCCTGCGACGTATCGACGGCTGCTGCGAGTCCCCGGGTTCCGCCAGCTGCTCATCAGCTCGCTGCTCACGCGTACTGCGTCGCAGATGTGGACGGTCGGCCTCGTCATCTTTGCGCTGCAGCGATACCATTCGCCGGGCGTCGCCGGTGTGAGTCTGTTTCTCCTCATCTTTCCCGGGTTGTTGCTGAGCCCGATCGCCGGAGCGTTGCTCGATCGCCACGGGCGCAAACGTCTGATGACGCTGGATTTCATCGTTGCCGCGGTGTGTCTGACGGTCATCGTCCTCCTGGCGGCCTCGAACCGCCTCCCGGTCTGGGGCCTCTACACACTGCTGGTCGGCGGCTCGCTGACCAGCACGCTGAGCATTGCGGGCGCCCGCTCCTTCTTCCCACTCATGGTGCCGCGCGATCTGTGGGACCGAGGCAATGCGGCGGACAGCGTGCTCTACGGGGTGGCGAACATCGCCGGTCCCGCGCTGGCGGGGGCGCTCATCGCGGCGATCGGCAGCGAGGCGGCGCTGGCAGGGGCGGCCGTCGGATACGTCGCAGGCGCAGTGGCGCTGCAGGGGGTCGGAGAGCCCGCTCGCATCGACGAGGTGTCTGGGCGGATCCTCCACGAAGCATGGCGTGGACTCTGCTACGTCGTGACCAACCGTACGCTGCGCTGGATCGCGATCTCGTTCTCCACGCTCAATGTGGGCTGGGGCATCGTCATCGTCGCGCTGCCCGTGGTGGTCTTCCATCTGCACGGCAATGCGGCTGTGGTTGGTTCGATCCTCGCGCTCGCGGGCGCGGCCGGGGTGCCCGCGGCGCTGGTGGCCGGGCGGATTCGAACCGAGGGACGAGAACGCGAGTCGATGGCGCTGTTCGGTGCCGTCATGGGTGTCGCGGTGCTCGCGCTGCTCGTGCCATCAATAGCGGTCATCGCGGTGGGCATCGCGATCGCCGGCGGGGCGGACGCGGCGTCGAGCGTCAGCGCGTTCTCGCTGCGCCAGCGCCGCACGGCGCGGGCGTGGTTCGGACGAGCGTTCGCGGTTTCGATGGCCCTGAACTTCTCAGGCGTGCCGGTCGGGTCCGCTCTTGCGGGACCCGTCCTCAGTGTCTCGACCACCTTCGCGATCCTGTTCGCTGCCGCGCTCACCCTGGTGGCCAGCGCGGTCATCCAACTGAAGCTCCCCGCTGTCTCATCACCGGTCTGAGCCCGAGGCATGCGGGCTCCAGCAGAACCCGGCCGCCGTTGCTAGGCTGATCGGATGCTCCAGGTGACGACCGGATCGGTGACACGCTAGTTGCCCCATTTCGACGCGCCGTCTGGAGCTGATCCCGCGGTCGGCGCGAAACTCAAGCGGGTGATCGTCATCGGCACCGCTGCGCGCCGGGATGAGCGCGAACAGCGTGACATCGAGCTCGACGAACTCGAGGAACTGGCTCGCACCCTCGGCACCGAGGTCCTGGAGCGCAGCCTGATCTCCCTGCGGGAGCCACACCCGGCGACCTTCTTCCGCTCCGGGGTCGTCGCCGCCTTCGCGTCCCACCTTGCCGAGCTCGACAGTCCGGCNNTGGCCATCTTCGCGCGCAGAGCCATCACCGCCGAGGGCCGCGTCCAGGTCGAGATGGCGCAGCTCGAGCATCTGCTGCCGCGACTGGCGGGCGGCTGGTCCCACCTCGAGCGCCAGCGCGGCGGCGTCGGGCTGCGAGGCGGTCCCGGTGAGAAGCAGATCGAGGTCGACCGGCGCCTCATCCGCCAGCAACTCAAGCGTCTGCGCGAACGCCTGGTGGTGATCGAACGGCAGCGACGAACACGGCGCACCGCGCGAACCAACGTGCCCCTGGCCTCGTGCGCTCTGGTCGGGTACACAAACGCGGGCAAATCGACCCTGCTCAACGTCCTCACGCACAGCCAGGTGCTCGCCGACGACCTGCTCTTTGCGACGCTGGACCCGACGTCGCGCCGCCTCGAGCTGCCGTCGGGCAAGCTGGTCATCCTCACCGACACGGTCGGATTCATCCAGAAGCTGCCGACCGAGCTCGTCGAAGCCTTCGCAGCCACGCTCGAGGAGGTGCGTCAGGCCCACATGCTGTGCCTGGTGGTCGACGCGTCACACCCNNGGGCTGCGCGAGCTCCGCCAGCGTATCGACGGCCTCGCCGCCCAGGTCGTCCCGGATATCAAGGCCAACCGCCCGAGCGCCGCATCCCAAGCGGTGCCGCCCGAGGCTGAGGTCCGGGCCGCGGCCAGCTGACCCCTTCGCCGTCAGCGCTTGATCGCGCGCTCCATGTCTCGCTCGGCGTCCCGCTTGGCGACGTCCTGTCGCTTGTCCCAGAGCTTCTTGCCGCGCGCCAGGCCGATCTCCACCTTGACGCGGTTGCGCACCAGGTAGAGCTTCAGCGGAACGATGGTCAGCCCCTGGGTCCGGACCCGCCCGTCGAGGTACTCGATCTCGCGCTTGTGCAGGAGCAGACGCCGGCGCCGTTCCGGCTCGGCGTTGTTGCGGTTGCCCTGCTGGTATGAGGCGATGTTCACCTGCATCAACCACGCCTGGCCGTTCTCGATCCGCACGTAGCCCTCACGCAGTTGTATGCGCCCCGTCCGCAGCGATTTCACCTCGGTGCCGGTGAGCTCGATGCCGGCTTCGATCGACTCGACGATGGTGTACTCGTAGCGCGCGCGGCGGTTGTGCGCGATCAGGTTGTCGCCCGGTCTCCTCGCCGGCGGCATTACCGCTTCGCCTCGACCGAGCGGCGACCGCGCAGGAAGGCCGCCGGGGTCATCGCGCGCTTCCCGGGCGGCGTGATCAGGTCGACGCGGTAGCCACCCTCGCGCGACGCGATCACCAGCGATTCACCCTCGCTGCCGGCGACAGTCCCGGGCGCCGCCGTGGCGGCGAGATCCACCGGGACGCCCGCCTGAATCTGGACGTCGACGCCAGCCAGGGGCGCACGCACCCCAGGCCACGGCTGCAGCGCCCGCACCATCCGATCGACATCGACCGCGCGCCGCGCCGCCCAGTCAACGCGTCCGTCAGCCCGGCCGAGGCGCGGCGCGTAGGTCACGCCCTCCTCCGGCTGCGGGGTCACGCTGGCTGTTCCGTCCTCGAGCGCTGCCAGCACGGCGACGAGTTTCGACGCTCCGAGCTCGGCCAGGGTCGCCGTGAGCGTGGGGGTGGTCGAATCGGCCTCGATCGGGACCCTGGCCATCGCGTAGACGGGCCCCGTATCTAGGCCGGCTTCCATGCGCATGATCGAGACGCCCGTCTCGGCATCGCCCGCCAGGATCGCGTGCGCGATCGGGGAGGCGCCGCGCCAGCGAGGAAGCAGCGAGGCATGGACATTGACCGCCCCATGCGGCGGCGGTTCGATGAGCGCCACGGGCAGGATCTGACCGTAGGCGGCGACGACCAGGCATGCCGGTTCCAAGTCCAGCAGGCTTCGCACCACCTCGGGAGCGCCGATCCTGGCGGGGGTCAGGACCTCGATGCCGAGCTCACGCGCCGCGTCGCCCACCGGTCGCGGCGCCGGCTGCCCTCGGCTCCCCAGCCGGTCCGCTCGCGTGACCACAGCCATGACGTCATGCCCGGCGGCACACGCCCGGAGCGACGGCACCGCGAATGACGCCGTGCCACAGAAGACGAGCCTCACACAGCGCTGACGACGCCGGGCTCCTCAGCCTCCTCTGCGGGTTCGACCTCGCGGAGCGTCCCCTCGTTCACCCTGGTCGTGAAGAGGATGCCGTCAAGGTGATCCAGCTCGTGCTGCACCGCCCGCGCGAGCAGGCCGTCGCCCTTGACGCGAACCTCCTTGCC
>PLDZ01000152.1 GCA_003136295.1 Candidatus Dormiibacterota bacterium
GTCGGCATCGTCGGCTTCTGCATGGGCGGTGCGCTCGCCATCTACGCCGCAACACTGAGCGACGTCTTCGCGGCGGTTGTCCCGTTCTATCCCTACATGGGGGTCACCGCGGCGGCCAGGCCGGACGTCACCAAGATCAAGGGCGCGGTCCTCGGCCACTTCGCGGAGAAGGACGAGGCGTACACCCGCGAGCAGATCGACGCGCTCGAGGCCGAGCTTCGCGGTGCCGGTATCGATGTCGAGTTCTTCTGGTACCCGGGTACCGACCACGCGTTCTTCAACGACACCCGCCCCGAGGTCTACGACGAGGACGCCGCTCGCCTCGCGGGAGACCGCACCCGAGCCTTCTTCCGGACCCATCTGGCCACCACCGTCGCGCCCGTCTGACCGCCGCCGGCGGGGCCGTCTCACCGCCCCGGCGGGGGCCCCCGGCTGAATTCGGCTCCAATTCGGGCCCGATGTGTCTAGAATGCCCGCAACCTGCCTCCGAGCAGTCGCAGAACCACCCCCACCACCCCGGAGGAGCACATGGCCACTGGCTATTGCCTCAAATGCAAGGAACAGCGCGAGATCAAGGGCGCT
Source organism: Candidatus Dormiibacterota bacterium (assembly GCA_003136295.1). Classification (GTDB taxonomy): domain Bacteria; phylum Chloroflexota; class Dormibacteria; order Aeolococcales; family Aeolococcaceae; genus Palsa-851. Next base: position 583 of record PLDZ01000152.1, read on the forward strand.
GAGGCGATCACGATGAAGAACGGCAAACCGGCCACCACCGGCACCTGCCCCGTCTGCGGTACCAAGATCTTCAAGATCGGCAAGGCCGCCTAGCGACCGACCGCCGGGCCCGGGCAATTCGTGTCCGGGCCGGCGACCACGCACTGGTAACGGGGTGCAGGCGCGCCCCCACACCACCTCCCTGACCCATCCGCGTGCAGCACGGCGGTGCGGGTCAGTTGGCGCCGAGCACCTCCTGCTCGAGCACATCGAGCGGCAGCGACCCGAGGTTGAGCGCTTCCATGTGGAATCGCTTCAAGTCGAATGCCGGCCCCTGCCTGGCCCGCAACTGCGCACGGATATCGAGCCAGGCTCGCTCGCCAACCTTGTAGCTGATCGCCTGAGCGGGCATCCCGCAGTAGCGATCCAGTTCACTGCGCGCAAAGCCGGGTCCGGCGAAACCGCAGTAGCGGCTGACAAACGGCAGAGCGGTCTCCCAGTCCCACACGCGGCCGGGATGGTAGGCCTCGCCCTCGGGGATGGCGAGCTGGAGGTGCAGCCCGATGTCGACGATCACGCGCATGGCGCGAAACGCCTGTGAGGCGAGCATGCCGAGCAGGTAGTCGGGGTTCTCGAGATAGCCGAGCTCCTGCATCAGTCGCTCCGCATAGAGCGCCCAGCCCTCGGCATGACCGGCGTACATGCCCAACTGCCGCTGGAACGTCGTCAGGCGCTCCTGGAACGTCATGCAGAGCCCGATCTGGAGGTGATGCCCCGGCACGCCTTCGTGGTACGCGGTGGTGACCTCGGTCCACAGCGGGAATCGGGTCTGGCCCTTGGCCGGGTACCACGTGCGGCCGGGCCGGCTGAAGTCCGCGGACGGCGCCGTGTAGTACATCGCCGCGGCGGTCCCCGGAGGGGCTTCACGGCACTCCAGCCGGTGGAGCGGCTCGGGGATGTCGAAATGCGTGCCGTCAAGATCCGCGATGGTGCGATCGGTCAGCTCCTGCAGATGGGCGAGGAGCCTGTCGATGCCCTCGATGCTGCGCGCGGGGTCCTCCCGGAGCACTGCCATCGCGCCTTCGAGACCCGCTCCCGGGGCGATCCGCTCGGCGGCTGCGGCCATCTCTGACTCGATGCGATGCAGCTCATCCCAGCCCCAGGCGTAGATCTCCTCGGGGTCGCGGTTCATGCCGAGCCACCTTCGAATGCCGATGGCGTAGAGCTCGCGTCCCACCGCGTCAGCATCCGGCGCCTGCGGCGCGTACTCCTCGAGCAGGAAGCGCGACATCCCCGCGTACGCATCCGTGGCCGCCCGAGCGCCCTGCCGGAGTCGCTCGCTGAGCCCGTCATCGTGGGCGGCCCCGGCTGCGATGCCCGCGAAATACGGCTCCCGGCCGCCGTCCAGACCACCCAGCGTCGCCGCCTGCTCAGCGCAGACAAGAGCCTGGCGCCGTGCGGCGATCCGACCCGTCGCCAACCCGTGGCGCAGCGACTCGGTGAATCCGGCGAGTGCGTCGGGAACCCGGCTCATGCGGGTCGCGATCCGCTCCCAGTCGTCAGGTGTCTCGCGCGGAGAGAGGTCGAACGCCATCCTGATGAACGACAGGGGGCTGTCGAAGGCGGACAGCTGGCGCCAGGGAGCGCCGGCCTGGTACCCCTCGAGGTCCGCGTCCAGGCGGTCACGCATCACCGCCGCGGCGATGCGATCGGCGTCATTCTCGATGCGCGCGTCATCGAGCGCTCTGAGCGTTCGGCGGTCGAGGTCGACGCGCGCGTCGACGCCGTCCGGGGAGTAGTCGGTCACCTGGTCGTTGTGTCCGGGTCTCCCGAGGTAGGTGGCCGTGAACGGGTCGAGGACGCAGAGCGCGTCGACGTACGTGTCGGCGAGGACGAAAACCTCGGTCATGCCTCGAGTGCGACCACCCCGCCGACACCGGCGATGGACGCGACGCGGTCACCGTTGTCGAGTCGCATGATGATCACGCCCCTGGTCTGACGTCCGGAGATGCGGACCTGCTCGAGCGGGATGCGAATGACCTGCCCCGACGTCGAGATGACCATCAACTCCTCCGACAGATCCTCGACGACGCGCATCCCGACAATCTCGCCGATCTTCGGAATCGCCGTCTGATCGACGGTGTAGACGCCCTGGATGTTGCGGCTCTTGACGGGGTAGTCGCTCATCGGTGTCAGCTTGCCGAAACCGTTCTCGGTGATCACAAGCACGTGACCGTCGGGGTTGACGATGTCGAAGCCGGCGACCTCATCGCCCTTGCGAAGCCGGATGGCGCCAACGCCCATGGTGTCGCGGCCCATCGGACGCACTTCCTTCTCGGTGAATCGCGAGCCTTTGCCGCGGCGAGTCACCACGAGGACCTCGTTGCCGCCCGAGGAGCGGCGCACCCAGTTGAGCTCGTCGTCGTCCTGCAGATTGATGGCGATCAGCCCATTGCGCCGCACCGCCGCGTACGCCGCTGCAGGGGTCTTCTTGATCTGACCGAGCTTGGTCACCATCACCAGGTACTGCTCGTCGCTGAAGACCTCCATGTCGATGAGCGCTGTGACCTTCTCGCCCTGGTCGACCTCGATGAGGTTGATGATCGGGATGCCCTTGGCCTGGCGCTTGACATCGGGAATCTCGTGGGTTCGCAAGCGGAACACGCGGCCACGATTGGTGAAGAACAGCATGTCGCTGTGCGTGCTCGCGGTCGTCGAGTGCTCGATGTAGTCCTCATCCGTGGAGCGGCGCGCGCCGACGACACCCTTGCCGCCGCGATGCTGCGCGCGGTAGTTGTCAAGCGACATGCGCTTGATGTATCCCCGGTGGGTCAGGGTCACGAAGACCTGCTCCTGGGGAATGAGGTCTTCCTCGTTCATCTCGAGCTCGTCATGACGGATCTCGCTGCGACGCGGGTCGGCGAATCGTCTGCGGAGGTTGGTGACCTCGTCCTTGATGACGCCATCGATGAGTCGCGGGTTGGCGAGCAGATCCTCGAGCTGCGCGATCTTCTTTATCAGCTCCTCGTACTCCTCGCGGAGCTTGCCACTCTCGAGCCGCGTCAGCCGTCCGAGCCGGAGGTCGACGATCGCCTTCGACTGCCGTTCGGTGAGGGTGAACCGCTGCTCCAGGGCAGCCTGTGCGGATTTCTCGTCCTGGGCGCCACGGATGATCGCGATCGTCTCGTCGAGATTGTCGAGGACGATGGTCAGTCCTTCGAGGATGTGCGCACGTTCCCGAGCCGTCGTCAGCTCGTGGCGCGTGCGTCGCGTGACCACGTTGCGCCGGTGGCTGATGTAGTGCTGGAGCATCGCCTTGAGGCTCAGCACCTGGGGGCGGCCATCGACGATGGCGAGCATCAGCGCTCCGAAGGTCATCTGGAGCTGGGTGTGCTTGTAGAGGTTGTTGAGCACCGTGTGCGGCCGCGCATTCGACTTCAGCTCGATCACGATGCGCACCTTCTCCTCGCGCCCGGACTCATCGTGCAGGTCGGCGATGCCGTCGATCTTGCGGTCGTTGACGAGCTCCGCGATGGTCTGCATCAGGCGGGACTTGTTCACCTGGTAGGGGAGCTCGCGGACGATGATCTGCTCGCGCCCCGACTTCGACTCCTCGAAGTCGACCTGGGCCCGCATCACGATCCGGCCGCGGCCGGTGCCGTACACGTTGGCGATGTCCCGGGTGTAGACGATGCCGCCGGTCGGGAAGTCCGGACCCTTGACGATGCGGATCAGATCCTCGGTCGTGGTGTCCGGGTCATCGATGAGCCGGACGACCGCGTCACAGATCTCACCCAGGTTGTGCGGAGGGATGTTGGTGGCCATGCCGACCGCGATGCCGCTCGCACCGTTGACCAGAAGATTCGGCAGCAGCGACGGCATCACCGACGGTTCGCGCACTCCCGGAACGTTCGCGAAGTTCGGGTCGAAGTCGACAGTATCCTTCTCGATATCGTCGACGAGGCTCATGGCCACGGCGGTCATGCGAGCCTCGGTGTAACGGTAGGCCGCGGGTGGGTCCCCGTCGACGGAACCAAAGTTGCCCTGCCCGTCGATGAGCGGATAGCGCATCACCCACGGCTGCGCGAGACGGACGAGCGTGTCGTAAACCGCCGAATCACCGTGCGGGTGGTACTTGCCGAGGACCTCACCGACGACTGCGGCACATTTCTGGTACCGCGCTCCCGCGGTCATCCCGGTGTCCAGCATCGCCCAGAGGATCCGCCGCTGCGCGGGCTTCAGCCCATCGCGGATGTCCGGCAGCGCGCGGCTGATGATCACGCTCATCGCGTAGTCCATGTAGGACGCGCGCATCTCGGCTTCGAGTTCGATGGGATGAATCTGGCCGGGCTCGAACACCGCCATTACGCAGGCACCTCCGCCGGGCTTCTCACCGCGCCCGCGATCACGTTGCTGACACCCTGGTCCGCCGCACGCGCCGCGACGCGAATCGCGTTCATGGTCGCCTCGGCATCGGAGCGCCCGTGAGCGATGACCACCTCACCGGCAACCCCGAGCAGGAGCGCGCCGCCGGTCTTGCGGTAGTCGACGCGATCTCTGAGCGGACGCAGTTTCGGCTTGAGCAAGGCGCCACCGACCTTGCCGGTGATGCTCTTTCTGGCCTCACGCGCGATGCTCGCGAAGAGAAAGTCGCCGATGCCCTCTGCAACCTTGAGCACGACGTTTCCCGTGAAGCCGTCGGTGACCACGACGTCGCAGCCGCCGCGGAAGACATCCTTGCCCTCGACGTTGCCGACGAAGTCGATCGGCAGCGCGGCGATGAGCGGATGCGAGGCCTGAACCAGCTCGGATCCCTTCTCGGATTCCTCCCCGTTGCTGAGCAGGCCGACCCGGGGCCGGTCGATGCCGAGCATGGTGCGTGCATACACGTCGCCCATGAGTGCGAACTGCGCGAGCCACTCCGGCTTGCAGTCGGTGTTGGCTCCGACATCGAGGATGAACGTCTGACCGGCATCGCTGGGAAACGATGCGCCGATGGCAGGCCTGGCGATGCCGGGGATGCGCTTGATTGTGAACAGGGCCGCGGCGAGCATCGCGCCGCTGTTGCCCGCGCTGACCACGGCGCGCGCCTGACCGCCGGCGACCAGCGCGCAGCTGCTCACCAGCGACGAGTCGCGTTTGGCTCGCACCGCATTCGCGGGGTGCTCATCCATCTCGATGACCTCGCGGGCATCGACGATGGTGATCCCACCCCGGGTCGCGGCGCCCGCGCTGCGAAGCTCTTCTTCCACAGCCTCGCGGCGGCCCACGAGGATGACCGCGATCCCGTGCTCGCTGACGGCGCGCACTGCGCCGCGCACGATTTCGGCTGGGGCATGGTCGCCGCCCATCGCGTCGACCGCGATCGGTAGCGGCATCAGATATCGAGGTTACGCACGCTCGTGGCGTGGGTCTGGATGAAGCGCTTCCGGGGCTCGACGTCGGATCCCATCAGGCGGTCGAAGATATCGTCGGCCTTGAGTGCATCCGCGACACCGACCTGGAGCAGGACCCGTCGATCCGGATCCATGGTGGTTGCCCACAACTCCTCCGACATCATCTCGCCGAGTCCCTTGTAGCGAGACACCTCGGTGTCCCGCCCCATGGATTTGACCTTGTCGTCACGCTGGTCGTCGCTGAAGGCGTACTCGGTCTGCTTGTTTCGCCCCCTGCCCTTCTCGAGCTTGTACAGCGGCGGCTGCGCGAGGTAGAGAAATCCACCGTCCACCAGCGGGCGCAGGTGACGCCAGAAGAAGGTGAGCAACAGCGTGCGAATGTGCGAGCCGTCGACGTCCGCGTCGGCCATGAGGACGATGCGGTGATAGCGCAGCTTGTCAACGCTGAAGGTCTCGCCGAAGCCGCCGCCGAGCGCCATGATCAAGTCCTTGATCTGCTCGTTGCCGAGAATCTTGTCCGCACGCGCCTTCTCGACGTTGAGGATCTTGCCCCGCAACGGAAGGATCGCCTGATTGCGGCGCTCGCGAGCCTCTTTTGCGGTGCCACCTGCGGACAGCCCCTCGACGATGAAGATCTCGCAATGCGCCGGGTCCCGTTCGCTGCAGTCGACGAGCTTTCCGGGAAGCGTGGCCGACTCGAGCAGCGACTTACGCTGGACGAGATCGCGCGCCTTTGCGGCTGCCTGTCGCGCCCGCGCCGCGGTCAGCGACTGGTCGATGATCTTGCGACCGTCGGAAGGGTTCTCCTCGAGGTACTGCATGAGCGCTTCACTCAGCACCGTCGAGACCTGACCGGCGACCTCGCTGTTGCCCAGCTTGGTCTTGGTCTGCCCCTCGAACTGCGGCTCGCGCAGCTTGACGCTGATCACCGCGGTCAAGCCGTCGCGCACGTCATCGCCGCTGAGGTTGGGGTCCTGCTCCTTGAGGATCCCCGCTTTGCGCGCGTACTTATTGAGGGTCGCGGTCAGCGCGCTGCGGAAGCCGGTGACGTGCGCACCGCCCTCCTCGGTGTGCACGTTGTTCGCGAAAGCGAGAACATGCTCGGTGAAGACGGTGTTCTGATACTGGAGCGCGATCTCGACGACGTTCCCCTCGATCTCTCGCTCAACGTACATCGGCTTCTGATTGATGACGTTGCGGTTTGCGTTGAGATACCTGACGAACGACTGAATGCCGCCCTCGAAGTGGAAGGTGTACGCGTTGCCGTCGCGCTCGTCGCCGAGCTGGATGGTGATGCCTTTGTTGAGAAACGCGTAGCTGCGCAGCGACGCGCAGACCGTCTCCCAGGAGAACTCGATCTCCGGGAAGATCTCCGAGTCCGGCCAGAAGCGGACGTAGGTACCGCGGCGATCGGATGTTCCGATGACGGCCACGGGGCCGTCGGGCACGCCTCGGGTGTACTCCTGGTGGTGGGTCTCGCCGTCGAGGTAGACCTCGACCACGAGACGCTCACTGAGGGCGTTGACGACCGACAGACCAACACCGTGCAGACCACCCGAGACCTTGTAGCCTCCACCGCCGAACTTGCCACCGGCATGGAGCGTGGTGAGCACGACCTCGAGCGCGGATTTCTTTGCAGTCGGATGCATCCCCACCGGGATGCCGCGACCGTTGTCCAGAACTGACACGGACTTGTCCGCGTGAAGTACGACCTTGATCGTGTCGCACCAGCCGGCGAGGGCTTCGTCGATGCTGTTGTCGACGAGCTCGACCACGAGGTGGTGCAAGCCACGGAGATCCGTGGATCCGATGTACATCCCGGGGCGTCTGCGAACGGGCTCGAGACCCTCGAGGATCTGGATCTGGTCGGCTGAGTAGGTGTCCTTGCCTGCCCGGCCGGCGCCTAAGGGACGCGGATCGGGGTTGCCGTTGCCATAGGTCGTATCTGGCTCTGAAACTTCCTCATCGAGGGGTTCGGGGCGTGCGATGTCGGCTATCTGTGTTGCTCCGGTTGTGACGTGAGTGTTGGAGAGGGGGCCAATGGTGAAACCGCTCGATTCGTCCAGCGGGGACCGCCTAAATCGGCCGTTCCAAGTACCTCTATTCTACCAGCCTGCGGCCTCACTTCGCTCTTTTTGGGTGGTGCGCTGCACTAGCATCAGAGGCGTGAACGACACTGTCCGTTCCGCACCCCACCGACCCTGTCGCGAGGGTCGATAACGTGGCTGTGCCCACCCTTGAAGAGTACCGCCGCAAGCGCGACTTCAATCAGACCCCGGAGCCCAGTGGGGACCCAATCCCCCGTGTCGCGGCAGAGCGCTCGGCGTGGGAGCAGCTGCCCCACGGCAGGAGGTTCTGCGTCCAGAAACACCGAGCCACACGAATGCATTTCGACTTCCGGCTGGAGCACGACGGCGTGCTGCTCTCGTGGGCGGTTCCGCGAGGCCCGAGCCTGGATCCCGCCAAGAAACGTCTGGCTGTCCAGACCGAGGATCATCCCATCGACTACGGGGAATTCGAGGGCGTCATCCCCTCGGGATATGGCGCGGGTTCGGTCATGCTCTGGGATATCGGCACATTCGAATGGGTGAAGGAGTCCGCGGAGGACTTCGATCGTTCGCGGCTGAAGGGGGACATCAAGTTTCGCCTCCAGGGCACCAAGCTCTCGGGCGAGTACGCGCTCGTTCATATCGGTGAGCGAGGGCGGCGCTACGGCGGCAGCAACGACGGAGACAAGAACTGGTTGATGATCAAGAAGCGGGATGCTTCGGTCGTGGAGGGCTTCGAGGCCATCGACCTCGACGTTTCAGTCAAAACCGGCAGAAGCCTGGCAGAGATCGCCGCCGAGGCCGGTGGCGACCCTCGAGAGATGCGCCGGGCCGCTCGCGCCCGAACCACCCCCTCCATCGCCGCGCCCAGCGTGGCGCCTCAAGGACTCGCGCAGGCGCCACCACCGATGCTCGCGACGCCCGTGGATCATCCGTTTTCCCGGGATGGCTGGCTCTTCGAGCTGAAGTACGACGGCATCCGCGCGATGGTCAGTGTCGCCGGTGACCTGGTGCGCATCACCGGCCGGCGGGGTGGTGATGAGACCGCTCATTACCCGGAGGCTCAGGCGATCCGCGCCGGAATCCGCGCCCGCCAGGCGATCGTCGACGGCGAGCTGGTCGTGCTCGACGCCGATGGGCGCCCATCGTTCGAGCGCATGCAGCAGCGAATCAACGTCACGCGCGAGAGTGATGTGCGCCGTGTCGCGGCCGAACATCCCGTCACCTTCATCGCCTTTGACCTGCTCGAGCTCGAAGGGCGGGACATGCTCAGCACCGAGCTGCGCATTCGCAAGAAGACACTTCGCGAAACCATCGTCGACTCGCCGCACATCCTGTTCGCGGCGCATGTCGAGCGCGATGGGGAGTCGCTCTTCGAGGTGGCGCGCGGGTCCGGTATCGAGGGTATCGTCGGCAAGCGCGCCGATTCGCTCTACCGTCCCGGGATCAGGAGTCCGGACTGGGTGAAGATCAAGTCGTGGCGCAGCCAGTCGTGCGTCATCGTCGGCTACACCGCCGGTCGCGGACGCCGGTTGAACCAGCTCGGCGCACTCATCCTCGCGGTGCTCGACGGCACCCGCCTCGTCCACTGCGGGCAGGTGGGCACCGGCTTCGACGAGAAGACCCTCCGCGACCTGAGAGACCGTCTCCGCCCTCTCGAGATGAAGACGTGCCCACTCGACATCACCCCCAAGACGTCCGAACCTGCGACCTGGGTCAAACCCGAGCTTGTCTGCGAAGTCCGCTTCGCGGGCTGGACCCGCGACGGTATCCTCCGCCACCCCGCCTATCGAACCCTCCGCCCCGACCAGCGCCCAGAAGACTGCACCCGAGAGCGCCCGATCGACCCAGCGCGTCTGGCTGGCGCTGCCGACTCGCCGATAGATTCGAGCCCGCCGCCGGTCCGCACTGAGCCCACCAAAAGCAGCCAAACCCCAAGCGACGAGGCTGCGAACGGCCCCCGTCCACGACGCGCTCCAAAGAGCGTTCTCAACCCCCGGAGTGCTTCAACCCGTCCGGGTGGCGCGGCGGGGAGTAGCGCCACCAAAGGGGGCGAGGGGCCCCCGCAGCGACAGGACCCGGACGAGAGCGCGGCACTGAGCACGCTGAGAACGCTAAAACGCAACGCGCACTGGGAAATAGCCGGCCGCAGACTCCCGCTCACCAACCTGGACAAGGTGCTCTGGCCCGCCGACGGCATCACCAAACGGGACATGATCGAGTACTACGTCCGGATGGCGCCGTACATGTTGCCGTACCTGCGAAACCGACCCCTGTCGATGCAGGTCTTTCCCGACGGCATCGATGGGAAATCGTTCTGGCGTAAGGATAAACCTGCCCATGCTCCAGCCTGGATCGAATCCTGGACCTATCACGGCGAGAAGACCAAGACGTACATCGTGGTGAATGAGGTCGCGACACTGGCGTGGGTTGCCAACGCGGGTGTCATCGATCTGCATCCCTGGCATTCGCGT
>PLDZ01000021.1 GCA_003136295.1 Candidatus Dormiibacterota bacterium
CGTGAGCCCTCCCGATGCAAAGCTCGCAAATGATGCGCTGTGGAGCCCTGGAATTGCCAGTCTCGCGCCGGCGGTCGAGCGCCGCTTTTGGCTAGAGCGCGCAACCCTCGGGACGATGACGCTCCTAGCGCCGAAGAGCGTCCTCGGCAAGGGGGAGCAACGAGTGACCGTCGGGCGCTGCCGGCTCAGCAGTGCAGCTTGGAACCGAAGGTCTGGTTGGTGACCGTGATACCAGTCGCCCCACCGTGACCCGAGCCGTGGATGACCCCGGCACCGGCGTACGTGACGACGTTCTCGATGAGGATGTTGCTCGCTGGGCCGGTGACGTACCAAGCCGGCTGGCATCGATTGACGCCGAAGTAGGTCTCATGGCTGAGGACGGTGTTGGTGTCGTTGAACAGGGCCAGGATGCCGCCGTGAATCGTGATGTTGGACAGGCGCGCCCCGTTCTGACAGTCGATGTCGACTGCGGCGAACCCGCCGATGCCACGGTTGACCATGACGACGTTGGACACCACACTGCCGGTGATCGGGAAGGCGTCGCAGGGGTTGGGCCCGGTCAGCCTCATGCCGAAGCCCGAGCCGGTCTCGGCCGTGATGTCCGCCACCGTTGTGTCGCTGGCGTTGCTGAAGAGGACGGCGGGCACCGGGCTCTTACGGATAGGGATGATTCCGGGATTGAACGAGAAGGTGTTCAGATTCATCGCCTCGACGGTATTACCGGGCGACGTGATCTGAAAGATGTTCTGGGCCGCGTGCTGGACCAGGAAGGTCCTGGTCGCGCCGCCACCCTCGACAGTGACGCCGTTCGGGGTGTTCAAGTGGATGTTGCCCTGGAGGACGCAGACCCCAGCCGGGATCATCACGACCCCACCAGCGCGTCTGCCCGCCGCGTTCACCGCCGCCTGGATCGCCGGCGTTTCGTTGGTGATGCCATCGCATCTGATTCCGGCGCCGGTCACGGAAGCGTTGTTAGCCGAGGCGCTGACGTGACCGGTTACGGAACCCCTGGAGGCCTTCGTCTTCCTTGCCGAGGCCGGGGTGTGAGCCACGCCGGCATGAACGCTCAGATGGGTGGTTGGAAGCGCCGCCGGAACCGGAACGGCTGCCGATACGGATGCCAACCCAGCCTGCGCCAGTAGAGCAACGGATCCAACGGCGGCGACGACGGCCAGGCGGACGACGGGAATGTTCATACCCCGACCCTGTCATCGAAACCAACCTCCCGATCGGACCATGAGCAACCGGAATGTGACAGGTCGGCGACTTACCTCCCGCCGTCAGCACAATCGCGCCAGCGATATGGCGTTCAACTCAGAAACCCGCCTGGGCGTCCCGTCGAGGTGCCGCCACCGCGCCCAATGGCCCGAACGCCCGCCGTGTATCATTCACCGCGAGTTAAGGGTGGGCAGAGGGGAAAGTATAGCCATTGGAAGCTCAGGCAACAGGTCGGCGTGTCGGTCGCCGGGCGTCGATCCTTGCGGGTTTGGCCTTTCTCGCTGGCGGCATGCTGATTGCTCAGGCGACCCGGGCATCAGACGCTGCCCTCACATCGGGCGCCAACCTTGTGACGGCAGTCTCGTCAGTTGCCGGCACGTCGATGAAGTCGGCGACGGTGGCGACGAGTACCGCGCCGCACATCATGATGATCGTTGACGAGAACACGTCGTACCAATCGACTGACGGCACCCCGTTCGTCATCGGAAACTCGAGCGCTCCGTATTTGAACTCTCTCGCGAGCACCTACACCTCCTTGAACAACTGGTACTCGTACGAGCACATGAGCAGCCTTGACTACTACGACCTCATCTCAGGTATCGACCAGAAGGGCAACAAGAAGCCGTACGCAGGCACAACGCTGGTCAACGAGCTGGACAGCGCTGGGTATACCTGGAAGGCATACATGGACGGCTTGGCTTCCGGGCAGAACTGCTACACGGGAAGCGGGTCGGGCACGAACCACTACGTTGAGGGGCACAACCCCTTCGTTGCCTTCAGCCAGATCATCAGTAACAACAGCGAGTGTCAGGCCAATGTGGTGCCCTATTCGCAGTCGCTGTTGCAAACCGATTTGAACGGCCCCACCCCGCCCGACTTCGCATGGATCTCGCCCAATGAATGCAACGACATGCACTCCAAGTGCGCTCCGACCAACAATGTGGTCGCGCAGGGAGACACCTGGCTGAAGGACAATCTGCCCACGGTTCTGAGTTCGAGCTGGTACGCAAACGGCGGGNNGGCACTGGCAACGACTTCGCCACCCTGCGCGGCATCGAGGAAGCCTATAAGGTTGGCCTCCTGAGCAACTCGGGAAACGCCAGCTATGGAGATATCACTCCTGCGTTCACTGACGGAGCATGCGGCGGCGGCGGCACCGGCACGATCAGCGGCTTGGTGACCAACAGCGCGGGAGGCAGCTCGCTTGCCGGGGTCAGCGTCACCTGCAGCTGTGGTACGGGTACCACGACAAACAGCGGCACCACCACCAACTACTCGCTCACCAACGTCGCGGTGGGATCGTATTCGCTCACCTTCTCGGACCCGGGGTTCGCCACTCAGGTCGTGAACAACGTCATGGTGGCAACCGGAAAGACAACCACGGAGAACGTCGCCATGGTGGCATCCACCGGTGCGCCGAAAATCGTCCAACATCCGCCGGC
>PLDZ01000224.1 GCA_003136295.1 Candidatus Dormiibacterota bacterium
CTCCTTGAGTCGTGAGAGCTCTGCGCCACCGATCATGCCCCGTGTTGTCTCGGTGAGCCGTGCGTGCAAGGTCACAACGTCCGACTGGGCAAGCAAGTCGTCCAGAGAAACAGACTCAGCGCCGCCCGCCTGGATTTCGGCGATCGGAACCAGAGGATCGAAGACCAGCAGCCGAGTGCCAAACGCACGGAGTTTCTCGGCAACACGTCTGCCGACATAGCCGAAGCCAACCAGCCCCACAGTGGCCATGCGCACGTCCATGGCATGGGGAGCAGCCTCCAGAGGCTGAAGCCATCGCCCGGCACGCAGCTCTCGATCGGCGAGCGCGTAGCCACGAAGCTGGTCGATGATCGCGCAGACGGCGAGGTCCGAGACAGCTTCAGCCGTCCGACCCGGGTTGTTTTCCACTCGGACTGATCGCTCTCTGGCAAGAGCGAGGTCCACGTTCTCGAGTCCGTGCCTGAGTGACCCAATAAGCTTGAGGTTCGGGGCGCAGCGAAGCACCTCCTCACGGATGGGAAAGAAGTGCGTCACGAGCACGTCGCATGCCGCAAGCGAAGGCCGCCACTCCGCTGCGACCGGAAACGATGCGCCCCGCTCGGCTTGCAGCGACGCGACTGAAATGCCTCCGAGCTCAGAAGTGTCCCAATGGAACGACTCGATAGACGAGGTTACCGGCAGCGCCTCACGGAGGACTCGTGTGGTGATTTCGGTGGACTGGAGATCATCACCGATGACCACGATCCGGTGGCTTGGCGTGAAGCTCAACCGAGCACCGCAGGCGTCAGGCGAAGCGCTACCGACACACGTTGATAGTTGGCAAATGCGTCGTCGTATGCACCGGCAACACGCCGGTCTGGCTTGAGAACGTCGCGGCTGCGTACCATGGCCGAGGATGCCTCGGCGACGCACGAGTAGTCGCCGACCGCGACTGCGCACAGCATCGCCGCTCCAAGGAGCGACGGTTCAGAACACTCCAGGCGGCGCACGGGAAGCTGGCACACGTCGGCCTTGATCTGGGTCCAGATGTCGCTCTCCGCACTGTTGCCGAGCGACGTCAGCTCGTCCAAGTGAATGTCTGCGGAGCGCATTGCCTGGAGCGCGCTGCGAAGCATGAACGCAACGGCCTCGAGCACCGCGCGACAGACATGACCGCGCGTGTGAGCCAGCGTGAGGCCAACGATCGCTGCACTTGCGGATGGATCGAATTCGGGGAATTGCGCACCGGCCAGATGGGGCACAACGATGAGGCCGTCAGCTCCTGCGGCAATGTCTCGAGCTTCGTTGATGATGTCGTAGTACGGTGGATGTACGGCGAAGCGCGCTGATGGAGCGCCATAGAAGTTATCGCCGAACCAACGCAGGACGAGTCCCGCGGTCTGGCCGCATGGTTGGGCGCAGTACATATCCGGAATGACGTGCAAGCACATCGGGAGGCCGTGCGCGCGTTGCAGAGGGATGCTTGGGACGCAGGTCGCGAGACCAAGCACGGTGCCGGTGTTCTCGGTCAGGAGTCCGGGCCGGATATTGGCGGCGCCGGTCGCCGCGAGCACTTGATCCAAGGCGCCAGCGACGACGGGCAGTGCTGGGGGGAGGCCCAGTTCGCTCGCGACGCTCGGTGACAGGAGCCCAGCGACCACGCCCGGTGCCACGAGCGGCGAGAGCTGCCCGACATCGATGCCGATGTGGTCGAGCATCTCCAGCCACCATTGCCGCCGGCGGATGTCCAAGAGCAGCGTCGTGACGTAAAGACTGTGTTCTCCGATCGGTGCACCGGTCAATCGGTATATGAGCCAGTCCTCCAACAGAACGAAACGTCCGGCTCTTTCGTGAACTCCGGGTTCGTGCTTGGCCAGCCATGAGATCTTGGCGGCCGTCCAGGTGGGGATTGACTCGATTTGGCCGGTTCGGCGGTAGATCTCGTCGAGCCCGAAATAATTCTTCAGTTCCTCGGCTTCATCCGAGGCGCGATTGTCTAACCACACGATTGCGGGCCGAAGGGGCAGGCCATCCCGATCGAGGACGACGAGCGTTTCCCCCTGACTCGAGATGCTCAGGGCGGCGATGTCGATCGGACCCGCCCCGCGGGCGGTCTGCAGTGCTGCCCCGATCCCTCGAACCACGGCTCCCCAATACGTCGACAAGTCGCACTCGACCCACTGCGGCGCAGGTGTGCTGAGCGAGTATTCGACTGTTTCAAGCGAGGCCCATCCGCCGGTGCGATCAAAGAGGCCGACCTTGACCGCACTCGTCCCGAGATCGATCGCCAGGTACACGCGCCGGATGGGCCTTCGCTGGGGTGCTTCGTAGGCAGCAGGCTTAAGGTTCAACCGCCGTCGCGGCCACGACCGCGCCTTGGAGGACTGAACTCCCCGGCTCGTCAGGGAGAAAGACGCGAGCCGTGTCGTCGATGCGGGAGCGATCGGTCCGTAGGAGGTAAACCATGTAGATAACCCCGATGAGCAGCCAGATCGCGATGACCGGGCCGGCAGCCGAGAACGGCGGAGGCAGCGGATTGATGAAGCTGAACACCGGGAGGCCAGCTCCCGCAAAGAACACCGGTATCAGCACAAGGATACCGATCATTGGAATGACTCCATGACGGAACCAGTTGAACTCCTGGCGTCTGCGGCGGAGGAAGAAGAGGATGCACGAGAGATTGATGGTCATGTAGAGAAGCGCAAACACGATCCCGATGATTGTTCCGATGATCCCAAAGGCCACCGCCGTTCCGTACGCGATCCCGAGGCCGAGCGTTACGCCCAGGCCGATCACCAACTGAACGACGACGGCGTGGTGCGGGGACTTCCACCTTGGATGGACCGCAGCCGTCCATTGCGGCAGGATCCGAATGCGACCGAAAGCAAAGATGGTCCGTGTGAGTGTATTGGCACCTGCATTGGAGTTTGCGAGGCACGAGTTGACAATGGCGATGAGGACCAATATCCACCCTATTCCCCAGACCTTGGTCGCCAGCTGAATCCAGTTCGCGCCGAGGCCGCCACCGATCTGGGAGAACTGGACCATTTTGCTCGGCCCGTAGAAGACTGTCGCCGCGTAAATGCTCACGAGTTCGATCGCGACAACGACGAGAAGGGAGAGGATCACCGCACGGCCAATCGTGCGTCGCGGAGCACGCGCCTCCTCGGCGAGGGGGGCCGATGCTTCGAAGCCGCTGAACGCGAGCACCGTGAACACCATGCCCACGATCACACCGTTGAGACCGTGATAGCCCGGTGCATTTGCATAGGTGGTGCTGAATACGCCCAGCGTGTTGTGGCCGCCAGCAACAAAGATCAACCAGATCGACAGTACGAGGAAGACGCCAAGCTCAAAAACACCCAATATGACGTTGGCGGCAGACGAGGTCCGGATGCCGGTGTAGCCGAGGATGAAGACGATGCCGATCGCCGCCACGGCGTAGATCCACCATAGCCCAGGGGCCTGGTTGAACGGAGGCGATGCCGCGAGGGTCGCCGCCAGGATCAGCACCAATAGAGGCTCAACGAGGGCGGTGAGCAGCGTGTATGCCCACCCGACGAGGAAACCGACGGCCGGATGAATACCAACCGAAGCGTACGTATAGAAGGAGCCGGCTGTAGGTAGATGCTTGGCGAGAGCCGAGATTGAGACTGCGACCGTCAGGAGCGCTAGCAAGCAGAGGATCCCGGAGAGGATCGCCGCCCCGCCCGCATAGGCCATGGTGAGCGGGAGCGACGACACGATCGTGGCTCCGAGGCCCATAAACGCGACCGACTGAAAAACAACCTCTCTGAGACCGATCGCGTCTCGAGCCAAGCTCCCGTCTGATTCAGGCTTCTTGCCTAGCATCTGGTCGGACCTCCTTGCGACTCCGCTCGTTCAAGCCCCGTCGAGTGCGCGATATATAACAGCTTGAGCGATCATTTGCAACCTGTCGGTGGGAGATATATGCTCGAATCGAGCAAAAACGACCGCTCGTTCGTATGCGGGCTCCTTCAGGGGAACCGGCGCAGGCGCGTTTTGGACACAGATTTCGCTCGTTTGCAACCGATTCTGTGCGGAAAACACCATATGCGGCTCACGACTGCTACTATGAGCGTCCATTCTGTTCAGAGTGACAAACTTCCGGTCCGTCGCCACCTAGCTTGGAGGCATGGGATGTCATACCCCCAGAGACGCGAAAGCATCCTTGAGGTCGTTGCGGAGTTGGGATTCGCCAGCGTCGAGCAGCTATCGGAACGCTCGGGCGTGTCTCAAATGACCGTCAGGCGGGATCTGCAACACCTGGAAGATGAGGGTCTCCTTCGCCGAACCCACGGCGGCGCCACCATGGCGCAGCGAGCCGGCGAGCGGGGATTTGCAGAGAGAACATCCGAGGCGCTGTCAGAGAAGCGCGCGATCGGGAGAGCTGCGGCAGCGCTTGTCGAGGATGGGCAGACGATCATCCTCGACGCCGGCACGACGGCGCTCGAGGTAGCACGGCAACTCACGGGCAAACGCAGCCTGACGGTGATCACTAACTCCCTGCGAGTGCTCGACGCCCTCTGCTACTCCAATCACATCCACGTTCTGGGGACAGGGGGGATTCTCAAGCACCAGGAACTCGCCATGGTCGGACCGACCGCGGAAAAAACGTTGCAAGAACGCCGTGTGGACATCGCCTTCATCAGCGCGTCGGGGTTTACCGTCAAGGATGGCGCGACCGACTACGAGGATCTGGAGGTCGCTGTAAAACGCACGATGCTGAGTTCCTCGCAGCGGAAGTATCTGATCGTCGACTCGACCAAACTCGGGATCACGCGACCGTTGATCATTGCCCCCTCGCAGGCGTTCGATGGCCTGATCACCGACAGCGGCATCACGGCCGGCTTTTCAGATGCGGCGCGGCAGGCCAATCTGCACTTGATCGTGGCGACGCCGGCGCTCCAGCTCACGTCGGCCAAGGCGTCATGACAATGGAGAACCCGTCCGTGCTGACGTCGCTCGCAGATCTCGGCAGACAGCACCGGCTCAACCGGCTGCTGACCGGTTCGCCGCGGCGAGCGTTGGTGGTCGCTATCGATCACGGCCTCTTCATGGGTCCGGTGTCCGGAGCGAGGGTGCTCGCACAGACAGCGTCGGCCGTCCTCGCGGCCGGTCCCGATGCCATACAACTCACGCCGGGAGGGATAGCACGCGTCGGCGATGCTCTCACCACTTCGCGCTCTGCGCTCGTCTACCGGCTGGACTCCACCAACGTCTGGCGCTCGGAGAAGCTGCCGCCCAGCCCTGGCTATTGGGCGCCTATAGGCTCACCGCCCGAGGCGCTCCACGTGGACGCTGCCGTTGCGGTCGCATTCCTCCTTGGCGGATGGGGCGACGACCGGATGGAGCGGGCTAACTTCGAGCAGCTTGCCGTGTGGTCACGTGAATGCCGCGCGCTCGGTATTCCGTTCATGGTCGAACCACTTCCATTGAGTGGCAAGGTAGAAACGCGGAGCGACGGAGAGCTCGTGCGAGTCCTCGCTCGCATTGCTACCGAGATCGGCTGCGACATCCTGAAGCTGGACTTCGACGGAGACGCCGAGGCGTTTGCGGAACTGGTCGCGGACGCAGGCGTTCCAGTACTCGTCCGTGGTGGCCCCAAGGCCGCGGACCGGAATGTCTATCTGAACAACATGCGTACTGCGATCGGGGCCGGCGCCTCGGGCCTCGTGGTTGGACGCAACGTCTTCGATGGGGTTGATCCGGCCACGGCAGTGAATGAACTCCTCACGCTTGTGCACGGTTCCAACTGATCCATGGAGAGAATCCTGTGACGCAAACGATGGTTCGTCGCCACTCGCCCGGCTACTGGGCTGATACCTCATCGATGAGCATTCCCGAAATCGTTGTCACTCCTCCGGGTCCCCGTTCCACCGACATCCATGGCCGGGCTTCCCGATACATGAAGGGATACTCGTCGCAAGTTCGCCTCTTTCCAGTGGTCTTCGAATCCGGACACGGAGTTACGCTACGTGACGTCGATGGCAACACGTATATCGATTTCTCATCGGGCATTTATGTCGCTGGGTTGGGCCATTGCCATCCCAAGGTGACCGAGGCTGTGCAGCATGCGGCGGCGACCTTGATGAATGCGCACGACTTCACCACGCCGGTCAAGCTCGAGCTGCTCGAGGAACTCACCGAGATATCCATGGGAGACCTCAACGGCGTTCAGCTCTATGATTCCGGAACGGCGGCGGTGGAGGCTGGGCTGCGAATCGCCCGAGCCGCCACGGGCAAGCTCGAATTCATCTCATTCTATCGTGACTTCCACGGCAAGACGATGGGCGCCGTGAGTCTCGGTCGACTCGATCCATCGCAGGGTTTGAGAGCTCCGGGGTTTCACCTTGCGCCACGTCCCGACACGTATCGACGTCCGTTTCCCTGCACCGACGAGGAGTACGTGGCGTGGTCCGTGGCCGCAATCCGAGAGTTGATTCGCGAGTCGACATCGGGGCGACTCGCCGCCGTCGTACTGGAGCCAATACAGGGGTGGGCCGGATCGATTCTGCCGCCAGACGGTTTCATCCAGGCTCTTCGAGAGCTCTGTGACGAATATGGAATGCTGCTTGTCGCGGATGAGATCCTCACCGGCCTCGGGAGGACCGGCAAGTGGTTTGCGATGGAGCATTGGGACACCAAGCCTGATTTGATGATCCTTGGCAAACAGCTTGGCAACGGCTTTCCAGTCACCGCCGTGCTCGTGGCTGATCAATACAAAGAGGCGGTAGAGACAATCTCCGCCTCGACTTCATACGGCGGAAACCCGATGGCATGTGCCGCCGCCCTCGCGTCGCTTCGAGTGATCACAGAAGAGCAGCTCGTGGAGCGCGCGGCGTGGCTTGGAGATCTCATCCTCAAGCGCCTGGAACAGATCAAGGAGCGACATCCGATTGTTGGCGATGTCCGCGGCAAGGGCTGCCTTCTGGCCATCGAGCTGGTGAAGGATCGCGAGACGAAAGAGCCACACCTCGAAGCCGGTCGCGAGGTCTACCAGCGAGCGTTCAGAAAGGGTGTGGCCTGGATCCCGGCTGGACACATTCTGCGTCTATCTCCGCCGATGATCATGGAGGAGAACATCGCGATGAGGGCACTGGACATCATTGAAGAAGCTATCGCCGAGGCAGAGCAGGCGTGCGCCTGACACAAGGGGAGATATTGTGAATTCGCTGCGGATGAATCGACTCCTTGGATCCAAAGGTTGTGCCGTGGTCGTAGCGTGCGATCACGGTGAGTTTGACGGTCCACAACCGGGACTGCTGGACCCGATCGATCTGCTGAATCAGCTCGGCGACGCGCCAGATGGAATACTTATGAGCCCGGGGACACTGCGCCGCGCTGCATCGGTGCTCGGGAAACGAAACGCGCCGGTTCCCATAGTTCGGTTGAACTGGAATTCTGTGTATGCCTTTGGGTGGAAACCCCAGGACTCAGTGGGAGCCACCGTCATCGACGCCGAGGAAGCCCTGCGGCTCGGCGCCGACGTAGCGCTGGTCGGTCTGACGCTGAACACGGGTTCGGAATCGGTTGACGCCGCGAACATCGACAGCTTTTGTCAGGCGCTGCTCGGCTGCAGGCGACTGGGGTTACCGGCTATTGGTGAGTACTTCCCCGACGCGGCGACGGCAGCGGATCCGGACCGACTGCACGACGAGGTTGTACGCGGCGTTCGCATTGTCTGTGAACTGGGCGCGGACGCTGTCAAGACATTCTTGAACCCGGAGTGGACCGACGTCATCGCCGGGTGTCCGATCCCTGTCTTTGGCCTCGGAGCGGAAAGAAAGAACTCTGATCTTGAGGCCCTGGAGCTGGCACACGGGCAGATCAAGGCCGGCGCGAGTGGCGTCGTTTTCGGTCGCAACGTGTTCCAATCGGATGATCCGTTGCGCTTTGCCCGGGCCCTCTCGGCCGTCGTGAAAGACGGCAAGGAACCGATCCACGCGCTGCATCTTGCGGACGCGCACTCGGCGCCCGGACAAGCGAATTGATGGAGTTCGGGCCTCTGGTCGCGCGTAACAAAGGCTAATTTGGCATGCAGCCTCATCCGTGGGAGGATTCGTGCAATGGCTGCGTATACTCCGCGCAGACCGCCCGGCTGGTTGAAGCACGCCAATCGGATCAACGTCGCCTTGTTGCGCCGAGGAATCGGCCCTGGCTCGCAGCGATTGCTTTCCGTGCCGGGACGCACCACCGGAATGCGACGGACCACGCCGGTCGCCGTCGTCGCCATCGACAGAGAGCGCTGCATCGTGGCTGGCTACGAGGCGTCGGACTGGGTAAAGAATGCTCGCAGCGCAGGGTGGGCGCTCATCGGCCGCGGCAAGACGAACGAGCGGGTCAGGCTCACCGAAATATCCCCCGACCATAGCGTCCTGGTCCTGCGCGAGTTCGCGCGAAAAGTTCGCGGTGGGCGTTCCTTCCTAACAGTCAGGGCCAATGCGTCAGATGCCGAGTTCGCCGAAGCGAGCACTCATCACCCGGTATTTCGTCTGAACTGACGATTTGGTTGTGCGGTCGGACGGCGTCCGCGAGGTTGGAATTGTGATTGGTCCCCCGTAAAGTTGAAGGCTGCCGGCTAGCCCGAGCGAGGGATCTTGTGTGATTCCTTCCCGGCACACCGCGCTGGTTGTCCTTCCGGTGACAAACTGCTCGGCCACGCCAGCATCCGCGAACGTACCCAGAGACGCGCGGAGTCGGCTGTCTACGCAGGCCACGCCACTATCCTGCAGGGACGATGACGCACACTCAGCCCGACCGCTCTGTGCTCATAGCCCTCGCGCTGCGGTTGTCCTGGTTGTCGGTGGCGTGGGCAGTCTTGTCGGGCGCGGCAAGCCTCGCAGTAGGCGTGCTCGACCACAGCTTGGTGGTCGTCGGCGTCGGCCTCAATCTCCTTGGTGACATGGCTGGATCACTGGTGCTGATCTGGCGTTTCGGTCACGAGCGCAAGCGCTTCCACCGCGCAGAAGACGCTGAGCGCGTCGCGCGTCTCATTGTGGGCGCGTGTCTGACAATCGTTTCGGCTTTCCTTGCCGTGGAAGCGGTGCGACGGCTCACCGCCGGCACTGGGGCAGCTCACGCCGTCGCGCCCATCGTGGTAGCCGCCGCCTCCCTCGTGGTGCTGCCACCGCTGGCGCGAGCAAAGCGACACGCGGGGACCATGCTGGGTAGTCGGGCGCTGCGCGGGGATGGCACGCTCAGCGGCGTGGGCGCGGCCGTTGCGTTGAGCGCGGTCGCCGGCTTGCTCGCCAACCGGACGCTGGGGTGGTGGTGGGTCGATCCGACAGCGGCTTTGGTTGTCGCGCCGGTGGCTGGTCTCGAGGCGCGCGCGGTCTTCGCGCCCGCTCCCTGAGGCCCTCAGGTTCCAAGCGATATGTGCGCGGCGCACACGAGCGTCTTGTTACTCGAGGAGTAACGCGTCGGCCCCCAACCGGTTGCACAGACGCCGAAGCAGCCCATATGCCCGCATCAATCCACCCTAGCTAAGCATTCCGGGCCTATTGACGCCACACTGCTGTCTCTAAACGCACAACCCGGGCGGCTGCGAGCGCAGGTCTGGATGTGCCTTGATCGCGACCGCACGCTGCTTGACAACGTGCCTCCGCGCCCCGTACCGTTTTTCTCGACGTATCCACCGTGCTCCATCAGTATCTCTGTACCCGAAGGCGTTGTCCATATCGGGCCAAGGAACCCTCCGGCGAGTTCAGGATGGGCGTCGTCGGGAAGCCCACCTTGGTAAGGCGTAGGCCGTGAGTTCAATCCTCACCTTGGGTCCAGCTCGCCGCACAGGCGGTTTCGAGTTGAGGCGGGGTGCGGTCCACCGCACGATTCATCGGGCTGCAGTCGGCTCGATCGGGGTGCGACAACCGCACGTCTCACGCCAACCGGCGCTCGATACGTCTGCGCTGCCATCGCCCGCAGGTTGCAGATTCCGTCGTTCAGCCCTCGTCAACTTCGCCACACGACCGCCGCGATGTTGCAGCAGCAGACGGGCGACTCCGTCCTCACCGCTGAAACGCTGGGGCTCGCTAAGCCAACGCTCCGTCGCCGTCAACAACACCCTCGCTCAGACCCGTCGACATCTGGCTCGCATGACCTCGAGTAGGAGGGGTCGTAGTTCGCCGTGCACCGCAACCGTGAGCTACGTCCATAGTGTCGACTCGTTGGCAGCGGATCCGGCGATCCCAGGCCCGGGCTTAGCGTTGCTCTAACGGACTGTTCGGACACGGCGATTCCGCGTACGGATCTCACCGTGGAGTCATTCCTGGTCGGCACGTGACATCGCGTCTGCACCCGGCGAGCCAGTCGTCGTCCGTCATCGCCGAGGGCTCGGGCGCCTGCGTGCATGCCGATGTGAAGCGATGGGTAGCGCCAGCGCCATCTCGTGCCGTGTGAACAGGGAGTGGCGATGGCGGCTCGCTCCGAGGCCACTTCGGTCATGCCGTGGGCGTCGCGCAGATGGGCGATGAGCGCGAACGTCCGGTAACGTGGGGGCACCGCACCGATGTGCCGGTGTGCCTCGGAATCAGGCGCGACCGTGACGCTCACTCCGTTCTCCCGTCGACTCGGTCGGCGCGGCCGCATCCGAACCGCTGCAGCCAACGACCAAGAAAGCCGCTCTGGCAGCTCCGAACATCAGTCGTGGTTTCATTGGCCGCTCCTCGGGCTACGACTCCAGTCCGTCTAGAGAGGCGGGCACTGCTCTGACTCTGCGCCAGGAGCGCATGCAACTCTGAAGGGAAGAGGCTTCGCCGCGTCCTCGTATCGCGAGCATCGCGACTACCTGACACCACCGATCCAATCGGCGGGGTATCACCATGGTGCCCGCAGCGCGGTATCGCAACTGTGAGTACTCGACCGGCGCATGGGGCTGAACGCGCGCCACGGTCGAATGCAGCGAGTGCCCTGAGGTTGCGCCGATCCGCGCGTGCAAGTCGCCGGATCGCGGCGGCGACACGTTTCGCAGCTTTCGGTTTCCCTCGCCGGTGTCGTCTTCTGAGCGGCGGGAGGCTGCCTCGCGAACTGTTTGACGGGGAGTAGTCACATCGGTCACAACACCACCCACGCCTGCCGGCCGCCGGATGCGTGACGCTCGCTTTGCGGCACTGCGACGCGAATCAGGACACAAAATCGTCAGCGACATCTGGGATGTTCCGACTCGAATCGCTTGCAGAGCTCGCCCGATCGGGCGCACGCAGCAACGAGCAATTTCATATGATCCACCCTAAATACGAGCGATTTCGAGAGATCTGCAGGCCACGGAGTTAGTCGATGATCATCATCGGGAGTGCTGGATCAACCACTGGTCTTGAGATCAACAACGCGAAATTTGGAGGGTGCACATAAGACGGATAATCCTGGATTAGCCGGGCGGATGCTCACGATCGCTCCGAACGGCCAAGCTGACCCAACATTCACCAGACAGTGGGCTAGCGCCGGCGAATTCCCGCGCCTGCATATCGGTTGCCGAACATTTGCGTGCTGAGTAGCGCGATCGCGACTCCCTCAGAGCGTCTTGAAAAACCGCAGGAGCCGCGAAGCCCCAGAGGTTCCCACATACTGGACCGCGTGCCTCCCGCGAACGATCTCGAGCACGCCCGCTACTCACGCATGCGCTGGAACACGCCGCTGTCCGAGGAACACGCCAGGCTCCTATTGAACCGCCTCGACATCCGGCCTGGGGCATCGCTCCTCGACCTCGGCTGCGGGTGGGGCGAGCTGTTACTCCGCGCGGTCGAGAGCGCCGGCGTGACGTCGGGCATCGGCGTGGACACTGACCCCAAGGCCCTCGCACGAGGACGCTCCCTGGCCGCCGATCGCGGCCTCGACGGGCGCGTAAACTTCGTCGTCGGCTCAGCCGACGCGTGGCAGCATCCCGCCGACCGAGTCATCTGCGTCGGTGCGGCGCATGCCTGGGGCGGTGCTGAGGCGGCATTGACGGCAGCAACCCAGATCGTCCAGCCTGGTGGTCGACTCCTCTTCGGCGACGGATGCTGGGAGCGCTCCCCAAACGAGGAAGCGGCCAAACTGTTCGGTGACGCCGTCCTCACACTTAGCGAGCTCGTCGAGTGCGTGCATAGGGCAAAGTGGCGGATCCTGCATCTGAGCACCGCCGATCAGCGCGAGTGGGACGACTTCGAGTCAACCTGGCGCGCCGGACGTCAGGAGTGGCTGCTTGCCAACCCGGAGGATGAGCGAGCTCCCACGGCGCGAAACGAACTGGATCTCGAGCTCGGGCAGTACGTCGAGACATATCGAGGCGTGCTCGGCTTCTGCTACCTCGTCCTCGGCCGGTAGCGGATTTCCAGCGCTCGCCTATTGGTCGCCGCGAAGCCCCGGACGCCATAAGGAGGTCGACCCCTGGACGAGAGGCTCCAAGACCGTCTTCACCGGGATAGGGCATGACGCCCACCGTCGGCGAAACCAGGGCTATGCGCAAGCGTGGCCTCGACGTCTGGCTAGAACCCGTGCAACACCAGATCACGCACAACTCGTCGTCATGACACTACATCTGGTCAGGAACGTCGCGATGAAAGGAGCGCAAGGAAAGAGAGACGACGGTTCAGTCGGGTCACGGTATGGGGTCGGGCAAATCAGATAACGCTGTCGAACTGACGCCGCGAGATCACGACGTATACATCAGAGCGAACAATTTCTCATCATCTCGGTCTAATCGCACATCCGCAGCGCAGCTGGCGCCGCAACCATTCTCGGATCGACGA
>PLDZ01000026.1 GCA_003136295.1 Candidatus Dormiibacterota bacterium
TCGTCATGCCCGACAAGATGTCGGCGGAGAAGATCAGCCTGCTGCGCGCATACGGCGCCGAAGTGGTGATCTGCCCCACCAACGTCGAGCGTGAGTCATCGCAGTCGTATTACTCGGTCGCGGACCGGCTGACCCGCGAGGTGCCCGGAGCATTTCAGCCGAACCAGTACTTCAACCCGCGTAACCCCGAGGCCCACTACCGGACCACCGGCCCGGAGATCTGGCGGCAGACCGACGGCCGGATCACGACCTTCGTCGCCGGCGTCGGGACCGGCGGCACGATCACCGGGGTCGGCAAGTACCTCAAGGAGCAGAACCCCGCGGTTCGCGTGATCGGCGCCGACCCGGAAGGGTCGATCTACAGCGGTGAGCTCGCGCCGTACAAGGTCGAGGGTGTCGGCGAGGACTTCTGGCCGGGCACGTTCGACCGCGACGTGGTGGACGAGTTCATCCAGGTCACCGATCGCGAGAGCTTCGTGGCGGCCCGGAAGCTCGCACGCCAGGAAGGCATCCTGGTGGGCGGGTCTGCCGGGCTCGCGCTCCACGCGGCCATCCAGGTCGCCGTCGACTCCAAGCCGGACGATGTGATCGTCGTGCTCCTCCCGGACACAGGTCGCAACTACCTGAGCAAGTTCTTCTCCGACGAGTGGATGCGCCAGAACGGCTACCTCCAGCGGCTCGTCCCCGCTCGCGTCCGTGAGGTCATCGACTCACACTCGGACGGCGTCCCGGAGCTGGTCAGCGTCGGCGCCGGCAAGTCCGTCGGTGAGGCGATCGACCTCATGCAGCAGTACGGGATCTCGCAGCTGCTCGTGACCGAGAATGGGAGCAGCGCCGGCGGCGGTGTGGTGGGCAGCATCCAGGAGCGATCGCTGCTGGATCGAATCTACCGCGACCCCGCGGTGGTGACCACGTCCGTCTCGACGGCGATGGACCCGCCCTTCGCGCGCGTCGCAGCCGGGGCTCCGATCGAGGAGGCCTTCGAGGCCCTGCTCGGTGGCGAGCCGGCGCTGATGATCATGGAAGGCGACCTCCCGGTGGGCGTTATCACCCGAAGCGACCTGCTCGAATTCGTCGCCCGCCGCGGACGCAGCTGATCAGCGTGGAGCACCGGCGGCACGGTCTGGCCACGCGCGCCCTGCATGTCGGGCAGGGCCCCGATCCGTCGACCGGCGCGGTGGGCGTCCCCATCCACCTGGCGACAACGTTCGCGCAGGAATCCTCCGGGCGGCACAAGGGATTCGAGTACTCGCGGTCCGGGAATCCGACTCGCGGCAATCTCGAGGAGTGCCTCGCGTCGCTCGAGAACGCGGAGCATGGCCTCGCCTTCTCCTCGGGCCTGGCCGCGACCACGGCGGTGATGCTGCTGCTCGATCCCGGCGACCATGTCGTCTTCACCGAGGATGTGTACGGCGGTACGTTCCGCCTCTTCGACAAGGTGTTCCGCCGCTACGGGATCACCTTCACCGCCGTGGATCCCACCGACCCCGCCGCCGTAGCAGCCGCGATGACCGATCGAACCCGAATGGTCTGGCTCGAGTCGCCAACCAACCCGCTGCTTCGCGTCGTGGACCTCGACGCCGTGAGCGAGCTCGTTCATGGTGCGGGCGCGATTGTCGCGGTCGACAGCACCTTCGCGAGCCCGGTGCTGCAGCGCCCGATCGAGCTCGGCGCCGACCTGGTCATCCACAGCTCAACGAAGTTTCTCGGCGGCCACAGCGACGTCCTCGGCGGCACGGTGCTCACCTCGGACGATGCACTCGCCGAGCGACTCCGCTTCCATCAGAACGCGGTCGGCGCGGTGCCGTCACCGTTCGATTGCTGGCTGCTGCTCCGCGGGTTGAAGACACTGCAACTTCGCGTGCTCCGTCAATGCGACAACGCTCTGGCAATCGCGAGGTGGCTCGAGGGTCAGGACGCGGTCACGCAGGTGTACTACCCGGGTCTCGACAGCAACCCCGGGCACGCGGTCGCGCGGCGTCAGATGGGCGGCCACTACGGCGGTGTGGTGTCCTTCGAAGTCTCGTCGGGCGACGCTGCGCGTTCATTCCTGGAACGCTTGCGCGTCTTCACGCTCGCCGAGTCACTGGGGGCCGTCGAATCGCTCGCCGAGAGCCCGGCGTTCATGACTCACGCCTCGATTCCGGAAGAGATCCGAACGCGAGTCGGCGTCAGCGACGGACTGCTGCGCCTGTCCGTCGGTATTGAGGACGTCGACGACCTGCTGGCCGACCTGGAGCAGGCGCTGGCGTAGCCTCACGTGGGGGCGCACCGAGCTTCCACTCACCGGTGGTGAGCAGCAGCGAGCCGTCGATCTCCGGCAATGCCGGTGCACCGAGGCGGCGAAGCTTCCGCCACTGCTCGCCGTCCTCCTCGCTGAGGAACGTGATCGCCTTGCCTTCGTTGCCGTTGCGCGCGGTGCGGCCGACACGATGGGTGAGCCACTGTGGTGTTTCGGGAAGCTCGAAGTTGATGACCAGCCCCACGTTCACAACGTCGATGCC
>PLDZ01000023.1 GCA_003136295.1 Candidatus Dormiibacterota bacterium
AACGGGAGACGAGACTCGAACTCGCAACTTCAACCTTGGGGACGTGCCGGCCGGTTCGCGCTTGACGCCGCGCGTTGCTCCGGGGGAGTGTCGATAAATAAGCGGCCTGCTCGCGTAGAACTCATGCACGGGATCCCGCCATGTCGCCCGCGGCGGGAGGCCGCGCGTGCCGTTGCACGTCAATCCGTGTCACACGTCAAGCCGCGGGGACGAGGCCGCAGTGCCAAACGCAGCCAGCCCGCCTCGGACGCATGCATCACAGCTGAACAGCCCGCGTCCACTGGCTACAACGTGAAGATCGCGAGCCAGGAGGTCATCGGCATGGCTACCGCAAAAACTGCAACTCGGAACGGGCGTACCCTCGTGGACCGCCTTCTCCCGGTAGTCCTTCCCGTAAGCGTCAGCGCGGGCCTCATTCTCGGGAGCCGACCATGGATCGAGGACTTGACGGGCGACCTCGAGGCAGGAGGCGCAGACGGCTGGCGGCCTTGGCCCCCACAGATCCGGCGCGGCCGTACCGCAGTAACCGCAACTCTCAGTTGACGGCTGCTTTACTACGCACCGTGAGAGCGTACGCGACGCCTACCGAATCTGCGCTCGGCGCTCGGATTGGACGGACGCGTTTGCTTGGCTCGAGCCGTTCGCCCTTTCATTCTCGCCCGCTGAAGGTCGAGCGGAATAGAGTGGTTTTGCAGGAAAGAANNCCGCAAGTTGGAATCCACTGCAATCCGCTGGAAACGGCTGCACTGCACTGCAATGGGCTGCGAATCGGGGAGACAGGACTCGAACCTGCGACCCCTGGTCCCCCAGATTAGCCTCATTTCCCGATGAGCGCTGAGTTCGATTTAGAGTGGTTTTGTCGGGAACTGGTTGGAATGACGACTAGAGCAGGTGCGATGGAGTGCAGTGGAATTCCGCCAACACGCACCTACGCGTATTGGACATTGCTCTTCTCCCCCACCGCTCTGGACTTTGGGCATTTTGGAGGCCGTCGAGCGCATCGAGCATAGATAGCCCCTGGATCTGGTGACAAGACGCTCGTGTGGTCGACGAACGTATCGCCTGAATCGCGCCGACCTTCAAGAACCCCTTGATACCCTCCCAACACCTACCAACCGTCGACGCCTAGAGGAGTGTCGACATGACCTACGCGCTCCTGTTCGACTTCGATGGCGTGCTGGTCGACTCAACTCCTGCCTACCGTGCGGCCTGGTCGGAATGGGCACGGACCTTTCGAGCAGACGAGGCGATCATCTGGGCGGACGCCCACGGACGGCGACCTGATGACATCATTCGTCGCGTCGCGCCACGCGTTGACTTCTCAGAAGCGCTGCTGACGTTCGATCTCCTCTTCAGCACCGCCATCGTTGGGCGCGTGACTCCGCTGCCGGGTGCCCTGGCGCTGCTGCGCCAATTGCGAGATGGGGAATGGGCGATCGTCACCTCTGGCCGGCGCAGACACGTACCGACAATGCTGCAGCACGCGCGACTTCCTTCCCCTGCCGTGCTCGTCTGCGGCGATGATGTAACCGCTGGCAAGCCCGACCCTGAATGCTTCCTCCAAGCAGCGGAGCGTCTCAAGGTTCCCGCCTCCCGCTGCATCGTCATCGAGGATGCGCCAGGAGGAATAACCGCCGCGCGTGCCGCAGCCATGACCACCGTTGCCGTGGCGACCACGCACCAGCTCGACGAACTCTCCGGAGCGGACATCATCTTTGCTTCGCTCAACGAAGCGTCCGGCTACCTCTTGACCGCCGTGCGTGACCGAGCGGATCCTGCTGAATCTTGATCTGGGTAGGACACCTCGGACCCGACCGCATGCGAGGCCGGCGTCGAGAGACATTTGCGGATACTGGCGTGAGCGAGGCAACTGTCCGCCGGGACGTTCCGGCGCCGATAGACGGGTAGACCACGCGCCACGCAACGGGCCAGACCGGCAGACCTCGGGCGGCGTCGGCTCGGCTACCGATGACAGAGTAGTCGCGACCTCCTCGCCACTTCGTCCTCAAGGATGATGTCAACGCTCCAGGACTCGGCTAGGCTCGAGCGACGACCATGGTGACCGACGTGATCAAGCGCCTCCGCCAGCTGCCTCCAATCGTCCCCGACGGGAGTGTCGCGGTCGTACTCATGATCAGCGCCGGCCTCGCGGAATACCAGGATGCCGGGAAGCTAAGCCTGGTCCAGGCGGCGGCGATCGTGCTCATCACCCTGCCGCTGGCAGCGCGGCGCCTGTTCCCCACTGCGGTCAGTGCGGCTATCGGTGCCGCGCTGATCCTGCATTTGCTCCTTGGTTTCACGAATTCGTTCGTCGAGAACTTCGCAATCCTGCTGGCGCTCTACACGCTGTACGCGTCGGCTCGCTCGGGGTGGCGGATCGCTGTCATGAGCGTGATACTCGTGATCGGCCTCTCGGCTGGAGTCGCGTTGGGGTGGCGAAGCCAACACCATGTGTATCTGTCGGATATCGGCTATAACGCCATCATCTTTGCGCTGCCCGTCATCCTCGGGTACGGCGTGCGCACACGGCGGGCCTATGTCGCACAGCTGCAGGAGCAGTCGAAGCTCCTCGCCAGAGAAGCTGCGGCAGACGAGCGCACTGCCATCGCCCGTGAACTGCACGATGTGATCGCCCACAGCGTGAGCGTGATGGTGCTCCAGGCAACCGCGGGCCGGCGTCTCGCACGGCGAGATCCAGCCAACGCGGCTGCCGCGTTCGAAGTCATCGAGCAGACCGGCCGCGACGCGCTCGCCGATCTGCGGCGCGCCATCGGAGTTCTCAAGACCGACGCCGCGGAGGCAGCGGCGCTGACGCCCCAGCCGAGCCTGTTGCAACTGGACACGCTGGTCGAGCAGGTCCGAA
>PLDZ01000012.1 GCA_003136295.1 Candidatus Dormiibacterota bacterium
CTCCTGCTGCTGGCGGTCGGCAACCTCGTCCGCGTCTACCGGACCGACGACATCACGGAGATGGGTGGGGCATGGGCGAAGTTGCGCACGACCAGCGTGGCCCTTGGCGTCTGGGCGCTGCTCGCCGGCGGGATCGGCTTCGGCGCGTACTACGCACTGTCTTCCGCGCTGAGTGGCATCGATCCGGCAGGGGGAGTCTTCAGCGGGAGCGAGCGCGTTGTGGTCATCATCGTCACGATCACCGCCACCGTACTGGTGGCGTTGCTCGCCGGTCGCCTGCTGCTCAGCGTGACCTCAGGAGTGGTAACTCGCCGGCGTGGCTTTCAGCACGATAGGGTCGCCGAGGTCGAGAACGCGCTGCGCCGTCCGATCTGGCTCGCGATTGCTGCCGCCGCTGTCGCTGTGCTCGTCGGGTTGCCGGGTGTCGCGCTGTTCAATTTCGGCAGCGGCGGAGGTGTCGCACCCACCTTCATGCGATTCGTCTTCTATGGCCTTCACCATCAGGCGATCGGCATCGATGGAATCGCACTCCTCATCGCCCTGCTCGTGCTGGCGTGCGGTTTCGGCGCCGCCTACCTATGGTTCAACCCAGCCCGCAAGGTGGTGCTTGCCAGCGGCGCGTGGCCCTTGCGCGTGGCAGCGCAGGGCTTCTACGTCGAGCGCCTCACGGAGCTGGCGGCGCAGCCACTGCTCGCGATCGCCGGCCGTGTCTCCGGCTTCGATGAGCAGGTGACCGCGCCCATCGCCGCGTCGGTCGCGGAGAGCGTTGATGAAGCCGCCGGGGTCCTCGGCGCATACCGCAACGCCCGGTTCGCCCGCTCCCTCGCCGGTAGCGTTGTCGTCGTCGCGATCCTCGCATTGCTATCGGTGCTGGCAGCGACCGGTCATCTCTGGGTGCACGTGGCGTGAGCGTCATCCTGTCGACGATCGTCTGGGCGCCCCTGCTCTTCGCCCTGATCGCTCTGTTCCTGCCCGAGCGTGACGACGAGGAGCGCGCCCGGGTGCGCACGGTCGCGCTCGGTGGCGCCGGTCTGAGCTTTTTCGTGACGACGTTCTTCGCCATCCTGGGCCAGATCGGCCTCGGCCAGGGAGGCGGGCTCGCGTCTGCCTATCAGGAGAACCACACTTGGTTCTCGAGTTTCCTGTTCCAGGCGCACTATGACCTCGCCGCGGACGGCATCACCCTCCCGCTCCTCGTGGTGGTCACCACAGTGTTCGGGTGCGCGATCTTCCATTCGTGGAAGATCCATGAGCGGGTCCGTCTCTATGTGATCCTGGTGCTGCTCCTCGAGACCGCGGTCAACGGGGTGCTGTGTGCGTCGGATTTCGTGCTCTTCGTGGCCTTCTGGGGCCTGCTGCTGCTTCCCATGTATCTGCTCATCCGCATCTGGGGCGGTGATGGTGCGCGCCGCGCGGCTGCATGGTTCGCGGGATTCCACGCGGTGTCGCTGGTGCTGATCATCGCGACGGTGGCAATCATCATCGTGGAGGCGAACGCCCGGTCTTCGGACATGAGTGCAAACCTGACGAAGTTCTCCGTCACCGCGGAGACTGTCGGATTCTGGTTGAGCTTCGCCGCATTCGCCATCGCGATGGCGATCTTTCCGGTGCATACCTGGATGCTCGAAGCCCAGGCCAAGGCGAGTGCCGGCGTCGCGACGATTCTATCGGGGACGATGCTGCTGCTCGGCGCCTACGGCATGATGCGCATCAGCCTCGTCGTCTTCCCGGTGCCGGCTCACTACTACTCATTTGCGATCACGGGACTCGCCGTTGTCGGAGCCTTCTGGGGCGGCATCGGCGCGCTCCGGCAGGATGAGTTGCGCCGCTTCATCGGCTACATGAACGTCGCGCAGATGTCGCTCGTCCTGCTCGCGGTTGGCGCGCAGACGTCGGTCGCCCTCGTCGGCGCCGTGCTCCTCCTGGCAGGCCAGAGCATCGCTTCGGCGATGCTGACCTTGGTCAGCGGCGCCATCGAGGAGCGCACGCGGACCACGAGCATCCGCGCCATGGGCGGTCTGGTGACGCAGGCGCCGCGCCTGGCCGGGTTCTGGCTGGTCGCGGCGGCGAGCGTGATCGGCGTTCCACTGCTTGCCGGATTCACCGGCGACTTCATGGTGTTNNGTCTTCTTCGGACCGGTCCGCGACCAGTTCGCCCGCGTACGCGACGTCACGCTCCTGGATCTCACGGTGCTGATTCCGCTCGTCGGCGCGGCGGTGCTGTTCGGGGTGCGGGCGGGTGCAGTCGTGCCCGTGATCGCCAATGGCGTCCTCGAAATCACCACGCGGATCAGCGGAGGATAGGAATGCCGCCCGATTTCGCGCGTGCGATGACGCTCGCCCTGCTCCCCGAGGCAATGCTCGTCGGGGTTGCCCTGGTCTCCGTGCTCATCGCGCTGATCAGGCCGGGACTCCGCCCCGACATCCATCGCTGGATCGCCTGCATCGGCATCGTCGGGTCACTCGCCGCATGCGGGTTGGTGCTGCTCGGCCTCCGCAATGTGCGCTCCGGGGTGGCGATCACGGTGTGGAACGGCGGGTTCGTCGTCGACAGCTTTGCCCTGTTCATCGCCATCCTGGCCTGCGTGACCGCGTTGTGCACCTGCCTGATCAGCGATTCGGCGGTGCGGAGCATCCCGTCGCGGTCGAGTGCGTTCTACGCGCTCATCCTCATCGCGACGGCCGCCGCGGAAGCGATCGCCGCGGAACGCGAGATGACCACGATGTTCGTCGCGCTCGCGCTGATGCTCATTTGCCTCGTTGCCATGGGGGCACTCGTCAAGACCGACCCCCGCGGCGCGGTGTCCTCGTTCGAGCATCTCGTCGAAGGGAGCGTTGGCATCGTCGCGGTGGTGTATGGGCTCGTGCTCCTGTATGGGACAACGCGCAGCACCAACCTCGATGCGGTCGCTACAGCGGTTGGCGCTGCGCCGGGTGCCGTCGCGCTGGGCGTGGCCCTGGTCGTGGTTGGTCTCTGCGGCACACTCGGCGTGTTCCCGCTGCGGCGATGGGTAGGGCGGGTCGCCACCAACGTGCCGGCGGGCGCTGCCGGTTTCATCATCGCGATGAGCCTGATCGCAGG
Organism: Candidatus Dormiibacterota bacterium; assembly: GCA_003136295.1. Taxonomy (GTDB): domain Bacteria; phylum Chloroflexota; class Dormibacteria; order Aeolococcales; family Aeolococcaceae; genus Palsa-851. The sequence goes on from PLDZ01000012.1 coordinate 3,083, forward strand.
TGGTGCGGCGCTCGCACGCGTGACCGTTTCGGGCCTCGGTCCGAATGTCGGCGTCTGGAGGTGGCTCGTCCCAATCGTTGCGGCGGTCGCACTCGGCCACGCCTCGCTGAGCTCGCTGCGGGAGACGACCGTCTCGCGTCTCATCGGTCAGCTGGTCAGCGCTCAGGCGGCGATGCTGCTTCTCGGTCTGCTCGCGTTCGCGACCGGGTCGCGGGGACTTCCGGCATACGGGATGACCGCGTTCCTCGGGAGTCTCGGCGTCACCGCGATCGCGACCCTTGCCGCCTTCGGCGTCCTCGCCATGCTCCAGGTGGCGGGCATCGGCGATGCAATCGATGACGTGCGCGGACTCGCGCACCGGTCGGCGCCGGCGGCATTGCTGATGACCGTTGCGGTCGGCACGCTCGCCGGGGTCCCGCCGCTCGCCGGTTTCCTCACCCGGGTGCTGCTCATCTCGAGCGCAGCGGATACCCACTACGGCTGGCTGGCGTTCCTCGCCGTGGGCGCAACCGTGCTGACCGTGATCGCCGCCCTGCGGTTCGTCGCGACCCTGTATGACGACGCGGGGGATGCGGTGCCATTCACCCTCGGCGCCACCCCGCTCATCTCGCGCATCGTCGCCGGCGCTGCCTGCCTTGCCGGGGTCGGCCTGGTGGTGCTCATCCAGCCGTTGCTCGCGGTGGCGACAGCGGGAGCCGGAACGCTGCGCTGACCGCCTGGGAGCGCCCACCTGGAGGAACCCGGCGAGACCTGCCCGCGGTTGCGCTCGGCGTGCTCACCAAGGCGGTGCGCATCGCCGGCCCAGTGCGCGCCGCTGCCGCCGACGCGGTCGGCGCGGCCTGGTACCTGCGTCTCAGCCGCGAGGACCGCGTCCGAGCGGCAGCCAACCACCACCGGCTGCAGCCGCACCTCGATCACGCCGCGGCCGCCGCACTCGCACGCCGCTCATACCAGGAGTACGTGCGCATGATCGTCGACTCGATGTGGGCCGAACCGCTGGAGTCGGCGGAGGTGCTCAAGTTCTTCCGGGTGATTGGCGCCGAGCACCTCAATGTCGGCGACCATGGGTCGATGGTCGTGCTCCCGCATTTCGGCAATTGGGACATGGCCGCAAGCGCGTCGCTCGGTCTCGGGCTGCATCTGAGCACCGTGATGGCTCCGGTCGTATCGCCCGGGATCACCGAGATGGTCGCGCTCTCGCGCCGGCGAAAGGGCCTCGAGATCTTCACCGTGCGGCAGTCGGCGCGAGGCCTGTTTCGTGCGCTCCGGCGCAACCGGACCGTCGCCCTGATGCTTGACGTCCCGGAGGCAGGCCCAACTGTGCTCGTGCCTTTCTGTGGCGGCCGGGTGCGCTGCAGTGCTGTCCCGGCCCGTCTCGCCGAATCCACCGGCGCCTCGATCCTCCCGGTCACCTGCCGGCGCGATGGCTGGGGATGGGTGCTCGAGATCCACCCACCCGTCGACACGTCCGGCGACGATGCGGCTGTGACCGGTCGCATCGCCGCGTGCGTTGAGCCCGCGATTCGCGCTCATCCCGAGCAGTGGTATCCGTTTCACCACGTGTATGTCGATCGGTGAGCCGTACGACCTGACGACGGCTGCGGTTCAGGCGCTGGAGGAGGCCGGTGGAGCGGGTGCACTCCCTGCGACCGCCTGGGCTCCGGGGCGCTGCACCCTGGTGGGGGAGCACGTCGACTACGCGGGGGGACAGGTGCTCTGCATCGCGGTCGATCGTGGGATTGCAGTTGCGGTTCGCCCCAGCGCGACGGCTCGATACCTGGCTGCCAGTGGTGGGTTGGCCGTGACCCGTCGTGACGCTGGGCCGGTTGGGGACATCGGGGATCGGGCGCTCGCTCCGGTCGTCGCGCTCCGCAACCGAGGGCTCTCCATCCCCACGATCGAAGTCGGCATCGCCGCGACCCTTCCCGCCGGGGCCGGGCTCGCCTCCTCAGCGGCGCTGATCGTCGCTGTCACCACCGCGATCCTGCGGATGCTGGGCGAGACGCTGACCGCGCGGGACCTGGCGGCAGTGGCCCTGTCCGCGGAGCGTGATGTCGTCGGCGTTCCCTGCGGGCCGCTCGATCAGCGCGCCGTCATCGACGCACCAAATGGCGGTGCGCTTCTGCTCGACTGCCGCTCCGGCGGCGAGACCTCGGTGCCGTGGCCCTGGGCGGAGGTGATCCTGATCGGCTGCGACACCGGAGTGCAGCACGACGTCGGCGGGGTCGAATACCGCCGCCGCCGCGAGGAGACCGAGTCAGGGCTCGAGGCGCTGGGCGTGACGAGTTGCCAGGATCTGCGCGCGCCAGCGATCGACTCCGCTGTGCTCGACCCCGCGGTCAGGCGCCGCCTTCAGCACGTGATGGGCGAGACCCGGCGCGCAGCGGAAGCTGCCGAGGCGCTAAGACGCAGTGATGTCGATGCGCTCGGTGGTCTGATGTCGGCCAGCCATCGATCCCTACGCGACCTGCACGAGGTGAGCACGCCGGCGCTCGACGCAGTCGTGAGCGCCGCTCTGGCCGTCCCCGGGTGCGCCGGGGCGCGCATGGTGGGCGCCGGCTTCGGCGGTGCTGTCGTCGCGCTGGTCACGAGCGCCGGAGCCGCAGCCTGTCGAAGCGCGATGGCCGCCGCGTGCGGTGGCGGGCGCACCTTCGAGCTGAGGCCGTCGCCAGGGCTCGCCGTGCTGGCCCCTGACGTCGTGCGGGGCTAAACTCGCCGCATGGCTGGCAAGGCGGCTGCCGCGGCGAGCTGCACCGCCGGGTATCTCATCGGGTCGGTGCCATTCGGCCTGATCGTCGGCAAGACAGTCGGCGGCCTCGACGTCCGTGATTTCGGGAGCGGAAACATGGGGACGGCAAACGTCCTGCGCACGGTCGGCGCTCGGGCGGGTGCCCTCACCTTCGCCCTCGACGTCGCCAAAGGCGCGGCCGCGATCGGGCTCGCACGACGGTGGGGTGCCGACCCCACGGCGCAAGCCGCGGCCGGGCTCGCGGCGTGCGTCGGACACTCATGGCCGGTCTTCGCTCGGTTTCGCGGCGGGAAGGCGGTCGCCACCGCGTTCGGGGGACTCCTCATGGTGTCTCCCGAGGCCGCCGCCTGGGCAACCGTCGGCGGCATTGGCGCCCTCGCACTGAGCCGCACGATGTCCGTGGGATCGCTGACCGCGGCAGGGACGGCGACGTTGGGCGCCGGGCTCGAGAGCAGCCGCCGCCACGACGCGGTGCCCTTTATCTTCACTGCGCTCGCGTCGACGCTCGTGATCGTTCGCCATGCTGCGAACATCCGGCGGATCGCTCGCGGAGAGGAACCGCAACTGTCGACCCGCCTGTGGAGCACTCGTCACTGATTTATCGGCGGGCGCCAGCCGACCCGTCCGTATGATCGAGGCATGAAGGGCGCTCGCGATTTGAATGCGCACGTTCCCGTTGAGGGTGCCGTGGCACGGGCCGGAGCAGTGGCTCGCGCGCTGACCAGCACCACCGGCGGTGTCGCGGAGTTGCAGCGCGAGGTCGTGTGCACCGCCGCATCGATCGCCGGTACAGGGGCGCTGGCCGCCATGGCGTTGCGCGACGGCGAGGACCTGGCGGTCGTTGTCGTCGATCCGCACGTCTCGGGACCCGAGGCCTTCACAGGCTGGGAGACGGTGCCCGAGGTTATCGCCGGACAGCGCGTCAGGCGGGTGGTTCCCGGCGGCGGATGCTTGCTGGTTTTGCCGATGTGGTATCGGGACGGGGTGGTGGGCGCGCTCGCCGTGCAGTCATCGCCGGGCGCCGCGGCGCTCGATGCAGATGCCGAAAGTGTTTTAGCCATCCTTGCCAACAACGCAGCGATCGCCATGGAGAATGCGCGCCTTTACGAGTCGGAGCGGGAGTCGGCGCGCCGCTTGCGCGAGCTCGACACCCTGAAGACGGATTTTCTTGCGACCGTGCAGCATGAGTTGCGCACCCCGCTGACGGCGATTCTGGGACTCAGCGACCTCATCGAGATGTGCTGGGAGGTGTGGGAGGATTCCCCGAAGCTGGACGCACTGCGTGACATCCAGGTGGCCGCCAGAAACCTCGATGGGATCGTCGAGACGATCATCGACTTCTCCGTCGGCGACGGTGAGGAATTGACCCTGGCGCTGGCGGATGTGCCACTGGAGGCGGCCGTCCGTACCGCTATCACGGTGGTCGGCGAACGCCACAAGGGCGGACTGCCGATTCCGGCGGAGGTCGAGGTGGACTCGGCCGTCACCCTGCGCGCCGATCCCGACCGGCTGGGACAGGTGCTCCGCGCGCTCATCGACAACGCGGTGAAGTTCAGCGACGGCCGTGGGACCGTGGTGGTACGCGCCAGCCGAGCGGACCCGGGCACGGTCGTCATCGAGGTCGCCGATGCGGGGATCGGTATCCCCGCCGACGATGTGCCCCGGATCTTCGAGCGCTTCTTCCAGGTGGACAACACCGCGACGCGCCGTTTCGGGGGGACCGGCATGGGGCTCGCCCTCGTCAAACGCATCGTGCAGGCCCATGGCGCCACGGTCGAGATCGAGACACGCGTGGGGTCGGGGACGCGCGTATTCCTGCGCTGGCCGGGACGCACCCTGACGCCCGAGACTGCGGTCGACAAAGACCCGATGGCGTCGCCGGTGCCGGTACAATGAGGATGGTCGCGCTAGGCGGGGCGTTAGCGGTGCCCTGTACCCGAAATCCGCTATAGCGGGGCTGAATTCCCCACCGAGGGGGCGCGTCATTGGGTCTGCTCCGGACGCGCCGGCGTTGACGACTGGGTCCCGCGCAGCTCGGGCCCGTGAACCCCGTCAGGTCCGGAAGGAAGCAGCGGTAAGCGGTCCCCCGGGGGTGCCGTGGGGACACCTGGTCTGAGCCGGTCGTACGGGTGAGCGCCGGTGGCGTGCCGACGACGTGGGGTGCGCGACTACCCTCGTGTCCCAGGCGGACGCCGTCGCAGGCGACCCGCCCTCATTGCGACAATGCCGCCCGCTTCGGGTGACCATCGTGGAGGAGTCGCGCGCCGTGGATCGCCGCTTGACCGCCCGCGGGCTGGGGCTTCCTTCGTGAGCCTCGCCCTCTATCGCCGCTACCGACCACAGCGTTTCGCCGACCTGGTGGGGCAGGAGGTCGTTGCCCGCACGCTGGTGAACGAGGTGCGGTCCGGTGAGCTGGCGCACGGGTACCTGTTCACCGGGGTGAGGGGGACCGGCAAGACGTCGACCGCTCGCATCCTCGCGCGCGCCGTGAACTGCGACGCGCCCGCTGATGGTGAGCCCGACAATGTCTGCCCGCCCTGTGTCGAGATCCTCAGCGGAGCGGCGGTGGACGTCCTCGAGATCGACGCCGCGAGCAACCGGAGCATCGACGACATGCGCGAGCTTCGTGAGCGCGTCGGCTATCTGCCCGCCTCGCTGCGCCGCAAGGTCTACATCATCGACGAGGCGCACATGCTCACCACCGACGCATGGAACGCGTTCCTCAAAACGCTCGAGGAGCCACCCCCGCACGTGCTCTTCGTGCTGGCGACCACAGAGCCGCACAAGGTGCCGGAGACCATCCGGTCGCGGGTGCAGCGCTTCGACTTCCGTCGCATCCCGGTGCCGGCGATCGAGCAGCTGCTCGCCGACGTGGCTGCCAAGGAGGATGACCGCGTCGAACCCGACGCCCTGCTGTTGCTCGCGACCGCGGCGCAGGGCAGCCTGCGCGACGCGCTGGTCCTGCTCGAGCAGGCGCTCGGCGCCGGAGAGCGGCCGGTCACGGTGGCCGTCGCTCGGCGCTCCCTGGGGCTCACGGATCCGTCGACCCTGCACTCCCTGGTCACCTCACTGGCCGGCGCTGATCCCGCGGGCACGCTGCGGGCGGCCGCCGCCGCGTTCGACTCGGGGGCCGATCCCCGGCAGCTGTTTCGTGACGTCGCGCGCCTCGCTCGCGCCGCCGAGCTGGTCGCACTCGGGTACCCGGAGGGTGCGTCTGTTGGTCCTGACGAGGTCGCGCTGGTAGCCGACCTCGCGGCGATCGCGCCCGCCGGGCTCTGGCTGCGCCTCCTCGAATTGATCGCGGAAGCGGAGATGAACCTGCGTCAGTCGGTCGACGCCCGCCTGCTGGTCGAGGTGTGCCTGCTGAGAGCGCTGCGTCCACCGGCGGCCGATGGTGAGGACGCCGGGTTCACCGCCCTGACGCTCCGGGTGGCGGCTCTCGAGCGTGGCGCCGCTGCGGTGGAGCCTCGAGCGGTGGTAGCCGCGCCCGCGCCGGCTCCAGGTGGAGCGACTGGCCCCGCGCCTGTGGTCGATCCGGTCGCCGCCGTGGTGCCCGCGCCGGCCGAGGCTGTCATCGAGGCGATCGGCAGGCGCGATCTCACCACGGTCGACGGATGGGTTGCCGAATGGCCGGTTGCCATCGAGGCCGTGGCGCGTGCGAACAAGGGACTCGCCGGGGTGCTGCGCGATTGCAAGCCGGTCGACGCTGACGCGACCAGCGTGACCATCGGCACCAACGGTCGCTTCCACCTTGAGCAGATCAGCGACCCGGACAAACGCCGGGTGATCGCCGAGGCGCTGTCGGCGATTGGCGGGCGACCGGTCGAGGTGCTGACCCGCTTCACGGGCGAGGAGCGCCCGCGCGGGGCGTCGGGGTCGGTGAGCGACGTCACCCAGGCGGTGCTCGATACCTTTGGTGGCAGCCGGGTCACGGCCACTCGCCTCCACGACGACTCGGGACTCGGGGCGCCGCGATCGGCCAACGGTGCGTAGACTGCCCCAACGAGGTCTGAGATGAAGAATCAGCAGCAGATGATGAAGCAGCTCCAGCAGGTGCAGGCGCGCATGGCCAAGATGCAGGAGGAGCTCAATGATGTGACGGTGACCGGCACCGCCGGCGGCGGCGTCGTCTCCATCACGGCCGACGGGCATCAGAAGGTGCTGTCCGTCACGATCGAGCCCGAGGCGCTCGAAGAAGGTGCCGAGTTGCTCGCGGATCTCATCCTCGCCGCGTGCAACGACGCGCTCGACAAGTCGCGGGCGGCCGCAGCGGCGAACATGTCGCAATTGACCGCCGCCCTGGGTCTTCCTCCCGGCCTGCTCTGAGCGGGATCCGGCGCTGCGTGTTGACGGAGGAGGGACGTGCCACTCGTTCCTGAAGCCGTCGAGCGGCTGGCCGCTGAGTTCGGACGGCTGCCCGGCATCGGCCCCAAGACGGCGCAGCGACTGACCTTCTACTGCTTGCGGGCGCCGGCGGAGATGTCCCAGCGGCTTGCGGGCGCGCTCACCGACCTGCACACACGGGTCCGTCCATGCTCGCGCTGCTTCTTCATCGCCGACGGTTCCCTGTGCGCGATCTGCATGGATGCCAAGCGAGATGCATCGTTGTTATGCGTTGTTGAGGAAGCGCTCGACGTGCTCGCCGTGGAGCGGAGCGGAGAGTTCCATGGCCTCTACCACGTGCTCGGCGGCGCGCTCTCGCCAATGGACGGCATCGGGCCTGACGAGCTTCGCATTCGCGAGCTCGAGGCACGCGTGGGTGAAGGCGAGATCCTCGAGGTGGTGATCGCCACCGACCCGGATGTGGAAGGTGAGGCGACCGCGTACTACGTGGGCGAGCGGCTCGCAAAGCTCGGGGTCACGGTCTCGCGGCCGGCGCACGGGCTGCCTGCGGGCTCCGATCTCGAGTATGCGGATGAGCTCACAATGGCCCGCGCCTTCGCGGGTCGCCGGGCGCTGTGACATGGCCGGAGACGAGCTGAGGGGACGGATCGCTTTGGTCACCGGGGCGTCAGGCGGGTTGGGCGAGCGCTTCGCGCGCACTCTCGACCATGCCGGCGCGACCGTGGTGGTCACCGCTCGACGCCAGGAACGGCTGGACGCGCTCGCGGCCGAACTCAGCGACCCACTGGTGTCGTCTGGGGATATCACCGACGCGGCGTATCGCGGGGAGCTTGTGGACGCCACCATGCGTCGTTTCGGGCATCTCGACATCCTGGTCAACAATGCGGGCGCCTGTGACGGCGGACCGCTGGAGGATCAGTCGCTCGAGGACTTGACGTCGGTCATCGACCTCAACCTGGTTGCGTTGATGGACATGTGCCGCCTGGCGGCACCGTTGTTGTTCAAGGCCGAGCGGGCGTCGGTGATCAACGTCGCGTCAATGTATGGGGTTGTCGCCTCGAAAGGCGCGATGGCGGCGTACAACGCCACCAAGGGTGGCGTCGTCAATTTCACACGCAACCTCGCGGCGCAGTGGGGACCTCGAGGAGTACGGGTCAACGCCCTCGCGCCCGGATATTTCCCGTCGGAGATGACCGGCATGCTCGAGGACGAGCAGTTTGCCGCCTCGATCCGGGCGCGTACGCTGCTGGGACGAACGCCCTCGGTCGATGAGCTGGATGGGCCGCTCTTGTTTCTGGCGTCAGAGGCGTCGAGCTATGTCACCGGTCATGCGCTGGTCGTCGACGGAGGCTGGACCGCGGTCTGATCGGGGATCCGTGTCAGTCGACCCAGCTTGATTTGGGGAGCCGCTGAAGGGCGATGACCTTGGCGAAGATGCGCTCCCCGCACCCTGAGCACTTGGCGATTGGACGGCGGAAGGTCACTTCGGCGCCTGATTTCCGCTGATATATCGGGAAGGTCAGCGGGATAAGGCGGTCGGCACCGCACCTGGGGCACATGAGCACAAGGTGGTGACCATCCCACGTCGATGAACCTTTCGTCTGTTCGCAACAGCGCGGTCGGATGATCCGGGAGCGCCGTTGTGCGCTTTCCTGATCTCCGATCTTGCATATGGGTAGCGAATCGCGTATACCGGTGATTGAGAAGCGTGATGAAACCCGCAAAGAGCGCCTGGCTGAACCGGCTGGGTGGCGCTCAGCCGTTCTTCTCAGTCGCCGATGAACGCCAGAGTCGGCCCACCTGGGCCATGGGCGGTCTGGCCGCTGGGGCTGTCCCGGTCGCGATCAGATCGAGCCACGGCTATACGCCGCAGTTCCCATCCGACGCTCGCGAGGCGCCTCGGGACGCGCGCCCAGGCGACTTCTTCCGCAACTAGACCGCGTCCAGGGCTCGTCGGCCCCAGCTGTTGCCCCTCGTAGCCGCGTGGCGGGTCAGTTTTCGCCCCGGGCTCGACTTGACCTGGGGCCTCGAGATCGGTAAACTCCGTTGGTTGCCCGCTCGGGGGTGCTCCCGACGGCCGCGTTGCCAGGGATTCCATCGTGGACTTGGCGCGCCATGAACCTTGACACTTGAAGAGTGGAGACGACTTTCCGCGACGGCCTTGGGTCTCGTGCGATCGAGCACGGACCGGCGTAGGCCTCGTCAAGCATGTCTACGACCCGGCCAAGCCGGGACACAGACGTATTCATGGAGAGTTTGATCCTGGCTCAGGATTAACGCTGGCGGCGTGCATGAAACATGCAAGTCGAGCGCGGTGTGATGCGGGGTAACCCAATTCACATCTAGCGGCGAACGGGTGAGTAACACGTGAGCAACCTACCTTCGAGTTGGGGATAGCCCTGGGAAACCAGGATTAATACCCGATGTGGTCACAACAGGACATCCTGATGTGAGTAAAGGCGTAAGCCGCTCGATGACGGGCTCGCGGCCTATTAGCTTGTTGGTGGGGTAACGGCCTACCAAGGCGATGATGGGTAGCTGGTCTGAGAGGACGATCAGCCACACTGGGACTGAGACACGGCCCAGACTCCTACGGGAGGCAGCAGTTAGGAATTTTCCGCAATGGGCGAAAGCCTGACGGAGCAACGCCGCGTGAGTGATGAAGACCTTCGGGTTGTAAAGCTCTGTCGGAGGGGAAGAACACAATGACGGTACCCTCCAAGAAAGCCCCGGCTAACTACGTGCCAGCAGCCGCGGTAATACGTAGGGGGCGAGCGTTATCCGGATTTACTGGGCGTAAAGCGCGTTAAGGCGGCCGACAAAGTTGGTGGTGAAATTTCAGGGCTCAACTCTGAAACTGCCTCCAATACTGGTCGGCTTGAGTGCGAGAGAGGAAGGTGGAATTCCCGGTGTAGTAGTGAAATGCGTAGATATCGGGAGGAACACCAGTGGCGAAGGCGGCCTTCTGGCTCGCAACTGACGCTGTAGCGCGAAAGCGTGGGGAGCGAACGGGATTAGATACCCCGGTAGTCCACGCCCTAAACGATGTGCACTAGGTGTTGGGCGTATTGACGCGCTCAGTGCCGCAGCTAACGCATTAAGTGCACCGCCTGGGGAGTACGGTCGCAAGATTAAAACTCAAAGGAATTGACGGGGGCCCGCACAAGCAGCGGAGCATGTGGTTTAATTCGAGGCAACGCGAAGAACCTTACCCAGGTTTGACATGCATTCGAAAACCGTGGAAACACGGTCCCCGAAAGGTGGATGCACAGGTGGTGCATGGCTGTCGTCAGCTCGTGCCGTGAGGTGTTGGGTTAAGTCCCGCAACGAGCGCAACCCCTGTGGTTAGTTGTATTTTCTAGCCAGACTGCTGGGAGAAACCCAGAGGAAGGTGGGGATGACGTCAAGTCATCATGCCCTTTATACCTGGGGCTACACACATGCTACAATGCCCAGTACAACGGGCTGCGACACCGCGAGGTGAAGCCAATCCCTTAAAGCTGGGCCCAGTTCGGATTGCAGGCTGCAACTCGCCTGCATGAAGTCGGAGTTGCTAGTAACCGTGGGTCAGCACACCGCGGTGAATATGTTCCCGGGCCTTGTACACACCGCCCGTCACACCACCCGAGTCTGGTGCACCCGAAGTCGCTGGCCGAACCCGCAAGGGACGGAGGTGCCGAAGGTGTGCCCGGTGAGGGGGGTGAAGTCGTAACAAGGTAGCCGTACCGGAAGGTGCGGCTGGATCACCTCCTTTTAGGGAGTGGCCCGAGTGCGTACGCGCAGCAATGCGTGTCACGGCACGGACCAGTCAACTCAAGTCGTGCAGCAACGCGTCATGAAGAACCGCGAAGAGTAGCGAGCAATCGCGAAGAGTACCGGGATGTAATGTGGCGCGGTCCATCAGGCGCAAGCGTGATGGGAAGGCCGGCCAGCAGGCAGTGGGAATCTGCAGAAATAGATGCGCGTCAGGAGCGCGGTGCTCCAGGCGCCCGAGGCAACCACGTCGCCTCGCGGATGTCGCTCCACGCTTCAGCGGTCAAGGGAACCGGCTGCGCCGGGCCCTACAAGGGCCTTTAGCTCAGTTGGTGAGAGCGCACGGCTGATAACCGTGAGGTCTGTGGTTCGAATCCACAAAGGCCCACGCTCGTATCCGTACGGGGATGTAGCTCAGCTGGAAGAGCACCTGCTTTGCAAGCAGGGGGTCGCCGGTTCGAGCCCGGCCATCTCCACGGGCAACGATCCCTCCGCTCGACAGCCGGCCCCAAGGTCGGTCGTTTGTACGTTGACACGAGAATAGCGAGTCTGCGAGAACACTGGACGGTTTCCGTCGTCCAGCGTTCAAGTGAGAATCCTCAATAACAAACAACAAGCCAGGCGAAACACGTGTCGTGGTGACGCAGCGTCGTCACCAGGCCTCCTGCAGTCATTGAACAGTGACGATAGGAAAGGTCAAGCTACCAAGGGCACACGGTGGATGCCTTGGCACCAAGAGCCGATGAAGGACGTAGCGTTGTTGCGATAAGCCTCGGGTAGCTGCTAGCAAGCACTCGATCCGGGGATTTCCGAATGGGGCAACCCACCTGGAGGAATGTCCAGGTACTCCCGGTTGAATATATAGACCGGGTAGAGGGCACGCGGAGAACTGAAACATCTAAGTATCCGCAGGAAAAGATGTCATCCCCTGAGTAGTGGCGAGCGAAAAGGGGTGAGGCTAAACCGAGACGGCGTGATAGCCGGCAGGCGTTTCCGTCTCGGGGTCGCGGGACCTCAGCGTTCCCTCTGCCGAGGGGACAAGGAGTTATAAAGTCGTTGTCTAGCCGAACGGCATTGGAAAAGCCGGCCGCAGAGGGTGACAGCCCCGTACGCGAAAGGCACACGACCTCCTTTGAGAGCTCCCAAGTACCACGGAACACGTGGAATTCTGTGGGAATCTGGGCGGACCATCGTCCAAGCCTGAATACTCTTGGTGACCGATAGTGAACAAGTACCGTGAGGGAAAGGTGAAAAGCACCCCAGACGGGGAGTTAAAAGTACCTGAAACCGTGTGCTTACAAGCCGTGAGAGGGCTATGCCCCTAGTGGGAATGCCTGATTGCGTGCCTTTTGTAGAATGAGCCGGCGAGTTACTTCCATGTGGCGAGGTTAAGGGGTTGACACCCGGAGCCGTAGCGAAAGCGAGTCTGAATAGGGCGTGACCACCGTAATGGTGGTGGTAGTCGCATGGAGTAGACCCGAAACCGAGTGACCTATCCATGGTCAGGGTGAAGCGCGGGTAAGACCGCGTGGAAGCCCGAACCGACCCCGGTTGAAAACGCGGCGGATGAACTGTGGATAGCGGTGAAATGCCAATCGAACTCGGATATAGCTGGTTCTCCTCGAAATGCATTTAGGTGCAGCGTCGTCGATGGGTTTGTGGCCGGTAGAGCACTGAATGGGCTAGGGGCGATCACCTCGTTACCAAACCCAACCAAACTCCGAATGGCAACAAACTTTCCGGCGGCAGTGAGACGGTGGGGGCTAAGCTTCATCGTCGAAAGGGAAACAGCCCAGACCACCGGCTAAGGTCCCAAATCGCAAGCTAAGTGGAAAAGGATGTCACGGTGTCCAGACAACCAGGATGTGGGCTTAGAGGCAGCCACCATTTAAAGAGTGCGTAACAGCTCACTGGTCGAATGTCGTGGCGCCGACAATGATCGGGGCTCAAGCTTGCAACCGAAGCCGTGGATGGCCTTCCTTCACAGGAAGGTCGTGGTAGAGGAGCGTTCTGTTTGCTGCGAAGCCTGACCGTAAGGACGGGTGGAGCGGACAGAAGTGAGAATGCCGGCACAAGTAGCGAGAAACGCGTGAGAAACGTGTTCGCCGTAAACCTAAGGTTTCCTGGGCTACGTTAATCGACCCAGGGTCAGTCGGGACCTAAGCCGAGGCCGAAAGGCGTAGGCGATGGACAGTTGGTCAACATTCCAACACCGCCGCTGGTTCGTTATCAGCAATGGGGGAACGGGGAAGGATAGGCCTGACGGGGCGCTGGTTGTCCCCGACGGAGCCTTGTAGGAGGTCAAGTAGGCAAATCCGCTTGACGCTAACTCCGAGAAGGATCCCAAGACACTTCGTGTCGATGGGGCCG
>PLDZ01000083.1:0-3794 GCA_003136295.1 Candidatus Dormiibacterota bacterium
CTTCGGGTGGTGACGTGACTCTGGTTGGCGTCTCGCGAGTGGCGAGCACAAGACAGGTCGCGTTGTACTTCCTCTCCAGCATCAGCCGCTCACAGGGAACCTGATAGCGCTTCGCATAGGAAGCGTATTCACCGTTCTCGAAGAAGGTCGGATCGACCTCGAGGTAGGGCTCTGTGGCTCGCGGGGCCGTGCGACACGGCCAGTCGTCCGGGGCTAGCGTTGCATTTCCACCACCACAGCGCGTACCAGCGTCGCCGGCCACTGTGGCAATAGACTCAAGATCGTTCTCGTCAACTCTCGAACAGGAGCGCGAAGTATGGCCCCAACCAAAACGGCGACCAAAACCACAGAGAAACGTGCGAATCGCACCAGCGCGACCGACACGGCATCCAAGGGATTCAGCGCCGAAGAAAAGGCGGCGGCGCGCGAGCGTGTCCGGGAGCTCAAGGCCGAGGCGGCCAAGGCGGATGGGAAAACGGAGCTGCTTGCGGCTATCGCCAGAATGCAGGAGCCGGATCGCGCCATTGCCAAGAAGGTCCACGCACTGATCACAGCCGCAGCTCCGGCGCTCACGCCGAAAACGTGGTACGGAATGCCCGCCTACGCGAAGGACGGCAATGTGATCTGTTACTTCCAAAACGCAGGGAAGTTCAAAGTCAGATACCAAACGCTCGGCTTCAGCGACAAGGCGAAAATCGACGACGGCGCCATGTGGCCGATTCAGTACGCGCTCAGCGAGTTGACTGCCACCGAAGAGGCCAAGATCACCGCGCTTGTGAAAAAGGCGGTGCGCTGAGGGCGCCGTCGCGCTCGCCTTAGCGATTGATGAATGACTGCGTATAGGACGCAGCGTGCCGTGGCTCAGGTCAACTCGATGGGGTTGGTCCTTCCATAAAGGCAGCGGCATTATCGATAACCGACTGCCGAAACGATCGCGGTGCCGATCCCAGGGTGTCGAACACCGTAGAGGCGATGAATGTCGGCCTTCCAATCGTGGCGCCCCACGCGTCGAGCAGCATGTCCACGACTGGGCGCGGCCAGCTTCCCTCCGTCTCGATTCGAAACTCGTCCGGCGACAGCTGCTCAAATTCGATCCGACGCCCCAGGACGTCACCGATGATGCTCACCTGGTCTGCCTGACTCAGTGACTCGGGACCTGTGAGGACGTAGTCGCCTCCGGCATGTCCGTCCTGATACAGGGTCCGCGCCGCGACCGCTGCCACGTCGCGCTCATCGACGGGTGCTGTCTCCGCAGCGCCGTAATTCTTCACCGAACTCGGCATGGAGCTGGAAGGCAGGATGCCGATCGAAGGAAGCTGGGCGGGAAACGTCGTCGGCCTCGACGACATGCGAAGTGAGATCGCGATGATGCGGATCCCGGACGCCCCCGGGCGGCTCGAACTGGCGAAGTATCACACCCCGAAGGCGATCACCCCCAAGCCGGAGATCACCCCGGCGAACACGCTGGGCCTGCACCGCGTCATGTTCGCCGTCGACGACATCGAGGACACGCTCGCCCGCCTCCGCCCGCACGGCGCCGAACTCGTTGGCGAAGTGACGCGCTACGAAGACAGCTGCCTGCTCTGATATCTCCGCGGGCCGAGCGGAATCATCCTCGCGCTGGCCGAGCAGCTGAGCTGAAAAAAGGAGTCCGCTTTACAACGGCGCCGACCTAGTGTCCTCCCCCAGGAATTCGCATGCCAGTCCCTCTCCGTCAATCCGCGAGCAACCGCTCGAGCTTGTCGAGTTGCTCGGACCAGCCTTGCTCGGCACCGGCCATCGCCTCGGCGGGCGGCATCGGCTCGAAGTAGGACTGTCGCATGGTGAGCGCGGTGCCCCCGTTGCGGGCGTCTAAGGTCCCCTCGATGAGCGTGGCGAACAGCTCGCCCTGCTCGTCGTTGACGGCCCGGCCGCTCATCACCAGGCGATGCGGACGCTCGATCTCGTAGTACTCGCCACCCATGTAGTGAGAGAATTGAGCCTCGGCAGGAATGGAGTCCGGCCACTCCATCGCGAGCCGATACGTCCCGCCGACGCGAAGATCTACCTCTGCTGCGGGGCACGTAAACCCGTTAGGCCACCACCACTTCTTCAGTTGGTCCGGGTCGGTGAAGGCGTCAAAGACCCGTTCGGGCGAGGCCTTCAGAGTGCGCTCGATGACGAGCTGCTTGGTCGGGGTTGCAGATCGGACGTCCACGGCGGTGCGGGACTCAGGCATTGTGGTTCTCCTCCGTAATGGTTGCTTCTGATTGGGCGGCGAGATGGACCTCAAGACGGTCTATGCGGTCGGACCATTCGGTGTGGGCGCGGCGCAGCCAGTCGTCCACCGGGAGCAGGCCCTCGAGGTGAAGCTGCGCGGGCCGGCGCTGGCCGTCGCGGGCCCGACCGACGAGGCCGGCCCGCTCCAGCACCTTGAGGTGCTTGGTGATGGCGGGCTGGGTCAGCGTGGAGGCCCCTGCGAGCTCGACGACGCCAGCCTCGCCGGTCGCGAGGCGCTCGAGGATCGCCCGGCGGGTGGGGTCGGCAAGGGCCGCGAACGCGCGGCTCAGGGGGTCGTCGGTAGCCATTACCTAAAGGTTATATAACCAGATGGTAAAAGTCAACGGCGCCTTGACGATGCCCCAGCCCGCATCGGTGAGCTGTTCGCCCTTGACTCTCCAGTAACAGGAGACCGCACTCTTGGGGCATGGATCTCTCCATCGGCGACGTAGCTCGGCTTACCGGCCTCCCGGTCAAGACCATCCGCTACTACTCAGACCTCGGACTCGTCCCGGCGGTGAGCCGCACGGATGCCGGGTATCGCCGCTACGACGAGGCGGGAGTGGCTCGTCTCGAGCTGATTCATGCTCTACGCGATCTGGGGCTCGACCTTCCGAGCATCCGCCGCGTCACCGAGCGCCGGACGAAGATCGAGGACGCGGCTCGTGCTCACGCCGACGCCATCGATCTGCACATCCACCAGCTCACGTTGCGCCGGGCAGTTTTGCGAGCCATCGCTCGCGGCGTCACCGACCCCGAGGAGGTACAGCGCATGACGGCTTTTGCCGAAGCGTCCGCAGAGGAATCCCGCCGAATCATGGAGGAGTTTCTCGACTCGATCTTCGCCGACCATCAGAACAATCCGTTTGCGCAGCGCATGCGCACCGCGCTGCCCGTGCTGCCCGATGAGCCCTCCGCCGAGCAGATTGATGCATGGGTGGAACTCGCCAGCCTGATTCAGGATTCGGCGTTTCGTGCCCGTATCCGCGAGATGATCGTCGAGGGGGAACGTCAGCGTGCCGCCTCAGACATCACCGACACCGACGAGGCGACGCAGCGGGCAGGGCAGGCTGTGGTGGATCGCGCGGGCACGGCGGTCTCACACGGCGTTGCCACCGATTCCGCCGAAGGCCTGGCGATCGTCAACGAGGTAGTGCCGCTATTCGCCGCTACTGCGAGCAAAGAGGACAGCCCCGAGTACCGCAGGGCACTCGCGCACCAACTCGCCACGTTCAGCGACCGCCGGGTGGAGCGCTATTGGCAACTCATCGGGCTCATCAATGGTTGGCCGGCACAACCTTCGCGAATGTGGCCGTATCAATGGTTCATGGCCGCGCTCGACGCCTCGCTGTAGCTGACAACACGGCCCGCTTCCACCGCACCCTGCGAGACCGAGGTGGCTATGACGTCAGGCCGAACCCCGCCCTCTCGTCATGGTGTTCCGAACCAGGTAGTCAGGGCGTCATGCAGTCCCGTAACGACAAATCACGCTGGCTCAATAAGCCTGCCACTTTTTGACAGGGTCGGGTCGGTGC
>PLDZ01000083.1:3853-3990 GCA_003136295.1 Candidatus Dormiibacterota bacterium
TCCGGCCAGTCTTTGAGTGTCTCAACTTCGAGCGTCGCGGTGTCACCGGCGGTTAACGCAGCGGTGTGTTGTAGCTTTCCATCAATCCCCATCCAGTGGCCAAAAGAGCCGTCTGGTTCCAACACCGCCTGGAACCC
>PLDZ01000035.1:0-3757 GCA_003136295.1 Candidatus Dormiibacterota bacterium
CCGTCGCCGCGACTTCTCACGGGTCTCGGGCTGGGTGCAGCGGTTCTCCTGGCTGGATGTGACTCCAGCCCATCATCTGCGTCGGTCGGCTCATCTTCAAGTGCGCCCTCGACGAATTCACCGTCCGTATCGGGGTCGCCATCGACGGCGATCATCCCGCCGTCCCAGTCGCCACCCGATCCGGCTGCGGGTTGGACGAAGGTGAGTAGCACGGATGGATACACCATCAGGTATCCACCCACGCTCAAGGTGTTTGACGATCAGGGCGGCCTGTCGTTCAGCCCTGACCCGACCAAGCTTCACCCCGGAGTTGAGGATGCAGACGGTGTCTTCTATTTCAGTTGTGGTCAGAACGATCCCGTTTACAACGATGTTTTGGCCACTCCCGGCAGCGACGGAACGACGACGATCTCTTCAGTGATGATCGATGGAGTGCCTGGAACGAGGGCGGTCGGACCGCTTGGTGCCGCCTATCCGGGCACGACAGAGGTCTCCTATCACCTCCTCTCGACACGGTGGCGGTGTTTCATCACGTATGGATTCAGGCCGGCATCGGGACCGGACCTGACCGGTCAGCTGGACCTCATGGTCCAACGAACCATGAAGTTCACAACAAGCTGACCTTTCTCAGAGGCTGACGGAGCTGAAGGTTGCGGTAGCGAGGTGGCTGGTGTCGTGCGACGTCACGGCCATCCCGGCCAGGAGCGATCCGGTGAGGCCGGGCAGCGTCACCGTCGAGCCGGCGACGGCGGTCCAGGTGGCGCCATCTGACGATGTCGACGCGGAGAACGCCGTGCCCGTCCGGGTGACCCTGAGATAGAGCGGCGCCGTGGGCCCGCTGAGCAGCACGAGCTGGTTGGTGACCGCACCGGACGCCGCGCGGTATTGCACGATCAGGCCGTTGCCCGGGGTGAGCATCAGCGCGTAATACGCGGCACCGGCGGTCGTGTCGGCGCGGAGCATGACGCCTGCCTTGGTCCAGGCATTGGTGTTGCTCAGCGACGCCAGCCGTGCGCTGGCGCTGCCGTCTCCCGGCAGCGCCTGGGCGACGAACCGGAACTGGTCGCTGGTGCCGGCGATGTCACCGCCGCCGCCCTGGATCGACCACGTCGATGGCGTCTGGGTCTGGGTCCCGGTGGGAGTGGTGGCACCGATGTCGGCGCAGGTGTAGGCGGCGCTGCACACACCTGGCGGCTCGGTCGAGGTCGTGCCGAGGGTCACCGCGGACAGCCCGACGGTGCTCAGCTGGCTCGTGTCGTGCGAGGTCACAGCGAGGCCTTCGACGTAATTCGCCGGCAGCGTCATGGCCACGGCCGACCCCGGCACGGTCGTCCAGGTGACCCCGTCGGCTGAGACCAGCGCGGAGTAGTACGTCACGGGTGTGGCGCCACTGGTATCCGTCCAGCGGGACACCTCGAGGAACACCGGCACGGTGCCGGGCACCGCGATCTGGTTGCTCGCCCCACCCTGCGTGGTCCGCCACTGCACCACGGCACCATTCGCCGGAGTGACCAGGATGGCGTAGTACGGCGAGGACGGGTCGACCGAGCCGCGCATCATCACCCCGGCCTTGGCCCATGGGTTGACGGGCGGCTGGGACGTGACCTCAGCGCTGATGGTGCCGTCACCCGTCGCCGCGGCATCCACGAACCGGAACTGGTCGCTGGTGCCCCAGATGTCGCCGCCGCCGCCCGCAACCGTCCACGCGCCGGATGCCAGATTCTGGCCGCCGGCGGGCGTCGCACCCCCGATGTCGCCGCAGGTCCAGCCGGACGGGCAGAGACCGGGGGGTGCGGATGCGCCGGTCGTCACCGCCAGGTGGTCGAAGACGATCTGGTTGCTCACCGTCTGACTGTTGGAGTCGCCTCCCCAGCCGGCGAGCAATGTGCCCGGCATCGCCAGCGCGACCGTCGATCCGGCCACCGGCGTCCACGTGGTGCCGTCGCTCGACGTGTAGGCGGTGTAGTAGGTGGTGCCGCCCTTGTCGGTGTAGCGAGTCACCTCGAGGTAGGCGGGCGCGCTGCCCGGGAGCAGGATCTGCGCGGTGGCCGCACCCGCGGTGGGGCGGTACTGGACCGCGATGCCGTTGCTCGCGCTGACGAAGACGCCGTAATACGGGGAGCCCGCGGTGGTGTCGACGCGCATCACCACGCCGGCCTTGGCCCAGCCCCCGGTGTTCTGCTGCGACGCCACTCGTGCGCTGACCGCGCCGTCGCCGGCGAGGTTCTGCCAGACCAGGTGCAGCTGATCGGCAGCCGCCCAGATGTCACCGCCACCGACTGACTCCGTGAGCGTGCCGTTGCTGAGCGTCTGCGTGCCGGCCGGCGTTGCGCCACCGATGTCCGCGCATCCGCTGACGCTTGCCGGACANNGAGCGCCACCGTGGACCCGGCGATGGCGGTGAACGTGAGGTTGTCGGTCGACCAGTAGGCGGTGTAGTAGGTCAGCCCGCCGGCGTGGGGATCCGTCCAACGCCCGATCATCAGGTACACCGGATATTCGGGCGACGGGCCGGGTGCCAGCAGCTGGCTGGTCAGACCACCCTCGGCCGTTCGCCACTGNNGTCAGCGGCTGTGAAACAAAGTGGAAGAAGTCGTACACGTCCCAGATGTCCGGCCCGCCGGCCGAGAACGTCCAGGTGCCGTTGCTGAACTCCTGGCTCCCCGGCTGGTAGCCGTTGCCCACGTCCTGGCAGGCGAATCCCTGCGGGCATACGCCCGGCGGCTTTGAGCTGCCGGCGGAGAGAGTGACGTTGTCCCACGTCGACTTGTTGAGGAGGCGCGGGGTGGCCTGCGAACCGCCGATGCCGGCGAGGGGGTGCGCGCCGAGATTGAGCGCGACGGTGGATCCGTTGACCTCCGTCCACGTCGTGCCGTTGCTCGACGTCAGCAGGCTGTAGTACGTCACCGCCGGCGATTGGGTCGTGTCGGTGTANNGTGTCGGCGCGCATCATCAGCGTGGTTTGCGCGGTGGCGCTGCCGTTGGCGAGCGCGGTGAGGCGCCCGGTGAGCACGCCGTCACCGCTGGTCGGCTTGTAGACGTAATGGAATTGGTCGGCGATCCGGTTGCCGCCGAGTCCGTCGGTCGCGAGGTTGATGCCCTCGCCGCCGCCGGAGACCGTCCACACGCCGTTGGCCAGCGTCTCATCGCCGATGGGAGACCCTGCCCCGACATCGGTGCAGGTCCAGCCCGTCGGGCACGCATGCGCCTCGTTCTGCTCGACGTACGTCTGCGTCGGCGGCCCGATCACGAGCTTCTGGTACACCGCCGTGGTGGTTGCGGAAGGCGTCCCGGAGGCCACGCCCATGCCGGCGAGCACCGTCGTGGGCATGACGATCGTGTGCGCGGTGGCGCTGATCAGCGTGTAGTTCGTGCCGTTGGTGCTGAAGAGCGTCTGGAAGGTGTCCCCGCGGCGCTGCACCATGAGGTATCGCGGGAAGGCTTCCGGATAGTTCTGGGTGAGCTCGACGACCGGCCCGCCCCAGCTGTCGCGGTAATACATGATCACGTTGGCGACGTTTTCCCCCTCGGCGGGGTACGTCGGATCCTGGAGGGCGGTGTAGAAGGGTGCGCCCAGCGCTGCGCTCTGGCGGATGACGATGCCGAGCTGCGGCTGCTGGTAGCCGGTGAGGTTGCCCGCCGTCTCCGACATATCCTGGACGGAAATCTGGAAGTCACCACTGGCCGGCTCGGTGATGAGGCGCATCTGGTCGCCCTGGGTGCGTCCGTTGCCCGATGCGGTGACCGTGACGCTGCC
>PLDZ01000035.1:3840-5412 GCA_003136295.1 Candidatus Dormiibacterota bacterium
CCCGTTGTCCTCGATGATGGAGCCGAGAATCGGCGAGTTGGTCTCGTGCTTCCAGATCACGGCGCCGGTGCCGGGGTTGAACGCGGTCACCGAGCCACCGTGGCCGCCGCCCGAGGCGTCGCTGTTGCTGCCACCCGCGTAGTACAGGACGCCGTTGGCGAAGGTCCCGGACGCGATGGAACCGTCACCGCAGGTGGGACAGTCGCCGCCGTAGGCGATCTGGCTCTGCCAGATCGGCCCGGCGGCCATGTTGTTGCGGTTGAGCGTGTAGAGAATGCCGTTCTTGTTCGCGAGGCTCAGCAGCTGATCGCCGCCCGCGTCGGTGGTGAGTGTCGGCGTCGTCCCCCAGTCGGAATCGCTGACCGCGGCCTCGAAGGGGAGTTGCCAGTGGTCGACCACCGCCATGGTGGTGGCGTTGATTGCCACGACCGCCTGGGAGAGCGTCTGCGAGTACAGGTTGAGCGTGCCCGTGGAGACGAAGATCTTGTTGGTTGTGACGTCATACGTCGGCGACGTCCAGATACCGCCTCCCACCTGTCCGCTGGGGACCATCGGCGTGATGCCGACCACCTGGTGGGTTGCCAGGGACACCTTCAGGAGCTGGCCCTGGACGAGCGGCGCATCGCAGACACTGGCGGTGCCGATGTAGGCGTACAGCTGCCCGTCCGCCGGGTCGGTGACGATCAGCGGGCTCGACCAGTTGTAGTAGGCACCCGCCACCGGACCGAGGCCGGTGGGAAC
This sequence comes from Candidatus Dormiibacterota bacterium, assembly GCA_003136295.1. Classification (GTDB taxonomy): domain Bacteria; phylum Chloroflexota; class Dormibacteria; order Aeolococcales; family Aeolococcaceae; genus Palsa-851. The sequence goes on from PLDZ01000035.1 coordinate 4,582, forward strand.
GCTCCACATGATCGCGCCGCTGCTGGCCGACAGCGCATACCACTGCTCCTCGCCGTTGCTGTCGTTGGCGCCGCCGACGTACACGACGCCGTTGAGAACTGTGGCCGAGGACGTGATCCCCTGATTCGGGGGGACGCACGGCGGATCGGCGATCTTGCCCAGGAAGGTCTTCCAGATCACCGCACCCGTGTTCGCGTTCATCGCGTATTCGTAGCCGTCCCAGGAGCCGATGTAGGCGACGCCATTCACGATTGCCGGCTCGGCCGCGATGATGCCGCCGGCGACCGCGGTGAATTTCTTCTGCAGGAAGGGAACGTTCGCGGGCGTCAGCGTGGTGTCGGCGCTGACACTCGTGCGTGCCGCATCGTGCAGGTACGTCGGCCAGTCCTGCGTGGTGGCCGTGGCGGCAGCGCCGGCAGCGTGGCTCGTGGTCGGGGTGGTATGTGCCGCGAAGACGGCTGTGGTTCCGGTGGTCGTCCACAGCCCGACAAACGAGCTCACGCCCGCCAGGGCGATCGCCGCCCGACGGAAACCGGGCGCGCGCCGGCTGTTCTGGATGTCCCCCGACACAATGTCCCCCTGTCTCGTGAATCCCCTGCCAGGCTTCCCCGACGCCGGCCGGGCGCACGTGGTCGCTCCCACAGTATAGAGAAACACTGCAAACGCGGCGCGCGCGTCGAGCGGTTCACGTCGAGACCCTTCGCGGCCACCCCGTTACGATCGCCGCGAGCTGACATGGAGATCTTCACGCCGCGCCTTCGGCTCCGGCCCCTGTGCGAAGGGGACATCGAAGATCTCGCGTTGCTCTACGCCGACGCAGAGGTGATGCGC
>PLDZ01000035.1:5427-7006 GCA_003136295.1 Candidatus Dormiibacterota bacterium
AGGAGGGCAGCGACGAAACAGAATTGGCCTATGCGTTCGCGCGAGCGGCGTGGGGCCGTGGCATCGCCACCGAGGCGGCGACGGCGGTGGTACGGCACGGGTTCGAGACGGGCCTGACGCGGATCGTCGCCTGTGCGCTGGCCGAGAACCCGGCGTCGCTGCGGGTGCTCGAGAAAGTGGGAATGCGACGGACTCACGAGGAGGCCACGGCGGACGGTGTGCTGATCCATCACGCGGTGGATCGGGATGAGGGCTACCTGGTGGGCCGACTCCGGGGCGTTTGACGACGCGCCAGGGCTTGTTCGTAGTGGGTCTGGCACCATGCCTCGGTCTCGGTTGGGCCGAAGGGCCGGAGGTAGCTCGACGCTCGCGCGTGCCAGATCGCATGCACCGCCGGTGCGCCGCACACGCGACAGGCTTTCCGCAGCGCCGGAGGGCGGTCGTGGGCCGCCAGGATCAAGTGTCGGAAATAGCGCAGACGACTGACGAGCGCGAGAGCGACGAACACCGCTGCGATCACCCCCACGCCAACCATTTCCCGAGCCTACAGGCCCACCGCTGGCCGATTGGTGACGGCTGGGTATCAGGACGCTGGCCAGGTCGGGCTGAGCAGAAGCGTCGTGAGCCGATCGATGCGCGTGTCCTCAAGACCGATAGCGCGCAGCAGGGACACTGCCCCGCCGTGCTCGGAGTCAACGCAGTCCATCGTCTGCACCATCGCCTCGCGGCGCACCGTGAAGAGCCGCTCGACGCGTACCTGGTCCATCCCGCGCTCCAGCGCCGTGACCCGGTCGCGGGCAAGCATCTCCGCGAGCTGCACGCCGCTGATCGCGTAGTCGTCGGCGATATCGTCGATGCTCACGCCGGCGAGGCGCAGCACCAGGGCGATGACAACACCGGTGCGGTCCTTGCCGGCATGACAGTGCACGAGAATCGGCGCCGAGGGCGCGTCGGCAATCGCGCTCATCGCCGCGGCGACCCCGTTTCGGCGCTCGCGGAGCCACCAGCAGTAGACCTCGGCGGCGGTGGAGAGGTGGTCGGGGTAGTCCTCGTCGTCGGTGAAGATCGGCGCATGCAACGTATGGACGCCGGCCTCTGCGAGTGGGCTCGGTCGCTGCTCACGCTCTGACGTCGTGCGCAGGTCGACGACTGCGCCGATGCCCAGGTCGAGGAGTTCCCGGAGGCCCGACTCGCTCAGGGTGTGTGGCGATTCGCTGCGCAGCAACCTGCCGGGCCGTGTCAATGCGCCCGAGGCTGTCGGTAATCCGCCGAGGTCGCGCAGATTGATGAGCCCGTCGATCGCGAGCGTGTCGGATTGCTGGGAGAGCACGTACTCACCCTACCAGCGCTTTGGTTAACGACGCGGTATCCGTCTCGCCAAGGCCGTTGACGCACCCGGTCCCAGAGGCGTAGGCTGTCGCGCTAGGCAGTAAGGTTTCCTAATTGGCCAAGAGCGAGGAGACAGCCCGTGATTCGTTCGCGCAGATGGCTCGTCGCCGCACTGTCGGTTGGTATGGCCGGCATGGCCGCCCCCGCGAACTCGGCAGCCGCCGGTCTCGACGCCGGGTCCCGCCTGCCA
>PLDZ01000233.1:0-170 GCA_003136295.1 Candidatus Dormiibacterota bacterium
CGCACCTTCCATACCGGAGGCGTCGCAACCGGCGGCTCCGACATCACCCAGGGTCTCCCCCGCGTCGAGGAGCTGTTCGAAGCTCGGGTGCCGAAGGGCAAGGCCTTGATCAGTGAGATCGACGGCGTCGTGGAGGTGATCAAGGGCGAGAACCGGTCGCAGAAGGTCAA
>PLDZ01000233.1:215-6544 GCA_003136295.1 Candidatus Dormiibacterota bacterium
CATCCTGGTGCGCAGCACCGACGACGACTCCCGCGAGTACCCGATTCCCGTGTCGGCACAGATCAAGGTCCGCGACGGCGACCACGTCAGTGCCGGTGACAAGATCAGCGAGGGTTCGATCAGCCCCCAGGAGCTGCTTCTCGTCCGCGGACGCGACGACGTCCAGAACTACCTCGTGCGCGAGGTGCAGCGCGTGTACCGGACGCAGGGCGTCGATATCAACGACAAGCACATCGAGGTCATCGTCCGGCAGATGATGCGCAAGGTCCGCATCGACAACGCCGGCGACACCGACCTGCTGCCCGGCGAGATCGTCTCGCAGCTGGAGTGGGAAGAGGCCAACGCAAAGGCCCTGAGCGAGGGCGGCGAGCCCGCGATCGCCCAGACGGTACTGCTCGGGCTCATCAAGGCAGCGCTCAACACCGCGTCGTGGCTGTCCGCCGCATCTTTCCAGGAGACCACTCGCGTGCTCACGGAAGCGGCCATCTCGGGCAAGATCGACCGGCTGCGCGGCCTCAAGGAAAACGTCATCATCGGCAAGCTCATCCCCGCCGGGACGGGCCTCGACTACTACCAGAAGCTTCGCGACGAGGCACTTCGCCTCTACGAGGAAGAGGCGGCAGCCGCCGGTGGTGGTGATCCCGACTACGTCGGACTCGACATGGGTGTCGACGCCGAGGTGGCGATGGCGCTCGAACCGGAGCCTCAACCAGACCCCGTCGCGTAAACGGGGCTGATCAACGCAGCAGCCCGCACGATCCGGTGACGGCTTCACGGCTGTTACCGGATCGTGAACTGTTGCGTTGCAGGCGGGGGCTAGGCTTTGTCCGATGCTCCTTCTCCTCGCCGCGGCCGCGCACGCCGCCAAATCCGGCTCGATCCCAGGAGACGTCTACCTCGGCGCAACCGGAGCGCTGGTGTGCTGGATCGTCGTCTACCTTGTCTACAAAGTCGTCATGACCGGCCGCAAGGACTTCGGTATGCCGGTCAAGCGCCGCCTGCTCTGCAAGCGCCTTCGTGTCGATCACGACCAGAGCGCCGAGGTACCCATCTGGTGGACCGACCTCCAGGTGCAGCGCGCGGTGCGGGCACACTGGCGGCATACGCTCCGGCTGCCGTTCGGGACGGCGTCAGAGGCGAGGCCGCAGTTGTAGCGTTCTCGCACAGGCGTGTGACGAGGACCTCCGAATCGATCTGATCAGGGACGATGGCTCCCTCGTTCGCGGTCGACCACGCGCTCGCAACGGGCATGACGGAGGTAATCACCAGGTGGCTCGGGTGCTCGTCGCCGAAGATGATCGGCTGACACGCCGATTTATCGAGGAGACGCTCGAGTTCGCCGGCCACGATGTGACCAGCGTTTCCAACGGCGCCGAGGCGATCAGTTCAGTCGATGTCCCGGGCTGCTTCGATGCGGTGATCACGGATTACGCGATACCACACGCGAATGGCGTCGACCTCATCGCACATGCGCAACGCGTGGATCCGATGATCTCGTGCATCGTCGTGACCGCATTTCGTGACCTCGACCTCGCGATTCAGGCAATGCAGGCCGGCGCCGTCGCGTTCATTCCGAAGCCCTTCAAATCGATGCACATGCTCACCGTGCTCGACCGCGCGCTCGAGCGGCGCGAGCTTGCCGACGAGGCGCTCCGACTCCGGTTTCTCGCGCCGATGCTCGAGCGGTTCACGATGGTCCTGGCCAACGCGCTGGAGTCCAAGGACTATGAAACGCAGGAGCACTCGGCCCGACTCGTCGGCATGTCCGATGCCATCGCCCGCCACCTCGGCATCGGTGACGGTCTGCGCAGCATCATCCGGTTCGGCGCCTGCCTTCACGACATCGGAAAGGTGGCGATTCCCGAAGCGCTGCTCCGTAAGCCGGAGGCGCTGACGGCCGAAGAGCAAGCCGTGATTCGCACGCACCCCGAGGTCGGCNNATACCGCTCGGAGCGCGCATCGTGTCCATCGTCGACGCCTTCGATGTGATGCGCACCGGGCGACCGTATCAACCCGCCCGATCGTACGACTGGATCCTCGGTGAGTTGCAGCGTGAGAGCGGCGGTCAGTTCGATCCCGAGTTGGTCGCGGCGCTGATCGCCGTCATGCCGGCCGAGGGAACGACCATCCAGGTGCCAGCGCTTGACATCCAGCCCGAGCGTCGAGCCGTGGTCGGACGCCGGCAAAACGACGCCGCCATCGCGGCGTGGTTTCGGGGGGACACCAGCGTGATCCGCACGCCGATCCTCCCGGGCTGAGGTCGCTATCCCGCGAGTGGGCTCAGCGCGGTGAGGGCTCCGAGGTCGCCCGCCACCAGGGCCGCGGCGAGTGCCTGGACTCCCCTGCCGTTCGGTTCGGTGAGCACGACATCGGCACGCGCCTTGAGGGCATCCACAGCGTTGGCAACCGCCACCGACACGCCCGCTACCGCGAACAGGGGGATGTCGTTCTCCCCATCGCCGACGGCGACAGTCACGCTCGGGAGCTCGCCGATCGCGCGCAGCGCCGCCTCGATCCCCGTGCGCTTGCTGATGCCGGGAGGCAGCACCATGGCCGAGTCACGGTTGCGGACGACCTTGCGATCGATACCGAGCTTGGCGATTGCAACCGAGAGCTTGGCCTCCTGGCTCCACGCGGTCGAGCAGAGCACGCGACCGACCACCAGCGGGGTGACGCCCAGTCGCTGGAGCTCGGCGACAAGACCGTTCGGCACACGCGGTGCGAGCAGCTGCTCTCTGTCCGCTGCCACGTCCAGGACGACGGCGCCGTTCTCGAACACGATCGCCTCGAAGAGACTGCCCGGATCGAAGACGTCGGCGAGCTCCTCCCTGGTGCGGCCGGTTACCAGAACCAGCCGGATACCGGTGGCGGCGACGTGCTCCAGTGCCTCGACGGTTGCGTCGGCGCACACGCCCTCGGTTGCCAGTGTCCCGTCGAAGTCGCATGCCAGTACGCGATGCCGCATCCCCTCCATTGTCGGGGGGACGTACCGATCCGGGCTTCGGGGCACCTGGAACGGGGCTCTCAGAGATCGAATGTCGCCCGGACCTCCGTTCCCTTGCCGAGCTGCGACCTGATCTCGAGCTTCCCCTTGTCTCCGTCGGCACGCTCGCGCATGGTCAGAAGACCGAAGTGGCGGGTGCGATCCACCGAGGCCTCGGTGGCCTCCACGTCCATACCCACTCCGTCGTCNNGTTGAGCGCCTCCTGAACGATCCGGAAGAGTGTCTGCTCGAGGCCACCCCCCATCCGGATCTCCTCGCCGACCACGCGCAGGTGCGCGTTGACCGAGTTGCGCTCCCCGAACTCGCCGACGAACTTTCGCAGCGTCGGCACGAGGCCGAGATCGTCCAGGGTCATGGGCCGGAGGTCGAAGATCAGCCGCCGGGTGTCGTCCAGAACGCTGCGCACGCCGTTCTTGAAGTCGGCCAGCTCACTGACGACCATCTTCGGATCACGAGCGATCAGCCGCTCGATGATCTCGGCCTGGAGCACGAGGTTCGCCATCGACTGCGCGGGCCCGTCATGCATGTCCCGGGCAATGCGCATCCGCTCCTCCTCGATGATCTGGAAGGTCTGTCGAGAGGCGTCGCGGAGCCGGGCGGTACCGTTGGTCGGGCCGGCGTTTGCGGCGAGGAGGTCGTCGAGACTTCGATAGACGGCGCGGAGCACCTCCTGCTCGGCGCGGATGCCCGTCAGCCGGGTGCCCAGCTCGACCTGGCGTTCCTCGGTCGCCGCGAGGTCGGCACGGATTTTCGCGAGGGTGCGGAAGGCACTGTCGATCTCGTCCACATCGCCGGCGGGCAGCACGCTCAGCAGCGCTCCCCAACGTCCTTCGGCCGCGTGCTGCTCAGTCCGGAGCTCCTGCAGGCGAAGCGCCACGGCCGAGAGCTCGTCGTCGAGCGACGCCGCCGTCGCATCGAGGTCTTCGATGCGCTTGGTCACCAGGAATCGGACACCGGACAGCGCCGATGGGTTCATGGTGGGGGCCGTTTCGACTTCGCTCACCACCGCCATCATGTCACCGCAGAGTTGCACCCTGCCCGTAGTTCACAAATCGCTGTGACAGGCCTGTTGCACGACGAGCCGCAACTGGCGCCCAGCGTATAACCAGATCGCAGTCGAACCACCGCTCCAGGGAATTTACAGGCAGATGACGCACGGCGACCCACCTCGCATCCTCGTCGCGGAAGATGACGACTCGCTTCGCCGTCTCCTCGAGTTGCGGCTCGCCAGCGATGGCTTCGACGTCCGCTGCGCGGAGGACGGCATGGAGGCGCTCGAGATCGTGATCAAGGGCTGGCTGCCGGACGCCGTTGTCTGCGATGTGATGATGCCGCGATTGAGCGGGCTCTCGGTGTGTCGTGAGCTCCGTGCTCAGGCAAAGACCGCGACGTGCCCGATCATCCTGCTCACCGCGCGCTGTTTCGACGAAGACATTCAAGCGGTCATGGATCTCGGCGGGATCACATACATGGGCAAGCCGTTCGAGTTTGCGCATCTGCTCAAGATGCTCTGGTCGTCGGTCGGGCTCGAACAACCGGGCAATGCAGGCGCACCCCGCGTGATCTCGGGAGCATCGCAGAGCTGACGGACAGGTGGCGGGCGGCGTAATGAGCAGCGTGGCGGCTGAGGCGGTGCACGGGCAACGGAACGGATTCCGCGAGCGCCTGGATTCGCTGACCGCACCGAGTGGGCTGTTCATCGCCGCGGTGCTCGTCATCATGGCGCTGCCGGTGACGCGGACCATTCAGGATCCTGACTTCTGGTGGCACCTTCGCGCCGGTCAGTTGATCATCCAGCACGGCGGCCTGCTCGGCAACGATCCGTTCACGTACACCGTCGCGAACCATCACTGGACGATGCACGAGTGGCTCAACGAGGTGGTGTTCGCCATCGAGTTCGCCGTTGGGGGCCTTGGACTCATCGTGCTCGTGCTCTGCGCCGTGACCTGGCTCGGACTCGTTGCGATCATGCAGAAAGCACGCCTGCGCCATCCCGGTCGCGGTGCGCTCGGCATGGGCATGCTCATCGCCGTGATCGCCGGTTTCCCAATCTGGGGACCGCGGGTCCAGATGATCACGTTCGCGTTCGCGACGCTCACGCTGCTGCTCGTCGAGCGACACCTGGTCAAAGGAGGGAGAGCCATATGGGGATTGGTTCCGGTGTTCCTGGTGTGGAGCAATTTTCACTCTGGTTTCGTGATCGGACTTGGGTTCATCGCGATCGTGCTGGTTGCGGAAGTCCTCGGCGGATGGCTGCATATGCCCGATCCGGCACCGCGAGAGCGACTCCGACCACTGCTCTTCGTGTTGATGGCGTCCACCGCGGTCAGCATGATCAATCCCAACGGGCCGAGCATCCTGCTGTACGCGTTGGGCACGCAGACGTCCGGGGCGCAGCAGTCGCTCATCGAGGAGTGGTTCTCCCCAAGCTTCCACGATTGGGAGGTACTCGTGTACGGGGCGATGGTGCTCAGCCTGGCGATGTTGATCGTCTTCAACAAGCGCATTCGCGCCCGCGACGTCGCGCTCGTGCTGGTCACCACCGCACTGTCCCTGCAGTCCGCACGGCACATCGCGCTGTTCGTTGCCGCCGCGACTCCCGTGTACATCGACCAGCTTGAGCTCGCCGGACCGCGAATGCGCGCAGCGGCGGTGCGTCTGCGACGAACACCCGCGTCCACCCGCACTCGAGTGCAACCGCCGCTGCTCTTCCGCCTCACGGCGTGCACGCTGCTCATGGCGGGGCTCGGAGGCGTCTACATCGCATGGCTGGTGCCGAAGATGCGACTGCAGCCCGACTCATTGGCGTACGCGCAGGAGTTTCCGGTGTGCGCGGCACAGTGGCTTGCCGGCGCACCCGAACCACTGAAGATCTTCAACCAGTACGGCGAGGGAGGGTATCTTGCCGACACGCTCTCGCCGCACGGCGACAAGGTCTTCATCTTCGGTGACGCAGCGCTCATGGGCGATCCGCTGCTATTCACGTACGCCAACGTTGAGACAGTCACGCCGCAGTGGGACTCGATCATTCGAGATTCGGGCACCGACATCGTCCTGTACGACGTCAAGACTCCGCTCGCCGACGTGATGGAGCACGCGGCCGATTGGACCAAGGTCTACCAGGACGGTTTGAGCGTCGCATTCGTGCCCACCGACAAGGTCTCGACGCTCCGCCTGCCTGCGGTGCCCCACTGGGCCCCGGGCAGCGTCTGCGCGGAGCAGTCCAAGGCGACCTCGAATGCGGGAGCGCAGAACCAGTGAAACGTCCCGATCTGCTCGTGATCGCGAGCAGCGAGCAGGAACGCCGGGCCACGGCCAGCCGGAT
>PLDZ01000113.1 GCA_003136295.1 Candidatus Dormiibacterota bacterium
GCCCGCTATAGTCGCCTCGAGGAACGGGCCTGTCGGAGGAGTGGGCATGACGCGAGCTCTCGGTGTTGCCGCGAGAATCCGTTTGGGGCTTCAAATCGCCGCTGTGGCCGTTTTCGTTGTCGCCGGACAGGCGGTGCCGGCGGTCGCAGCGTCGCCGGCTGCGGTGCGACCGAACGGGCTCGGAACGCTTGACTGCAACGGGTTCAGCTCGATCCAGACGCTCGCCAAGCGGAGCCTCCTGTGCGCCGATCCGCGCGGGCTGAAGGGCGGACGCTTCTACGACCACGGCTATTACATCGGTCACGATGAGCCATCGGTCCGGTTCGTCTCAAGCCGCCCCGGCACCGGCAACGACATCACCTTCGTCGAGACGCTCGGGGTCGATCCGTCCGCGGCGCCAACGGTTGCCACCCCAGGCTCCGATGTCACGCACTATTTCGAGCTGTCGATCGCGCCGTGGTTCTCCACCGACGTCTGCGATCCCAATTCCTTCCCTCAGCTCCCCTGCACGCCGAATCGCGATGCCAATGCTCCACACGGCGCGTATCCCGGTGGCGGAGCGGGCTTTGTCGAGTTGCAGTTCTATCCCCCCGGGTTTGCGCCGTTCATCGATGGTGTGAGCTGCGACAACACGCATTGGTGTTCCGCGCTCAACATCGACAGCCTCGAGTGCACCGCATCCGGAACCTGTAACAACAACTGCGTCGAACCGGTGAATTTCGCGTGGGTTCAGACCAACGGCATCCCCACCGGCCCACCGAGCCCGCAGCTCAGCGACCTGGCCACATTCACCCCAAATGCACATACGCTGCTGATGCGCCCCGGGGATCGCATCAAGATTCACATGTTCGACACAAGCGTTCCCGGGGGTCAGGCATTGAAAATTGTCGAGCAGGACCTGACCACCGGAGCCAGCGGGTCGATGGTGGCGTCAGCGGCGAACGGGTTCATGAACACGAGCATCGCCGACTGCAGCGGCACCCCATTCAACTTCGCACCGGAATATTCGAGCGCCCGGGCCCAGAACATTCTTCCCTGGGGCGTTGGTCCCTACATGATCGACACGCAATTCGAGATAGGTCATTTCGAGGGATGCTCGTCGGTCAGCCAGGCGTCGAGCTTCACAATCGGCACCTTCACCGACAAGTACTACCTGAACTGCCACGGACCGTACGAGGCGGTGGCCGACAAGGGAACCACCGCCGAGCCTGATGACTCGCCGTGTTATCGAGCAGGCGATACGCATGGGGGAACGGTCGCCCCCAATGTCATGACCGGCTGTCTGGTGTTCGATGACGCCGTCGGCGACCTCGACTTCGATGGCTCACCGTACTGGCCTGACTGGCCCGATTCCACGTCGCCGGACCGCTACCCGTCGGCCTTCCAACAGCAGCAGCCGACGAGCGATGGGGCGCAGTACGAGTCGATCCAGTTCGAGACGGATTCCAGCGGGACGCAGCCCACGTGCAATACGGTGACCGGTACCGGTTGCACGCTCCCGCCGGCGGGCGCGCCGGGCGATTTCTATCCGTACTGGACCCTTGCCGACGTGCATGGCACCTGCGTGTGGGAATTCGGCAACATGCGCAATGGACGTGCCTTCGGTGGCGACGCTCAGTACGGCGCGGTCACGCCCACGTCGATCGGCGCGTTCACCGGTTCGATTCGGAACAACCCCGTCTGCTGAGCAGGCTCACAGCGCGCCGACGATCAGCGCGCAGACCGCCGCCATCGCAGCTGTCGCCGGGATGGTGAGCACCCAGGCGACCAGGATGTTTCGAGCCACCCCCCAGCGCACGGCCCCGAGCCTTCGCGTCGCGCCGGCCCCCATCACCGCGCCTGAGACGACATGTGTCGTGCTCACCGGCAGGGCCAGTTGCGTCGCGCCCTGAATGACCACGGCCGCCATCGTCTGAGCACAGAATCCGTCGACCGGCTCGAGCTTGATCACCCGCGTGCCCAGCGTTCTGATGATCCGCCAGCCGCCGGCGTAGGTCCCGAAGCCGATGGCGGTTGCCGCCAGCAGAACCACCCAGAGTGGCGGTGACGGAAATTCCTTTCCAGCGGCAGAGATCACGCCCGCGCTGACCAGGGCGAGCGTGATCACCCCCATTGTCTTCTGGGCGTCGTTGGCCCCATGGGAGAACGACACGAAGGCCCCGGACGCGATCTGCGCCATGCGGAATCGCCGATTGATGGGGCTTGGCTGCGCATGCCGAAACACGTCGAGCGTGAGGATCGTGAACAGGTATGCGAGCACGAGTCCGATGAGTGGTGACGCAACCAGCGCGATCACCACCGGGCCCACGGATCCCCACTTGACCGCATCGACGCCGTAGGCGACCACACCCATGCCGATCAGGGCGCCGATGAGGGCGTGCGACGAGCTGGACGGCAATCCCAAGCGCCAGGTGATCAGGTTCCAGATGATTGCGCCCACCAGGGCGGCGACGATCATGCCGAGCGAGACGCCGTGCTTTGGAGAGACGAGGCCCCCGATCGTGTTGGCGACATGCGTATGCAGGACCTCGATGGCGATCAGCGCACCGACAAGATTGAACGCCGCCGACATCGCGACCGCGGTGCGAGGGCCGAGAGCGCGGGTGCTGATGGTCGTGGCCACGGCATTCGCCGTGTCGTGAAACCCGTTGGTGAAATCGAATCCCAGCGCGATCACCACCGTCGCGACCAGCAGCGCGTCGATACCCGTCACGCGTTCTTGATGGTGATGCCTTCGATAACGTTGGCAACGTCCTCGCAGCGATCGAGCGAGTCCTCGAGCAGCGTGTAGAAGTCTTTGAGCTTGATGATCGCGACCGCGTCGTACCCTCCGCGGAACAGTTCACCGATTGCTCTCCGCGATTCGGTGTCGCCGACGTTCTCGATGCGATGGACCTCGATGCCGTGCTCTCTCACCCCGGACTTGGACTCGAGCTTGGACACGGCAGCCTGCATCTCCACGGCTGCCGCGACGATCAATCGCGCCATGGATTTCGCCGCGGCGGATATTTCGGTGATGCCGTAGAGGATGATCGTCTCCGCGATCTCGTCGATGTAGTCGAGCACATCATCGAGGCCAGAGCTCAAGGCGTAGATGTCCTCGCGATCGAACGGTGTGATGAAGGTCCGGTGCAGCGTCTGGATGATCTCGTGGGTCACCTCATCGCCGGCGTGCTCCAGAGCCTTGATCGCCGCCTGGTGCGCGGGCATCGCCGCGATGTCGTCCTCGAACGCGGCGATGAGCAGCTGTGATGCCGCGAGGACATTGCCTGCCTGGCGATCGAACAGCTCGTAGAAACGACGTTCACGTCGCAGGAGAGAGATCGGCATGGACGCGCAGATCCTACCTGAAGCACTCTGCCCACTCGCGCAGGCACGCGCTGCCTTGCAGCTACCCGGTGCGACGAGCAGGTCACCCCCGGGCCACAGAACTCCGAAACGCAGCACCACGGGGGCCGTGCCAGGCGATTCTGTGCCATGGCCCTGCCCCGGGCCAATCGCTATGTCGCTGCGGGGAGGGGCCCCCGCGGGGGGTTGACTCGTGGCTGACGCGACGCCGAAGCCGGCGCCGGACACGATTCCGGCCCGCCATCAGTGGCAGCGCCGTCCTGTCCTGAGCCTGCTCGTCCGCGCCGCGGTCGTGATCGTGCCGGCGGTGGCCGGCATAGCGGCGGGAGCTGTGCTGAGCCGTGTCCTGCCGCGACCGAATGGCTTTGCAGCCGCGGCGCTGTGGTTCGCGACGGTCAGCCTGGTGATGCCCATCACCATCGTCACGCTCGAACGCGCCGGGCGCCGCCTGCTCCCACTGGCCGCCCTGCTCAATCTCTCGCTGCTCTTTCCCGACCGAGCCCCCAAGCGCTACGCCGTTGCCCGGCGCGTCGGGAAGCCACGCGATCTGCAGCGCCAGTTGCAGGAAGCGCGCGACCGGGGAGTGACCGGCGGTGAGGTCACGCACATGCAGAAGGTGCTCGAGCTGGTCGCGGCGCTCAGCGTCCACGACCGCCAGACGCGTGGGCACTCGGAACGCGTGCGCGTGTTCTCGGATCTCATCGCAGATGAGATGAAGCTCGTCCCCGCAGATCGCGCACGTCTGCGCTGGGCGTCGTTGCTCCACGACATCGGCAAGCTGGTCGTCCCGTCGGAAATCCTCTCGAAGCCGGCGAAGCTGACCAACAGTGAGTGGGAGAGCGTGAAACGCCATCCCGATGAGGGCGCTCGCCTGATCGGCCCGCTGACGGCGTGGCTCGGAGAATGGGCGGGCGCCGTGCCCCATCACCACGAACGCTTCGATGGTCTCGGTTATCCGCGCGGCCTCGCCGGCGATCAGATCTCGCTCGCCGGGCGAATCGTCGCGGTCGCCGACTCCTATGAGGTGATGACCGCCGTCCGCCCGTATCGCAAGCCGATCGGCGTGTCCGCTGCCCGGCAGGAGCTCGTCAAGTGCTCCGGAGGACAGTTCGATCCCGTGGTCGTCCGCGCCTTCCTGAACATCTCGATGGGGCGTCTCTGGCGCGTCGTCGGGATTGGCTCGTGGATCGCGCAGCTGCCGGTGATCGGCTGGGTCGACCGCCTGGGATGGAACTGGGGGGCAGCGATCATGTCCGGGACGACTGCGATCGGCCTCACCGCGCCCGGATTGCTGCCCCACCCCTCCCCGATGGCGGCGCCGACCTTTGGCATCTCGGTGGTTTCCACAGGCACTTCGACATCGCCGACCAGCGGAGGCTCGGGAACGGGCGCATCGGGTGCGTCAGATGGCACGGCGTCGTCGGGACCCGGCCCGGGTTCGCAGCCGTCGCCGCCCGCGAACCCGCCCCCCGGCGGCACTCCAACATCGCCGACGCCGTCACCCACACCGACGCCGGCTCCGACAGCCACGCCCACCTCGGCGCCGGACCAGCCCCCGGTCGTGACCGTCAAGGCCGGTGGCCTCGCCGTATTCGGTAGCTTTCGAAACGGCTCGGGGAGCTTCACGGACGCCGACTTCGCCGGTGACACGTTCACCGCGACGGTGGATTACGGCGACGGTACCGGCCCGAAGCCGCTCAAGCTCAAGGGCACCACCTTCGTTCTCTCCCACCAATATGGCGGCCTGCTGGGCTCGTACCGCATCACTGTCACGATCACCGACGATGCGGGCGTGTCGGGCAGCGGGTCGACCACGGTCAAGGTGGTGCTCTAGCACCACAACGCTCCTCGCCCCCTTATGCCGCAGGTATAATTCGCGCCGAGCCCGAGCCACGTGCGAGCCCCGCGGCAACATTGCACGGTTCGAGGATGCGGGCGGGTCCGTGAGGAGGTAGTTGTGCTGCAAGCGACTCGCGCCGACCGTTTCTCGTTCGGGCTGTGGACAGTCGGCTGGCAGGGCGTTGACGTCTTCGGCACCGCCGTACGTGCCCCGCTGGACCCCGAGGTGGCCGTCGCCCGACTCGCGGAGCTGGGTGCGTACGGCGTGAGCTTTCACGACAACGATGTCTTTCCGTTCGGCGCAACAGCGGCAGAAAAGAGTCACTCGATCGAGCGCCTGCGCCGGGCGGTCGAAAGCCAGGGTCTCGTGGTGCCGATGGTGACCACCAATCTGTTCTCACACCC
>PLDZ01000273.1 GCA_003136295.1 Candidatus Dormiibacterota bacterium
CGTACGAACGAGACAACCTCGAACCTCAGGTGAGACGTTGAGAAGAACGGCGAGTTCAAGGGCGGGCTGCGACGGCGAGCGTCGCGGCCGTCAGATGGTACCCCGAGGTCGCGTCTCGCGACCGGGATCTGCATGTACGCTCTCGGCGGAGAGATGAGCAAGGCACGCCTCGAGGCCTTCAGCGACGGCGTCATCGCGGTGGCGATCACGCTCTTGGCGCTCGATCTCACCGTCCCGGAACCGGGGCAGGGCGCGCTGTTGACGCAGCTCGGCGACCACTGGCCTGAGTTCGCCGCCTACGCGGTGAGCTTCTTCACCATCGGGATCATCTGGGTGAACCACCACGCGAGGGTGAGCATGATCGCCGTCGTCGACAGGACGCTNNATGGCGCTGAGCTTCAGCGCCATGTTCGAATGGTCGCTCCGCGAAGGTCGCACCCACGTCATCGTGCCGGTCGACCAGCGCCGCACCCAGCGGCTGCGCACGTCGATCGGAACGCTCGTCTATGCGGGAGTCTTCATCGTGGCGTTCATCAGCGCGCCGGTATCGCTAGCGATCGCCGGTGTGACGGCGATCTATTACATCTTCGCGCCGGTGCCCCGCCCGGTTGCCAGACCCGAGCTGGAGGCGGGGCCGCAGTGACCGAGCGAGGGAAGAGCAAGGGTCTCAGCAATGTCACAGACACGGCTCAGGCCACGCTGAGCAATCAGCGTCATGCTGCTGAGTGTCACCCAATTGAAAACCTCGGAGCCCGATGATGACCGACGAGATGGAATACCTCCCCCAAAATCCGCCACCACCGCCCCCTGGTGAGCCACTCGGAGCGGTCTACGGTCACTGGTCGTCCAACCCCGAGTGGGGACCACCGAGCTGGCCGCCGGCGCCGCAGCGTTCGGGTGGCTCCGGATTTCGTCGCACCGCCCTGGCTCTCTTCGCGATCGCCTGCGTCGGTGCGGGCGGCGGCACCGCCTGGGCGCTGACCACCGCGTCGATCTCGAGCCCCTCGACCGGGTCGCAACCCCGCGGTTCCACCGGCACCGGCGGGGCACCCAGCAATCCCAATCCCGGTGGCAGCGTGCCGTCGACCGGGAGCAATCTCTCGGCGGCCACCATCGCGAAGCTCGACTCGGCGATCGTGGACATCACCGGAGATGTCGCAGGTGGCGGCGGTCAGGTCGCCGGCACCGGAATGATCATCACCTCGAGCGGTGAGGTTCTCACCAACAACCATGTGATCAGCAGCACCATCAACATTCGAGCGCAGATCGACGGCATTGGCACGGTGTACCAGGTCAAGGTGATCGGCTACGACGCCAGCGACGATGTCGCGCTGGTCCAGCTCGTCGGCGCCTCCAACCTCCCGACCGTACCAATCGGCGACTCGTCCAAGGTGGCTCCGGGCGACGCGATCACCGTGCTCGGCAACGCCCTCGGCAAGGGCGGGACGCCGGCGGAGGTCGCCGGCACGGTCGCCCAGGTCGGCGCGCAGATCACTGCGAGCGACGACAGCGGTGACACCGAGACCCTGACCGGCATGCTCCAGGTTTCCGCCGCGATCGAGCCCGGAGATTCGGGCGGCCCCGAGNNTCTCGGAGATCCACTCCGGCACTGGCCCGAACATCCACATCGGTCTCGCCGCCTACCTCGGCGTGGCTGTCAATCCGACAAAGCCAGTGCCCCTGCCCGACGGCACCGGAACAGACTGCACCACGTCGCGGGCCACAACGGGCGCGTGGGTGGTCGGTGTCAAGGCGAATCCGGCGGCGAGCGCTGGGGTGACGACCTGCGGGCGCATCACCAGCATCGGGGGCCACTCGATCTCGAATTCATCGGACCTCCACAACGCCATGGAAAGCTTCAAGGTCGGTCAGACGGTGTCCCTCACGTGGATGGACGCCTCAGCCGTCTCCCACAGCGCCACGATCACGCTGGGTCAGGCCACCTTCCCGGACTGACCAGGCGACTGGCCGCCGCCTCGAGCGCAACGAGGCGGCGCCCGCCCATGGCTCGGCGTGCCCGTATCCCATCGGCCGTAACATCAGCGATTCCGAGGCGTCATGACGCGTTTGAAGCGTCAACGCTATAACTCTCTCAGCCCCTGAGGGGGGCCCGCCCCGAGCCGGCGCCAGGCTCGCGCGGGAGAGATCGCGATGCACAGGACTGTGTGACGTGTCACGACGTTTGGTGACCGCCAAGCAGCGCGCGGATGATGCCAGGGCCAGCCCGGAGAACCGGCCCACGGCGAGCGGCGGCGGCGTCGCGCCCATCTGGATGCTGAACATCGGCATGGCGATCGCTGCCGCCGTCCTGTACGTGGTCGCGGTCGCACCTCTGCACCGGGCAACCGCGGCGATGATCCTGCCGATCGCGGCGCTCGTCGCCGGCTTCGCAGCAGGCGAGTGGTGGCGGGTGTTCATCCACTTCCGCAAGGAGGCGCAATCGTTCTCGTTGAGCGAGATCCCGCTCGTGATCGGCGTGTTCGTGCTTGCGGGCGATCCCGGAGCTCTGGTTCTCTCGCGAGTGGTCGGCGCGGCGATCGGCCTCGGTGTCCTTCGGCGCCAGGCGCCGGTGAGACTGATCTTCAATCTCGCCAGCTTCGCGCTCGAGGCCGAGACGTTCAGCATCCTCGTCCACCACGTCTCCGGGACGAACGCGACCAGCCCGGTCGTCTGGCTGTGGGTTCTGCTCTTCATGTCCCTCGCATCGCTGCTGGGATTCGGGTTGAGCGCACTCGCCATCTCGCTCGCGGAGGGCCGGCAGTCAAACCATCAATGGTTGCAACCGATCGTCATCGTGCTGATCGGCGGATTCGCGAACTGCAGCCTCGGGTTGGTCGTGGTCGCGCTGCTCAAGAGCGACCCGCCGATGCTGCTGCTCCTGCTCACTCCGCTCGCGGCGATCGGCGCATCGTACGTGCTCTACACGCGCGAGCACCAGAAGCACCAGCGGCTCCAGTATCTCTACGAGTCGAGCGACATGCTCCAGCGCGCGAGCTCCGACGGCGCGGCCATCCCCGAGCTCCTCGACCAGCTCTGCAAGGTCTTCCGCGCTGACGTTGCGGTTGTGTCATTGCTCCCGGTGGCGACCGGCACCGGCTCGTGGCGCACGATCAGCACGACGCGCGGCGCCAGCGACAACATCGATACCGCGTTGAGCGCCGAGCACCTGGAGCGTTTCGTGCCGCTTCTGGATGAGACCAGGCGCGGCGTGATCGCCACACCGTCGACGTCCGACCCCGAGCTCCGAACCTGGTTGCGCGAGCAGGGTTTCAAGGACGCGATGGCGACACTCCTGCAGGGCGAGGGCATGCTCCTCGGGACCTTGGTCGTCGCCAACCGGCTGCGCGGTGCCGGCATGTTCGACACCGACGACCTCCACCTGTTCGATGCCTTCGCGGCGCAGACGAGTGTCGCCGTCCAGAACACGCGCCTCGGCCACCGTCTGCGGCAGCAGGCATTTCAGGACACCCTGACCGACCTCGCCAACCGCGCGCTGTTCATGGACCGGCTCGAGCATGCGCTCACCCGCCGCGAGCGGCACGAAGAGTCACTCGCGGTCCTGTTTCTCGACCTCGACGACTTCAAGGAGATCAATGACAGCCTCGGCCACATGGCGGGCGATGAGCTGCTCGCCAGGGTCGCCGACCGGTTGAAGCTCGTGCTCCGCGCGTCGGACACCGCGGCCCGATTCGGCGGCGACGAGTTCGCGATCCTCGTCGAGGAAACCGCGGATCCCGAGAACACCATTCGGGTCGCCGAGCGCGTGGTGTCCGTGTTCAAGGCGCGATTTGTCATCGCCGGACGCGAGGTGACGATCAGCGCCTCGGTCGGTGTCGCGGTGAGCGCATCTCGCGATGTCACCGCCGAGGAACTCGTGGGTCAGGCCGACGTCGCGATGTATCGCGCCAAGGTCAAGGGGAAGGACACCTACGAGATCTTCGAGCCGGGCATGCAGGACGTCGTCGCCCGCCGCCTGGAGGTGCGAACCGACCTGGAGCGNNGTCGAGGCGCTGGTGCGCTGGAAGCACCCCCGCTGGGGCATGGTCGTTCCCGCCGAATTCATCGGCATCGCCGAGGAGACCGGCATGATCCGCGAGCTCGGCCTGCACGTGCTCGAGGAGGCGTGCAAACAGTGGCAGGCGTGGCAGGTCGAGTTGATCGACGAGCCCGCCTTCACGGTGAGCGTCAACGTCTCACCGCGGCAGCTGCGTGACCCCAGCTTCGTGACCGAGGTGTGGCGCATCCTCACCAAGGCCGGGCTTCCGCCGTCTCATCTCACCCTCGAGATCACCGAGAGCTTCATGGTCGATGACCCGGAGAGCGCGCGGGCGCGCCTGCGCGAGCTGAAGGCGCTCGGTGTCCGCATCTCCATGGATGACTTCGGCACCGGGTATTCATCCCTGGCATCGCTCCAGGACCTCCCCCTGGACATCCTCAAAATTGACAAGCTCTTCGTGGACCACATCGCCGAGGACCCGCGCCGCACGGCGTTCGCGCAAGCGATCATCCGCATGGGCAAGACGCTCGGGCTCGGCCTGATCGCCGAGGGCGTGGAGACGGCTGACCAGGCCGAGCGCCTCCAGAGCCTCGGGTGCCGCTTCGCCCAGGGGTTCTATTTCTCCAGGCCGGTGCCGGCCGACGAGATCCAGCGCATGCTGCACGCGTCGCATGCCATGCGCATCGCCGGCGGGAGATGGGCCGAGGCGGTGCCGGCGGACCGGCGCACCCGGCTCCGCGTGCTCGAGGAGACCGCATAGTCGCCGCGAGCTGAGGCTCAGAAGATCGCGTCGATGCGCGCGAGGA
>PLDZ01000116.1 GCA_003136295.1 Candidatus Dormiibacterota bacterium
GCGCTCCACGCGGCCGGAGTCATTCATCGAGATGTGACGCCCGACGTGATCCTGCTCGACACTGACGGCACCGGGATCCTGCGTGACGCGGGTGTCCCGGCAGCACCACTGCGTCGCGGCTGGCGCGCGGGAACGCCGCAGTACATGGCGCCGGAGCTGTGGGCCGGCCGGCCACATACCGTCGCGACCGACATCTACGCCGCGACCGGGGTGCTCGTCGACGCGCTCACCGGACGACCCCCGTACCTGGGCACGGACCTCACTGGGCTGGGCGTCCAGCACACCCAGGGAGCCCTGCCGAGTGAGGCGGTACCGTTGCTCGCGAGAGAGCTGGTGATCCGAGGGCTGGCGAAGGACCCGCGTGACCGGCCTGCCTCCGCCGCGGTGTTCCGCCGCGACGTCGAGATCGCGGGCAAGGCGTTTCTCGGATCGGCGTGGCGCGATCAGGGACGTGCGTGGCTTGCGGTCGTCATCACGGATCGCCTCGCCGATCCAGCCCCGGCCCCGCTCGACGTCGAGCTCGTTGACGACGAGGACGACGGGCCGCTGCCGGGCCTTGCGATCGACGTCGCGGCAGACGCACCGCGGCCGGGCGGCGTTGGTTGGAAGGTGTGGTCTGTCGCGGCTGCCGCGGTGATCGCCCTGGTGGTGATGGTGATCTTTGCAGCACGGGCGCTGGGGGGGCCGGGGCTTCAGGTCTCGCCGACCCCGCCGCCAGGGCCCCTGTTCACATCGACGCCGACCCCCGGGCCGACGGATGCCGGCTTGCCGACGGGCATCGATACCGCCGGCGCCGCGCCCGCCACCGCAAAACCGACCGCAGCCGCCACGCCGAGGCCAACGGTCGCGCCCAACACCATGCCGATCACGATCGCGCCAAACCCGACTCAGGCGTCGACTCCGAGCGCCGCGCCGTCGCCGACGCCGAAGCACACGTGAAAGCGGGAGCGTCCGCCTAGCGCGACGTGGTGAGGTTGTAGACGTCGCCCGCGTAGTCGCGCATCATCCGCGCCGCTGAGAATCGGGGCCCGTTGGTGCGAAGTGAGGCGCGCATCCGCTGCACCCAGCCGCGCGGGATCCCGTGCTCATCGCGCTGGTAGAAGAGCGGAACCACCTCGTGCTCGATGATGTCGAAGAGCGTCGCGGCGTCGCGCGAATCCTGAATCGAGTGGTCGAAGAGGATGTCACCGGGAATTGCCCATCCGTTGGTCCCGTTGTAGGCCTCGGCCCACCATCCGTCGAGCACCGAGAGGTTGAGGCCGCCATTGAGCGCCGCCTTCATGCCGCTTGTGCCACTCGCCTCGAGGGGCGGACGAGGAACGTTGATCCACACATCGCACCCGGCAACCATGTGGTCGGCGGTCTCGAGGCTGTAATTGTCGAGAAACGCGACGCGGCTCATCGCGGCGGGCTCGCGCTCGAACGTGAAGAGACCCTGGGCGGCGTGCTTTCCCTCCTCGTCCTGTGGATGCGCCTTGCCGGCAAGCACCATCTGCGCCGGACGATCCTTGTTCTCGAGCACGCTGGCGGCGCGCTGCCTGTCGAGCGTCAGCAACTGGATGCGCTTGTATCCCGCGAGGCGGCGTGCGAAGCCAAAGGTCAGCGCGTGCTCGTCGAAGCCGTGCTCGGCGGCCTCCACGTACCAGCGGGGCTCGTCACGCGCCAGACGGTTGGCGACGCTGCGCACCCGCACCTGCTGCACGAACTCGGCGCGGAGTGCATTGCGCAACTCCCACAATTCGGCGTCGGGGATGTCGTCCACCCCACGCCAGGTCTCCGGATCGGCGGCGCGCGCCTCCCATCCCGCCCCGAGATAGCGATCGAGCAGGTCGCGCATCCGCGGCGCCATCCAGGTCGGCACGTGCACGCCGTTGGTGATGTGCCCGATCGGAACGGTGTCTGCGGGTCGCTCGGGGAAGAGTGACTGCCACATCTGCCGGGCGACCTCACCGTGACGACGGCTCACACCGTTGCGGGAGCGGCTCATCTTGATACCGAGTGGCGTCATCACGAATTGCTCATGGGGGTTGTCAGGGCGTGTGCGCCCGAGGTGCAGGAAGCCCTCGAGATCGAGTCCGGCCTGCTCCGGGTAGTCACCCAGGACCTCAACGATCTCGCTGACGTCGTACCCTTCGTTACCGGCGCTCACCGGGGTGTGGGTTGTGAAAACGGTCCGCTCACGCGCGGCGGTGAACGCCTCGTGCCGTGAGCGTCCGAGAGCCATCTCGCGGCGAGCCATCTCCAGGGGCGCGAGCGCGGCGTGCCCCTCGTTGAGGTGCACGACGCACGGGTCCAGGCCCATCGCGTCGAGGACACGCATCGAGCCGATCCCGAGGAGCGCGTACTGGGCGAGACGGGTGGGCCGGTCCGCGACGTAGAGACGGCTGGTGATCCACTGGTCGATCGCCGAGTTCTCCGGGCGCTGCGCGTCGAGGAGGTAGAGCGGCGTGCGACCGATGTCGAGCCGCCACACCTGGACCACGACATCGCGCCCGCGCAGTGGCACGGTCACCGTCAGCGGAGTGTCACCGTTGTAGACAAGAGCGGCAGGAACCCGCTCCGGATCGACCTGGAGCCAGTACTCGAGCTGGTACCCGGATCGGTCCATACGCTGCTGGAAGTACCCCTGCCGGTAGAGGAGTCCGACGCCAACCATGGGCAGCGCCATGTCGGACGCCTGCTTGAGAATGTCCCCGGCGAGCACGCCAAGGCCCCCCGCATAGATCGGCAGCGAGCGGTGCACCGCGAATTCGGCACAGAGAAACGCAACCGGACGGACCGGCGAGGCCTTTCCTGCCATGTGTGGACGGCTCAGGTCGTGCTCGAGGGCGCCGAGGAGCTCTCCGAGCCGGTGCAGCAGGGTGACATCGGAGGCGGCCCGTTCAAGTGTGGCTGACGACGTCTCGTCGAGCAGGCGAATCGGGTTGTGATTGCCTACCTCCCAGCGCGCAGGATCGATCATGCGGAACACGTCGTCGCCGCCGGGCCACCACGACCACGCGTAGTTGTAAGCGAGCCTGGCAAGCGGTTCGAGCGGTGACGGCAGACGGGCCGCGAGATCCGCAGAAGCGCGATCGATGTCGTCGCTGCCGTCGGCGAGCACTGGAGTTGCGAGCTCGGTCATTGGGCAGCGGTCTTGGACAGGGCCAGCTGGAGCGCGGCGACTCCACCCCGAGGACCGTCCTTGTGCTTGAAGATCGCGGTGCCCGCGACGAGCACGTCGGCCCCGGCGTCGACACACGCCTTCGCATTGGACGCGTCGACGCCACCGTCGACCTCGACCTCCGTTTCCAACCCCTGACGCTCCACCTCACGACGGAGCTGCTCGACCTTGTGCAGCGTGCGCGGTATCAGCGACTGTCCCCCGAACCCCGGATCGATCGTCATGACGAGCGCGAGGTCGCAGGACTCGAGCACGTCCTCGAGCAGCTGCGCGGGAGTGCTGGGATTGATCGCCGCGCCGGAACGGCAATCGAGCGCGCGAATCGATGACAGGGTGCGGTGAAGATTCGGGCACACCTCGTAGTGCACGGTGATCGCGTCGGCACCCGCTGTCGCGAACGTGGCCAGGTGCGCGTCGGGATTGACGATCATGAGATGGAGCTCCAGGGGCAGCGTCGTCGCGCGCCGCAGCACGCGCACCGTGTCCGTGCCGAACGTGAAGTTGGGGACGAACACGCCATCCATCACATCGACGTGGACGCGCTCCGCGCCGCTCTCCTCCAGGTCGTGAGCAGCCTCGGCTAAGTGTCCGAAGTCAGCGGCGAGCAAGCTCGGGGCGATCCGGATGGCGTCTCGGCAGGGCTTCCACGTCGATCGCGGCATCCCGCGGATTCTGGCAGAGACGGGTCAATGGGCTGCCGGAATTCTCCGAGCCGTCACCCTGCTGCTGCAGCGGCGTCGAGAAACCAGGCGAGCGTTCCATCGGTGGGACGGACGCGCGAGGCGGGCACGTCACCTCGGGCGGTCGCGGCGAGCGCCTCGTGCTTGGCGGCGCCGGTGACCATGAACCCGACGGCGGCGGCCGCGTTGATGGTGGGGAAGGTCAGCGTGATTCGATCAAACGGCTCGTAGTCCGCAAGGCCGCGTGTCGCCCAGCGGTCGGTCACCTCCAGAGCCGGCGTGCCCGGGAAGAGTGAAGCCGTGTGGCCGTTTTCGCCGAGCCCGAGAAGGATCACATCGAGACGTGGTGCACGGTCGCCTTCCGCGGCCAATGAGGTGGCGAGCAGGTGCGAGTACTCCGCGGCGGCCGCATCGAGGTCCTCGCGCTCTGCGGGCATGCGATGCACGCGCCCCGGATCGATCGGAACGCGGCTCAGCAGGGTGGCCCTGGCGAAGTGATAGTTACTGGCCGGATCATCCGGCGGACACGCACGCTCATCGGCGAAATAGACGTTCCAGCACGTCCAGTCGATCCGTCCCCGCCATTCGGGTCCGGCGAGCATCGCATTCAGCAGCCGGGGCGTGCTGCCGCCGGAGAGCGCGATCGAGAAGCTGCCGTGATCACCGCAGGCGCGGCGCGCCTGAGCCGCGATCCAGCTCGCAACAGCGTCGGCGACCTCCTCCGCCGTCTCGCTGACGACTCGTTCGCCCGCGAGATCATCCAGAGAACCCGTGGACATCACGTCAGGGGCGATGCCACGCGCGTCCGTCACGCGCCATGAAGGCATGCGCTTCCTCGGGTCCCCACGTGCCCGCCTCGTAGTTCGGCGAGTGGGTCCGGTCGGGCGGGTGCGCACGCCATCCGTCGAGAATCGCCGTGCAGAACCGCCATGCTTCCTCGACCTCGTCCTCGCGTGCGAAGAGGGTCGGGTCGCCGAGCATGCAGTCAAGGAGGAGGCGCTCGTACGCGTCCGGCGATTGCTGGCGGAATGCGGTCCCGTACATGAAGTCCATGTTCACCGACTCGATGCGGAGTGCCTGCCCCGGAATCTTCGCGCCGAAGCGGAGCGAGATGCCTTCGTCCGGCTGGATTCGCAGGATGAGCAGGTTGGGGTCGATACCGTCGGCCGGCACCGCGCCTGCGGCGAGCGGGACGTTGCCGGCGAACGGCGAGTGCGGCACGCGTCGGAACTGGATCACGATCTCGGTCGAGCGTTTGGGCATCCGTTTGCCTGTGCGCAGGTAGAAGGGCGTCCCCGCCCAGCGCCAGTTGTCTATATCGACCTTGAGCGCCACGAATGTCTCGCGAAGCGAGTCGGGGGCGACGCCCTTCTCCTCGCGATACCCGACCACCGGCTCACCGTTGATCGTGCCCGCGGAATACTGACCGCGAACCGAGTGCGAGAGGGCGTCATCAGGATGAACCGGCCGCACCGCGCGGAGCAGCTTCACCTTCTCATCGCGAACCATCTCAGCCTGGAAGTTCGACGGCGCCTCCATGCCCATGATCGCGACCAGCTGCATGATGTGGTTCTGCACGATGTCGCGGAGCGCACCCGCCTCCTCGTAGTACGAACCGCGAGCCTCGACGCCGATCTCCTCGGCCACCGTGATCTGCACATGGTCGATGTACTGCCGGTTCCACAACGGTTCGAAGATGCCGTTGGCGAAGCGGAAGACGAGCAGGTTCTGGACCGTCTCCTTGCCGAGGTAGTGATCGATGCGATAGATCTGCTCTTCGATGAAGGCGCTGTGCAGGCGTTCATTGAGCTGGCGGGCGGTTGCCAGGTCGCGCCCGAACGGCTTCTCGATGATCACGCGCACGCATGTCCCGGGCGTCTGTATGGTCAGCCCTGCTGCGTTGAGCCGGTCCGCGAGTGGCATGACGGCATTCGGCGGGGTGCTGAAATAGAGGAGTCGATTTCCCGCAGTGCCACGTTCGCGATCGGCGGCCTCGAGAGCCTGGTGGAGATGCTCGAGGCCGCCGATCGCCTCCATGTCGTAGGCCACGTAGCGCAATCCCGCCGCGAACGACTGCCACGCATCCTCGCGCAGATGCACGCGACCATACTTCTCGACGCCCTCGCGCATGTCGGCGCGGAATTCCTCGTCGGTCAGCTCACTTCGTCCCGCGCCGATCACCGTGAAACCCTCGGGCACGGTTCCTTCCGCGGCAAGCGCATAGAGAGCTGGAACGAGCTTGCGCTTGGTCAGGTCGCCACTGGCGCCGAAGATGACGACGCAGAACGGAACCGGAGTGCGCGGCTCCCGGCGTCGCTCGTGCAGCGGGTGCTCCGCGGTCAGTGTGATGCCGGAGTCCCCGCAGCGGTCTCGGCTTTCACCGCGTGCCCACCGAACTCGTTGCGCAAGGCCGCAATCACCTTGTTGCCGAATCCGTCTGGCAAACGCGACTGATAGCGCGCGATCAGTGACAGCGCGAGGACGGGGGCCGGCACCGAAAGCTGCATCGCTTCCTCGAGGGTCCAGCGCCCCTCGCCAGAGTCGTCGACCCAGCCGCGCAACTGGTCGAGCTGCGGATCGCGCTCAAACGCCCGTTCGGCGAGCTCGAGGAGCCACGAGCGCACCACGCTCCCCTGGTTCCAGAGNNCCGTTGTGCACCATCTTGACGAAATGTCCGGCGCCGGGAGGCCCGACGTGGAGGAACCCGTCACGCGGCGCCAGGGTCGTGAAGATCGGGCGCCAGTGATCGACCGTCTCCTGCTCGCCGCCGGCCATGAGGCAGTACCCGACCTGCAGTCCCCAGATGCCGCCGCTCGTTCCGGCGTCGATGAAGCCGATGCCGCGCTCGGCACTGCTTGTAGCGCGCGCGATTGAGTCGTGGTAGTTGCTGTTGCCCCCGTCGATGATCGTGTCACCGTTCTCGAGCAGCGATTGGAGCGCGGCCACGGTGTCGTCGGTCACCTTCCCCGAGGGCACCATGATCCAGACGCCGCGCGGCTTGTCGAGGGCCGCGATGAGCTCATCGATGCTTGCCGTCGTGGTCGCCCCGAACGCCTCGACGCTCGCGCGCGCATCCGGGTTCGGATCGTATGCCACGACCGCGTGGTCACCGTCGCGACGGAGGCGGTGCACCATGTTGGCGCCCATCCTGCCGAGCCCGACAAAGCCGATCTGCATGGTGCTATTCCTTCGGTGTGGCGGCTGCGTTCAGCGAGCCGCCGTGATTGCGCTGACTGCGTCGGTGAGGCTGGCGAGCCCCGCATCGAGGTCGCCGGCGATGTGCACGCGCACGACGCGCCGGCCGTGGGAACGCAGTGACTGCAGGTCGCCGGCGGCCTGCGCTCGCTTGAGGATCGAGAAGGTGTACGGCGCGCCCGGAATGGTCACGTCAGTCCCGTCGTCGGCGGTGATCTGTATGTATACGCCGGTGTTCGGACCGCCCTTGTGCAACTGGCCGGTGCTGTGCAGGAAGCGGGGACCGAATCCGAGTGTGGTCGCGAGCCTGCGAGAGTCACGGATCGCCACCCGCAAGCGCTGCAGGGCCGCCTGGTTGCTGTCGTCCGGGGTCACGTACGCCATCAACGCCACATAGTCGCCGGGATTGGCCGTGTCGAGGTGTGCGGCGAGTGCTCCTGAGGCGCTGCTGCCCGAGACGTCGCCGTAGACGCGTAGCGCGCCGTCGGTGACCGCGGGCGCCTCATCGGGGAGTGAGCCGCTCTGCTCATATTGCTGCAGGACGGCCTGGGTGTTGTCCTTCGACTCCTTGACGTTGGGCTCATCGAACGGATCAATGCCGAGATGTGCGCCTGCCACCGCGGTCGCGAACTCCCAGCGAAAGAACTCGGCGGCGAGGTCGTACTTGTCGACGAGATCGAACGTGATCACCGGATGTCCGGCACCCTTCAGCGCGGCGATGGAGCCGTCGAAGTCGGCGTCATCGCCGATGCGCAGCGCCACGAAGAGGCGGTCGTCGGAATAGACGGCCGGCGTTCCGATCGGCTCATCGCCAATCGGGATGATGCCCTTGCCCTCCTTGCCGGTGCTCTCCGCGATGAGCTGCTCCGCCCATAGCGAATAGGCATCGATCTCCTTGGGCGCGAGGATGGTGACCTTGTCGCGTCCCTGATCGTGGAGTGCGCCCATGACGGTACCGAGGCTCACACCACCGTTCTCGTCTCCCGGAACGCCGGCCATGCAGGTTCTGCGCATGTTGCCGGCACGCTCGAGCAGCAGCGCGCAGTCGATGCCGATGATCGCCGCAGGAACGAGGCCGAACATGCTCAGCGCGGAGTAGCGGCCGCCGATGTCGGGCGGGTTTTCGAACAGATGCCGGAACCCGCGCTCGCCTGCGATCTCGACAAGGGGTGTTCCCGGGTCGGTGACGGCGATGAAGTGTGAGCCGGCGTCGTCGCCGATGGCCTGGGTCAGCGCCCAGAAGTGCGCGAGGTGCGACAGCGTCTCCACTGTGGTGCCCGACTTGCTCGAGACGATGTATCCGGTTGTGGCCGGGTCGATCGCGCCGGTCACTCTGACGATCGCGAGTGGATCGGTGGTGTCGAGCACGTGGAGTCGCGGTTGTCCGTCCGCGCTCCCGAAGGAGCTGCGCAACACCTCGGGGCAGAGGCTCGACCCGCCCATCCCGAGCAGGACGCAGTCGCGCCAGCCCGCCTCGCGCACCTCGATGGCGAGGGCCTGAAGCTCGGGGAGTCGGTCACGCATGCCGCCGATGACATCGAGCCATCCCAGACGGTTGTTGATCACCGCGGCGTGAGCGCCGTCGCCGGGCTTCCAGAGGTTCGGGTCGCGGTGCCAGATGCG
Source organism: Candidatus Dormiibacterota bacterium (assembly GCA_003136295.1). GTDB lineage: Bacteria > Chloroflexota > Dormibacteria > Aeolococcales > Aeolococcaceae > Palsa-851. The sequence continues at coordinate 8,662 of PLDZ01000116.1, forward strand.
CGCGGCGGTCTCACGTGCGCTCGGTGTGTCGAGCGGTACCGCGGCCGTCCCGGTATCGAAGTGCTGCCGTTTCGCATATCCGGAACCCATCGCGTCGATCTTCTCCGCGATGCCACGGATCAGCTGGTCGTACGAATCAGCGAACTGCTTGACACCGTCATCGAGCAGTTGTTGCGTCACCGCATCCATGTCGATCCCAGCCTCGGCGAGCTGATCCATCACCGCGTGGGCGCTCGCGTAATCGGCTTTGACGGTGTCCCCTGCGACGACCCCGTGGTCCAGGAATGCTTCGATGGTCGCGGGAGGCATCGTGTCCACCGTGTCCGGGCCGATCAGCGCCTCTGCGTAGACGACATCTCGGTAGTTCGGGTTCTTGGCACTCGTGCTCGCCCAGAGTGGGCGTTGCACGTGGGCACCGGCGGCGCGCAGCGGCGCGAAGCGTTCACTGCCGAAGCGCTGTTCGAAGAGCTCATAGGCGAGCACCGCGTTGGCAATCGCGGCCTTGCCGAGCAGGCCCTCGATGAGCGCGTTGCCCGGGTCCGCCGCGAGCTTCTCCTCGAGCAGCTTGTCGACGAGCGTATCGACGCGGCTCACGAAGAAGGACGCGACCGAGTACACGTCGAGTGGCTGCCCAGCCTTGTGACGCGCCTCGAGCGCCGACATGTACTGCTCGATCACGCGATCGTGCATCGCCAGCGCGAAGATGAGCGTGACGTTCACGTTGCGGCCGTCTGCGACTGTGCGATTGATGGCCGGCATCCCCTCGAGCGTCGCGGGAATCTTGATCATGAGGTTGGGACGGTCGACCCGTTCCCACAGCGTTCGCGCGGTCGCGATGGTCGCATCGGTGTCGTGCGACAACGATGGCGGCACCTCGAGGCTCACGTACCCATCGGCACCCGACGTCCGCTCGTGGACGGGTTTGAGGATGTCCGCGGCGTGCTGGATATCGATGATCGCGAGCTCGGTGAACACGTCATTGGGATCGTCGACCCCGGACTCGATCAACTCGCGGATCTGGTCGTCGTAGAGCGTGCCCTCGGCGATCGCCTTCTGGAAGATTGTCGGGTTGCTGGTCAGCCCGGTCACATTCTCCTTCTCGACGCGGTGTTGCAGCTGACCGGTGGTCACGAGGTCGCGGCTGATGAAGTCGAGCCAGACCGACTGGCCGTGTTCACCGAGCTGCTGCAGGGGAGTCGTCATTCAGCCGGCCTCCGCGGCAGCGCCCACGAGGATGTTCACCGCGGCGACGATGGCGTCGGCATCGATCCCGGCGGCGGCCATCAACTCCTCCGGGCTGGCCGATCCGGGCAGGCTGCGAACCGCGAGATGGGCGACGCGCGGCGGGTTCTCCTCGAGCGCGAGTGCCTCCATCACAGCCGCGCCAAGCCCACCCTCCGGGTAGTGGTCTTCGACGACGACCAGACGTCCGGCGGTGGCGTCGCTGGCCTCACGCAAGGTCGCGACGTCGATCGGCTTCACCGAATAGAGATCGATGACGCGACAGGAGGTGCCGCTGCTCGACAACCGTTCGGCCGCGGCGATGCAGGCATGCAGCGTCACTCCGGCACCGATGAGTGTGACCACGTCGTCGGTGGACTGACGAACCACCTTGGAGCCGCCGATCGGAAACTCCTCGTCATTCTCGTAGAGGACCGGGTATGCACCGCGCGTGGTGCGGATATAGCTGATGCCGTCGAGATCGGCCATCTGCGCGACGAGTTTTGCCGCCGACACCGCGTCACTCGGATACAGCACCGTCGAGGTGTGCACCGCGCGCATCGCCGCGATGTCCTCGAGCGCCATCTGGGAAGGGCCGTCGGCGCCGATCTCACAGCCCGCGTGTGACCCTGACAGACGGATGTTCACCTGGGAAACGCCCGCCATCCGGACGAAGTCGTAGGCGCGAGAGAGGAAGGCCGCGAACGTGGAAGCGAACGGGACATAGCCGCGCACGGACAGACCCACCGCGCTCGCGACCATCTGCTGTTCTGCGATGAACATCTCGAAGAACCGGTCCGGATACGCGTTCTTGAATTCGTCGGCGTGGGTGGAGTTGCTCACCTCGCCGTCGAGGGCCACGACGTCGTGACGAGCCCCGAGCGCGCGCAGCGTGTCGCCGTATGCCTTGCGGGTCGCGATCTTGTCGCCGACGTTGTACGACGGCAGAGTCACCGCCGTGTCGGTGGCCTTTGACGATGCGGACTCGAGGGCCTCGGGTGGCCGGACGTCGATGCGCAGGTCACGCTCCCCGCCCAGCTCCGCAATCGCCTTCTCGGCCAGCTCGGGGGGCAGCGCCTTGCCGTGCCAGCCGTCCTTGTTCTCGATCTCCTTGAAGCCCTTGCCCTTGATGGTCCGGGCGATCACCACGCTCGGGCGGTCCCCGTCCGAGCGCGCCGAGGACAGCGCCTCATCGATCTCGGTGAGGTCGTGGCCGTCGATGACGATGGCCCTGCATCCGAAGGCTTCGACGCGGCGCCGGTAGATATCCAGATCCCACTCGAACTCCGTGGGTCCCCGCTGGCCGAGGCGGTTCACGTCGAAGATGGCGGTGAGGTTGGAGAGGCCGTAATGCCCAGCCTTGTCGAGCGCCTCCCAGATGGATCCCTCTGCGAGCTCGCTGTCGCCGCAGAGCACCCAGACGTGGAAGGGGAGACGGTCGAGGTACCTGCCAGCGAGGGCCACGCCAACTGCCACCGCCAGCCCCTGCCCGAGTGAGCCCGTGGCGACGTCGACCCAGGGGATGATCGGCGTGGGGTGGCCCTGGAGCCTGGAGCCGAAGGTGCGGTAGGTCATCAACTCGTGGTCGGTGACCGCGCCGACCGCCTTGTACAGGCCATACAGAAGGGGCGAGGCGTGGCCCTTGGAGAAGATCAGGTGGTCGTTGTTGGCCAGCTCGGGGCGCTCAAAGTCATAGCGGAGATGGCGGGCGGCGAGCACGGCGATCAGGTCCGCGGCAGACATGCTCGATGTTGGATGTCCCGAACCGGCTTTGGTGCTGGCGCGGATTCCGTCGACGCGGATCTGCTGAGCGACCTCACCCACGAAATCGAGCGAAGGAAGCGTGCCTGTCTCGATGCTGCCGGTCACCGCCATAGGATCGACCTCCGTTAAGCCTTCTGAACTTGAATCATGCCGCGAGCGACCCATGCGGCGCGGTGGGGTATTGGTCATGGCCGCATGGGGTACAGTCACGGCTCTGACGCGCGCCTATAGCTCAGTCCGGATAGAGCGTCTGACTACGGATCAGAAGGTCGGGGGTTCAAATCCTCCTGGGCGCGCCAGACCCCCATTTCGTATTCAGGATTGGGGCAGTGCGGGGGTGCGACTAGGCGTCGTACGCGCGGGGGTCGAAGTCACTTCGTCGCTCAGTGTCGTGCGGCTGCGGCGACGCGCGGCCGGTGAGGCGGACATCAGTCTCCTCCGCGCCAGATTCCTGGACCCTATCCCGGATGTCGCGCAGTGTCGAAATGAGCTGGGTGACGTCGCGTTCCAGCACAGAGGTCATTCGGATGTCCGTCGCGCGCCGCGGTGGCTCCTCGGACGAGAGCCGGGGGTCCCACGCTCCGGCCCACGGCGGTGCGTCAGTGCCCCGCTCCCAGACGTCCGGAGGATCGGCGGTGCGCAGGTTGAATCGGTAGCGGTTGCCGAATTGGTCACCGCAGTATGCGGTGAGGTTGGCAGCCGGATGGTCACCCACCACCGCCGAGCCAGGGTCGAGATATCCGTGTGACTTACCGACAAAGAGCATGTTGTGCAACGGTCCGGGCTCGAAGACGTCGCCCTGCGCCAGATGAAGCGCTCCGCTGAAGCCATTCACTTCAGCGCCGGCCGAGCGGTAGAGGCTACCGCCGGAAAGCATCCACACAACCAGGTTGAGCGCCGGCCCGTTTCCGACATTGCGAACCCGAACCGCGGCCCACGGCTGGTCACGGACACCCAGCGGGGGCTCGTCGAGCAGGATGAGCAGAGGCCTGCTGGCGAACGCGCGATTCTCGTGCGCCGTCTCCGCCAGCGCTCGCGCCCCGACATCCTGCTGAGCGGACGCCTCGAGCAACGCTGCGTTGCCGTCCAGCAGCTGTCGCATTGCCGTATCCAGGCGTCTGGTGTGCCGTATCCACAGGACGAACGCCATCGCCACCGCGATCAGCACCAACACGACGGCGGATGCCGTAATCGTCTGGACGATGAGAGTCCAGTCCATACGTTCGCAGTCTAGCCACCGGTGGTGCCGTTTGTGGGATCGGCGCGTTTGACCTTATGGGGCGGTGCCGGCGTGGCCCGCATCTCGCCGTCCACCCCGTGTACTACTGGATGCACGCAACCCGAAGCAACAGCTCACGGAGGTCGAAGCAGATTGGACGTCCAGTTCGTAGCGAGCATCGCCCCGATCGTGCGAGATGCTGACGCAACTCGCTTGTTCTACCAGGACGCTTTGGGCTTGTCCTTTGAGGGCGACGAGGGCGGATACCTGTTCACCCACAAGCTGGAAGGGACGAAACACTTCGGGTTGTGGCCACTTTCGGAAGCAGCGAGCGCCTGCTTCGGCACCACCGAATGGCCCGCTGACATCCCGATCCCCCAGGCGAGCATGGAGTTCGAGGTTGCCGACGTCGCGGCCGCGGCCGCCGAACTCACGGCCAAGGGTTATCGGCTCATCCACGAGGCGCGCACGGAGCCGTGGAGTCAGATCACTGCTCGACTGTTGAGCCCCGAGGGCTTGCTCGTCGCCGTCTGCTACACCCCCTTGTTCCACGAGCCCCACACAGCCGCTGACAGCCCGCTGGTGTCGATGTAACCGATGCCTTTTTCGGGTTTGGATCGTCGCCACCCGTGACCCTGCGTACGCCTCGCCATGGCCAGGGTTTGCGAGGCGGGGAAACGACACGGCGAACTCCTTGATAGAACTGGCAGACGCCCTGGCCGCAGCACGTCCGTAAGCGGAGCCGCTCGTCTCGGTGGGTCCTCTCGATTCGCCCTAAGCTGATGGGATGCGAGGTCAGTGCCGAAGATGATGTTTCCGATCGCGTTCCTCTGGATCCCCCTCATCTTCTTCGCGCTCTGGGTTGCGGCCTTCGTGTACTGGATCGTCGTCATCGTGGAGGTGGCGAAGATCCCCGACGCGCAGTTCCGTGCAGCCGGCAGCGAGAAGATCGTGTGGCTGCTCATCGTCATCATTGGCGGGATTATCGGGTCGCTGGTGTGGCGCTTCGCCAAGCGCGACGACGTGCTCCGCTACACCGGCGCCATGCCGCCGCCACCGCCCGGTTGGTACCCGGAAGCGGGGTCGGGAACCCTTCGCTGGTGGGACGGCGTCAGATGGACGGACGCCCGACACTTCCCACCGCCCACCTCCTAGCGGGATTCGCGTAACCAACCGTTCTGCGGGACGTTTGAACGAGCGCTACTGCACACAATCCACCGGAGGGTTCCCCCAGTGACCCGGATCCTCAAGCTAGCGGCAGCCGCCACTGGCGCCGCAGTCATCGCAATCGCAGCATTTCTTCTGCATCCGCGCTCGGGAGCGCGCCGCAGGGCCGCCGCGCGTCGCGCCACGGTCGGCGTCGCGTCGCTCGTCGGGTCGGCCGTCGACAGGCGTCCCCATCGCTCTTCGGCGACCAGCTGGGACCAGACACTCGCCGACCGCGTACGAGTCGCCCTCTTCATGGGATTCGGCGACCTCGCGACAGGGCTGGAGGTCCGTGCCAACCGTGGTGTGATCACGCTGCGCGGTGAGGTCGACGAGCTGTCCGACATCACGCGATTCGAGACCGCGGTTCGCGAAGTCGGCGACGTGCTCGATGTCGACAACCTGCTCCGGCTTCGCATGCGCGATGCGCGACCCCGGGTGCTCTCCGCGTAGCCGAAACACCTCGCGATCGGCGACACTCCGCTCGTGTCGCTGCCCTTTGACCCGCCGCTCGAACCGATGCTGGCGCGCGCTGCCCCGGAGATCCCACGGGACGGGAACTGGCTCTACGAGCCGAAGTGGGACGGCTTTCGGGCAATCGTGTTTCGCGACGGAGCCAATATCCATATCGCGAGCCGGAACGCGCTGGCGCTCGAGCGGTACTTCCCCGAGCTGATCCAGCCGCTCCGCGACGCGCTCCCGGAGCGCGCCGTCGTCGACGGCGAGGTGGTCATCGCAACGGACCATGGACTGGACTTCGATGCATTGCAGCAGCGCATTCATCCCGCCGCTTCCCGGGTGCGGATGCTGTCCGAGAAGACGCCGGCTTCGGTGGTGCTTTTCGATCTGCTGGCACTCGATGCGGATGACCTCCGCGAGCAGCCGCTCGAGCAGCGGCGGAGAGGCTTGATCGAGGCGATCACCAGCAGCCCGACAGTGGGGGTCACCCCGCAGACCACGGATCCGGAGGAGGCGACCACCTGGTTCACGCGCTACGAGGGAGCGGGCCTTGACGGCGTCGTCGCGAAGGACCCCGCTGGCTCCTATCGCCCGGGGGAACGGCGCTGGATCAAGGTGAAGCACCTGCGTACCGTCGACTGCGTGGTGGGCGGGTACCGGATCGCCAAGGACGGGCGCGGTATCGGGTCACTGCTGCTCGGCCTCTACGACTCCGACGGCGCGCTCCATCACGTCGGGCACACCTCGTCGTTCGATGCCGCGGAGCGCCGGGCGATCCTCGAGCGACTGCAGCCGCTCGTCGGTGGCGACAGCTTCGGTCACGGACGGACCCCGGGAGGCCCCAGCCGCTGGCAGCGTTCGGCCGGCAGCGCGTGGACAGCGGTGCGCCCCGAGCTCGTGTGCGAGGTGTCCTTCGACCACCTCCAGAGTGGCCGGTTCCGCCACGCATCGCGGTTCCTCCGCTGGCGGCCCGACAAGGCTCCGCGTTCCTGCGACTTCGATCAGCTCTCCCCTCCGGAGGAGTTCTCGCTGGACGACATCCTCGTCACTCGAGGTGCATGAGCCACGCACCGCCACCCTGTCCAGGTGATGAGCCAATGAGCGTAGAGTGCCGCCGCGGTCATGGCCGGTACTGATTACAGCTCGTACCTGCGCATCGACGAGCTTCTCGACCTGCAGCACCCGCTCACCGAGGGCGCGCACGACGAGATGCTTTTCGTCGTCATTCATCAGGCCTTCGAGCTCTGGTTCAAGCTGATCCTTCACGAGCTCGACCGCGCGACCGCTGAGCTGCAGGCAGGCCGTCCGCAAGCGGCGATGGCGCCGCTGCACCGCACCACCCGCGTCGACGAGTTGCTGATTGGGCAGCTGCGCGTGCTCGAGACCCTGACGCCAGAGGGATTCCTCGAATTCCGCGATCCGCTCAAGCCCGCATCCGGACTGCAGTCAGGACAGTTTCGCGCTATCGAGGTTCTCGGCGGTCTTGACGGAACGTTACCGGCCGGAGCCTCGCCGCTCTCCGATCACGACACGGAGGAGTTGCGCCGGCGAGCCGCATCTCCGACTCTGTTCAGCGCGCTGTGCGCGACGTTGCGAGCGCACGGTTTCGACGCTCCCGACGGGGACGGGACCGAGCTTCGCGAGCGTCGCGTCGACGCGCTTGTGTCGCTGTACCGAGACCACGCGTCACCGGAGCGAGCGATTCTTCACCGCGTGTGCGAGCTCCTTCTCGATCACGACGAGTCGATCTCGCGCTGGCGCTTTCACCACGCGCTGATGGCAGCGCGCCTGATCGGCTCGCGACCCGGCACCGGCGGCGGCGGCGTCGTGTATCTCGACACGACCATCACGTTGCGATTCTTCCCCGAACTCTGGGAGGTGCGCAACCGGCTGTGACCACCCAGCTTCCTGACAACATCGACCGCAACTCGTGCGTGACCCTGGATGCGCAGGATCCGCTCGCCGCATTTCGCGACCGCTTTCTCGACGACGGAGCGACGATCTATCTCGACGGCAACTCGATGGGGCGCCTCCCCAAGGCCGCGGTGTCGCGCCTGCGGGAGATGGCCGAGCACGAATGGGGAACGATCCTCGTCCGCGGCTGGACCGAATCGGGGTGGATGGAGTCGCCGTTACGAGTCGGTGACCGCGTCGGCGCGCTGATCGGTGCGTCACCTGGAGAGGTGCTGGTGGCCGACACCACGTCGGTGGGGTTGTTCCGATTGATGACATCGGTGTTGCGAGCACGACCGCAGCGCCGTGTGATCGTGACCGAGCAGAGCAACTTCCCGACGGATCTCTACATCGCCGGTGGCGTCGCCGAGTTGCTCGGCTGTGAGGTCCGAGCGGTCGATCGTGCCGGGCTCCGCGACGCGCTCGACGGCGACACCGCGCTGCTCCTGCTGACAGAGGTCGACTTCCGAACCGGCGAACGCCACGACATGGGCGCGCTCACAGAGGCCGCGCATGCCGTGGGCGCGCTCGTGCTGTGGGATCTCTCTCACTCCGCCGGTGCTGTCGAGATCCAGCTCAACCACCATCGTGTGGATCTGGCTGTGGGGTGCGGCTACAAGTACCTCAACGGCGGACCCGGATCACCCGCGTACCTGTACGTCGCGACCGCGATGCAGGAGGAGTTGCGCAATCCGATCCAGGGCTGGCTCGGTCACGACAATCCGTTTCTCTTCGACGCCGAGTATCGCCGGGCGCCGGGGATGCGGGGCTGGATGAGCGGATCGCCACCGGTGCTGGCGATCGGCGCGCTCGCCATCGGCATCGACATTCAGCTCGAGGCCGGGCCACGCGCGGTCGGAGCGAAGGCGGCGATGCTGACGGAGGTCTTCATCCGACTTGCCCATGGTCGTCTCGACGCGCTCGGCTTCGAGGTGGCAACGCCTGACTCACCCGAGCGTCGTGGCGCGCAGGTGTCGCTGCGCCATCCCGATGGGCTCGCGATCGTGCGCGCTGTGGCGGACCGAGGCGTCATCGGCGACTTCCGGCCGCCGAACCTTTGCCGCTTCGGGCTCGCTCCGCTCTACACGCGATTCGTCGACCTGTGGGACGCCGTCGAACGAATCGCTGACGTCGTCGAGAGCGGCGCGAGCGGTCTTCCGAAATACCGCGAAGACGTCGCGATCCCCTAGCTCAGCGCCTCGCCGTGCCGCGGGGTGCGCGCGATCCTGACCACATTGACCACCCGACGATGAGCACCACCATCGCGACGATGACCCAGAGGGCGTAATTGCTGATCGTCTGGGCGACTGCCACCGCAGGCTGGCCGATGGCCCAGCCCGCGCCGACGATGAGCCCGACGTACGCCAGTGTGCCGATCACGTCGGCGGTGATGAAGATCACGAACGGCATGCCGGCCTCGCCGGCCGCCATGTAGAACAGCGGTGAGGGTGCGGGCAGGAAGGGTGCGAACACGATCGTCCACACACCGTATTTCTTGAAGAAGCGCTCGCCCCGCGCGGCTCGTTTCCGCCAGCGGGGATCGGTGGCGCTGAGGTGGTTGATGAGGCTGCGTCCATATCGTTTCCCGGCCCAGAAGAAGAATGGGTCGGTCACCATCGAGATGGGGAGGGGCGCGANNGGTGTGAGTGGCAGCCCCGCGTAGTAGTAGATGGCGTTCGCGATGATCGGTCCGACGCAGAGCACATCCTTCACGCCGATACCGGGGCGGGGACGACGCGGCTCCGCCGGGGTGTCGACGATCAGGGTCTCGCTGTCCACCGACCCATTGTCACCCGTTGCCGGAGAGCACGGTCTCAGGCGACGTCGCGGACCGGCACCTCGAGTGTCACGGCGGGCTCGGTCTTGCGGCTCTGGCCGATCAGCAGGAGCACCACGGCGCCGATGATGAGCGTGGCCGCGATCAGCGTGACCGGGGTGACCTGCTCACCCAGCACCAGCGCTCCAAGCGCCACCGCCACGACCGGGTTCACAAACGCATAGGTGGATGCGGCGGTGACCGAGACGTGGTGGAGAAGCCAGATATACGCGACGTAGCCGACCAGCGCGCCGATCAGGACCAGATAGACGAATGCGGCAACCGAGGCGAAAGACACGCTGCCAAGGTGCACGTGCCCAAGCTCTCCGGTGACCACGCCGGCGACGCTGAGCAGGACGCCGCCGGCGACCATCTCCATACCGACGGCCGTGAGCGGCTGACGGGGTGCGGGTGCGTTGCGCGCGTACAGCGATCCGAGGGCCCAGAGCAGCGGCGCCATCAGGACGACCAGGGTCTGCCAGTGGCCGGCCCCACCGCCGCCGGGACGGACGAGGAGCACGATGCCGGCCAGCCCGATTGCGATGCCGATCGCCGCTGTCCAGTTGATCCAGCGGCCGCCGAAGGCCGGCGCGAACAGCGCCATCCATAACGGGACGGTGGCGATGATGAGGGCCACAAAACCACTCGGCAGGTATTGCTCGCCCCAGGCAACGCCGCCGTTGCCGAAGAGCAGCAGGCAGCCGCCGATGACGATCGCGGACCGCCAATGGATGAGCGTGAGTCGCTCCCGTGGCGCGCCCGGGCGGTGCGAGAACGCCAGGAGCAGCAGCCCGGCAAGGATGAACCGCGCTCCGGACATGAGCAACGCCGGGATCGTCTCGATCGCAATGTGGATCGTGAGGTACGTCGAGCCCCAGATGACGTATACCGCGGCAAAGGCGATCACGATCTGAGCGCGAGACGCCTGGGGACGGGGGATCTGGATCGTGGACACGCTCGATTTCATTTGTTATGATACAAAGCGATGAACGTACCGATACGTTATCACATCACCGGGCGACGAGCGTCTGAGATCGCCGAGAGCGTCGAGCGTGGGATTCGCGACGGCGAGCTCACTGCGGGGACGCGTCTGCCGACAGTCCGCTCGCTCGCATCCCATCGCGGAATCAGCACCGCGACGGTGGCGTCCGCCTATCGGGAGTTGCGCCGCCGCGGACTCGTCGCAGGTGCAGGACGCCTCGGCACCACCATCGCCCCACGCGTCCCGCCCTCGCCGCGCGGCAGGCCGATCGTGCCTGCCGGTGTCGTCGACCTCCTGTCCGGCAACCCCGACCCGGCGCTGCTCGCCGACCTCGGACCCGCGTTTGTGTCGCTGCCGCGCGAGCCGGTGCTCTACGGCGCCAGTGGCTCCGACCCCGAATTGCTCGCTCTCGCCGGGGCGCGACTCGAGCGCGACGGGGTACCGAACGACCACCTCACCGTCGTCGGTGGCGCGCTCGACGGCGTTCAACTTGCGCTCCAGGCGCACGTCCGGCCAGGCGATCGGATCGCCGTTGAGGACCCGTGCTATCCCGGGATCATCGACCTCGCGTCTGCGCTCGGGCTGACGGTCCTCCCGATGGCGATCGATGACCGCGGTCCGACGCCCGAGGGCCTCGCTCGCGCCCTTCGCGGTGGCGCCGTCGCCTGCGCACTCACACCGCGTGCCCAGAACCCCTATGGCTCTGCGGTCGACGCTGAGCGCGCGGCCGAGCTCAAGGACGTGCTCAGTCGCCATCCGGCGGTCCTGGTGCTCGAGGATGATCATGCCTTCGACATCACAGAACGGCGTTGCCACTCGCTCTGTGAGCCGGGGCGCGCACGCTGGGCGCATCTCCGCTCGGTTTCGAAGTCGCTGGGACCCGACCTGCGTCTCGCCATCATGACCGGAGATGCGACCACGGTCGCGCGTGTCGATGCTCGCCGGCTGCTCGCCGCCGGGTGGGTGTCGCACCTCCTGCAGCGACTCGTGGTGCGAATGTGGAGCGACCCCGGCGAACCGGCGCGTGTTGCGGACGTCGCGGCCACCTACACGCGACGCCGCGACGCGCTTCGCGAAGCGCTCCGCGCCCGAGGCATCGAGTCACACGGCCGCTCGGGACTCAACGTCTGGATCCCGGTGGCGCACGAGGATGCGACCGTCGCAGCCCTCCAGGAGCGCGGGTGGGGCGTGCTCGCCGGAGACAGGTTCCGCATCGCCAGCCCGCGAGCCATACGGGTCACTACTGCACGCCTCGAACCGGAGGACGCCGTGCGCTTCGCCGCCGACCTCGAAGCGGCGATGACACCCCAGCCCTCACGACTCAGCTGACGCGGTCGATGCCCGACAATCGGTCCGAGCGTCTGTACGAGGACCGCGACCGCGCTCTCTCGTTTGGTGGGGTCGCCGAGCTCTACGACAGGGCCCGTCCGTCCTACCCGAGCGCCCTCATCGACGTGCTCATGGGACCTGGCCCGCGCCGTGCGCTCGACGTCGGTTGTGGCACGGGGAAGGCCGCGCGACTGCTGATCGAGCGTGGATGCGACCTCCTCGGTGTCGAGCCCGATCCTTCGATGGCGGCCGTTGCGCGACGCCACGGGATCAGCGTCGAAGAGGCAACGTTCGAGAGCTGGGACTCGCGCGGCCGGATGTACGACCTGATCGTCTCCGGGCAGGCGTGGCACTGGGTGGACCCCGTGCTTGGCGTCACCAAAGCGGGCTCGCTGCTGGACCCGGGGGGACGGCTCGGCGTGTTCTGGAATCGGGGCTGGCCCGAGAAAGACGCTCAGCGGGTGCTTGAGGCTGCCTACGCGCGGTGTGCCCCGGAAATCGCGAAGACCAACGTTGCGCTGAATCCAACGAACGAGCCGGCAGACCGGTTGGAGGAGTTCCAAAAGGGCGGCGCGTTCACCAATGTCGAGGNNTACTCGACGCTGTTGGTGCTGGCCACACGAGGGATATGACCGCCGCCGTACCATCCGCTGCGTGCCCACGGCAGTAGCGCGTTTGCGCTCCGTGATCCTCCGACCGCTCGTGACGCCACGACGGTCGGTGATCCTGCGGTGTGAGCGGACTCGTTCGATGAGCCGGCGAGCGTGAGCTTGGTCGCCGACCAGGCGAGGGCTCTCGGGATGCGGCTGCTCTCGCGACGTTGGGACGACCCGCCCCATACCATCGAGACGATGGACACGGCGATCGCCGAGCTCGCCGCGTTGCGGCGGGTTGCGGTCGACTCGGATGACCTCGACGCGTTGCAGGAGGTGCTGGCGGAAATCACCGAGATGCGCGGCCAGCTCGAAGCGTGACATCTGCGGTTCCAGCGAGATGAGCGTCACCGACGGCATCCAGATCGCGGCCGGCGTTCTGATCGTGCTGGTGACCATTTACGACGTCGTCCAGTCGGTGGTCATGCCACGGCCGGCGGTGGGTCGAGTTCGCTTGAGTTTCACCATCATCCGGGGCGGGTGGCGCCTCTGGCGAAAGCTCGCCGAGCGTCCCAAGAAGCTGCAGACTCGCGAGACCGCACTCGCCGCGTTCGCGCCGATGATGCTGGTGGCGCTGCTCATTCTCTGGGGTCTGTCCTTCATCCTCGGCTACGCGCTCATCTTCAGTGGCCTCCATGACGGCCTGCAGCCACAGCCCGACTCCTTCGGCACCACGCTCTACTTCTCAGCGGGGCGGATGCTCGCGTTCTCCGTCGCCGGCATCGAGGCGACCGGGGTGGCGACGCGCACGTTGGCGGCCATCGAGGCTGCGAGTGGCTTCGGTCTCTTCGCACTGGTCATCAGCCTGCTGTTCTCGCTCTTCAGCTCATTCCAGCGACGCGAGACGGCAGTGGTTGCGCTCGATGCGCTGGCGGGTGCACCGCCCTCCGGTGTGCAACTGCTCGAGACCTGCGCCAAGGACGCGATGCCGGAGCAGCTCATCGCGACCTTCGATGAGTGGCGATTGTGGACTGTGGATGTCATCGAGAGCCATCTCTCCTATCCGCTGCTCTTCTACTTCCGCTCCAGTCACGACAACGAAGCGTGGGCCAACTCCTTTGGAGCAGTGATGGACGCCGCGACGCTGGTGCTCACCACCATCGATGGGGGCCCCGTGGGTCAGGCGCGACTCATGCACAAGGTCGGTGCTCATTTCGTTGCCGACATGCGTGACCACTTCCGCTACGAGGGCGAGGCGATCGCGGGTGTCGAGCGCGAGGAGTTCGTCGAGGCGTGCGGCCGCCTCGAGCGCGCGGGATATCAGCTGCACAACCTGGACAAGGCGTGGGAGGCCTTCGGCTTGATGCGCAGCAAGTACGGCGCATGGCTCAACCAGACGACCAAGGGTCTCAGCGTCCTGCCGGCGCCCTGGATCGGCGATCGTTCATACCTGCCCCACCGCGAGCGGGCCGGGCTGGGCCGCGGTCAGCGGCGGGTGGCCTGAGGAGTCACCCTGACGTACCCGTCGCAACGGAGCACGGGAAGCGGCGGATAGCGCGAGAACCGCGGATCGCTATCGGCGAGTCCGCAGCGCACGAATGTGGATCGCGCACCGGTGACCAGGCGCGCATGAACGCACGACGCGCACAGGCCGGGATCCGGTGGGCGAGACACGTGCACGAGAACATGGTGCGCGTGCCGGCCGCGCGACCGCTTACCATGCGCGGGCAGTGCCCGCCATCACCGTCGCCGAACACATCGAAAAAGCGGTTCGAAAAATCGACAAGTCGACGGCGATCGATCACTGGGACCGGAACCTCGGGCGGTACGACGCCGAGGAGTTGATGGCCGAGGTGCTCGGGAGGAAGCTCACTTCGAGGGTTCTCGACCGCGTGCTCGATGGCACGTCGAAGAAGCGGTTCGCTGCGATGGTCGCGCGGCGCGTCAACGGCGAACCAATTCCGCGCATCAAGGGTCACTACACGTTTCGCGGTCTCGATCTGCTGGTGAGAGACGGCGTTTTCGTCCCGCGGGCATCGAGCGAGTTGCTCGCGGAGGAGGCGATCAAGGCGCTGCGCCGGCGGCGTGGGCAGCGCGTCGCCGTCGACGTGGCAACCGGTGCCGGACCGGTGGCGCTCGCCGTCGCCAACGAGGTACGTCACGCGGATGTCTGGGGCGTCGACATCTCGGTGGACGCCGCGGCGCTCGGCAAGGACAACGCGCGGCGTGCCGGTCTTCGTAACGCGCATTTCCGCGCGGGCGATCTGCTGGATGCCCTGCCGCGCCGGCTGCGCGGCGGCGTCGATGTCTTCACCATTCATCCGCCGTACGTCCTGCGCGGCGACCTCAAGGAGCTGCCGCGAGAGATCCGGAAGTTCGAGCCGCTCCAGTCGCTCACCGACGGCTCGGACGACGGGCTCGGGTTGGTGCGCAGACTCGCGAGTGAGGCGCACGAGTGGCTCAAGCCGAGCGGTGTGCTCCTCGTTGAGGTCGGCACCTACCTGTCGCGCCGGACGCAGGCGACGCTTCGAGCCGCACGGCTCGTCGATGTCGGTTGGACGAAGGACGAGCTCGGTGTCACTCGCGTCGTGTCGGGGCGTACGCCCCCGGGGACCGTGCGAACGGCCATTTGACCGCGGGCACGGTCAGTCTCAGGATGCGGTATCGTCGGGCTCGGGCGCAGCCGGGCGGCGTGACGGCGGCGCGGGTTTCCCTGTGAGCTCGGTCGACGCGTCAGCAGCGGTGCGAAGACCGGNNTCGATGACTCGGAGCAACTCGTCGCGCAGCAGCGATGCCTGACGGGCCGGGTCGGGGTCGTTCGTGATCGCCGCGATGCGGTCCTGCTCATGCTCGCGCCATCGGGTTGCAAGCAGGGTCGCGGTGCCGTC
>PLDZ01000253.1 GCA_003136295.1 Candidatus Dormiibacterota bacterium
GGGTTGCGCGGATCGTCTTCCGGAATGCCGGCCTCGAGCTTGCCGACGAGGTCAGCACCGACGTCGGCGGCCTTGGTGTAGATGCCGCCGCCGAGGCGGGCGAACACCGAGATGAGCGATGCGCCGAAGGCGAAGCCGACGAGCGCATTGAAGTCCTGAAATATCCCGTAGGCCAGGGCGACACCGATGAGCCCGAAGCCGACCACGAAGAATCCCGTGATGGCGCCCCCCCTGAAGGCGAGCTGGAGCGCGGGATTGATCCCCCCGCGAGCGGCCTCAGCGGTGCGCAGGTTGGAACGCACCGAGATGTTCATGCCGACATACCCGGCGGCGCCGCTCAGCACCGCGCCGATCAGGAAGAGGACACCGGTCTTCCACCCGAGCGTGAAGGTGAGGAAGAGGAAGATGACCGCCCCGATCCCGGCGATGATCGTGTACTGCCGGTTGAGGTATGCCTGGGCGCCCTCCTGGATCGCCTTGGCGATCTCCTTCATCCGGTCGTTGCCTTCCGGCTGGCGCAGAACCCAGAAGATCAGATAGATGGCATAGAGGAGAGCCAGCAGTCCCGATGCTGCGATCGGCAGCAGGACGGCGCGGTCGAGGGTCGGCATGCGCTCAGGTCTCCTGGGACAGTGAGTGAGGGCCCGGGCGGCTCTGATCCGCGCCACCCCGGGGCCGCCGCATTGTACCCGGCTCGTCCTCCCATTCAGCAACGCCTATGCTGAATCCGTGCCGAAAGCCACCGGCCTGACCGCGATCGTGATGGTCGGCGACGAGATCCTCAGCGGCCACACGCAGGACACCAATTCGAGCCTGCTCGCGCGCCTCGCGTTCGGCGCGGGCCATCCGGTCACCCACATCGAGGTGGTCGGCGACCAGCCGGCGGCAATCATCGCGGCAATCCGGCGGGCCATCGACGATCCGCAGATCACGAGAATCGCTGTCTGTGGCGGCATCGGGCCGACCCCCGACGACCGCACCTTCCAGGCTGTCGCCGACGCCCTCGGCCGGCCGCTCGAGCTCAACGCGATTGCCTATGCCAGCATCGAAGCCCTGGCGCGCCGCATGCATGCGGCGGGATGGATCGATAAGCCCGTCGTGTCGGAAGCCAACCGTCGCTGCGCGATGGTGCCCACCGGTGCGACGGTGCTCGCCAACCGGCGAGGGATGGCGCCACCCCTGGCGATCGACATCGGTGACGACCGCTGGCTGTTCGTATTACCAGGCATTCCCCGCGAATTCGTGACCATCGTCGAGGAAGAGCTCATCCCCGGATACTTCGCCGGCGGCACAGCTCCCGTCGTGCGCGAGGTGCACTACCGTTCGGTGCCGGAGTCGGAGATGTCTCAACCCATGCTCGTGCTCGAGGCGGAATTCCCCGACGTGACCGTCGGTTCGTATCCGCACGTGGAGCGGCGAGAGCTGGTCATCCGTCTTCGAGGACGCGAAGCCGATCGAGTGGACGCAGCGGTGGCCCGGCTGCGCTCACTGCGCAACGACAGCTAGGCAGCGGGACGCGGGGTTACCCCGCGAGGATCAGACCTTCTGCAGGTTGCGCGCGCGCGGGCCCTTGGGCGAGTCGACGATGTCGAACGTCACCTGCTCGCCTTCCTGGAGGGCGTCGAAGTCGACGGTGGTCAGCTCGGTGCGATGAAAGAACACCTCGTTGCCATCGTCTGCACGGACGAATCCAAATCCACGGTCGGGAATAATCTTCTTGATTCTTCCAGCGGTCACAGCATGTCCTCCAGGACTCTCGCCGACACGGACGCCCACCGCGTTCACGACCACTATGGGAGCGTCCCCTGTCAGCAACGGGAACCCGCAAAAGACCGCGATGGAAGCACCGAAGGATGACGATTTCCCGCCGTTCCGGTGCTCATCGCAGCATAGCAGGGTATTCGCTTGAGCCGCGTTCCCATGCCGCGCGGAGTTCATGCAGGCTCTCGGGAAGATTCGCGTAGTAGTCGTCGACGTCGATGCGCTCGGGCCACGGGCTGGAGAGGGCGCGCTCGCGTTCGTGACCCGCCTGCTCGACCCAGACGCTGCCGAACGCGGTCTCTCTACCGGACGCATCCACGACACCGGCCTCGCGCAGGTGCTGCTGGCGGTCAAACGGTGGCACCTCTGCGGCGCGCGGGCCGGGGTTGCTCCACATCGCGGCCATCAAACCCGCGCAACCGCACTCGCTCAGCGCATCGACGGCCCCCGCGACGAAACGTCGCGTCAGCGCATCGGCGTCGGTCTCGATGTCATCCGCATCGGTTGGTGTCGCCGGCGCGCTTGACGACAGATGTGCGATCAGCGGTGCCGAAGCGCTGAGCGACTCGCAGAGTTGTGCGAGAAACCTTGCCGCCGCCGGGTCACGCTCACCACCGACCTGCGCGAGCGCGCCGGCTGTGACATCGAGACCGAGAGCGTCGACGAGACTCGCCACCGCGGCCGGTCGCACGGCGCGAGCGGTGACCACGTCATCCGCGCTCAGCGACAGCATGCAGCGCTGTTCGCGCTCATGAATCCGCCCGCTGATGAGCGCCACCCAGGTGCGCAGGTGTTCGATGCGCTGCGGCCGCACTCCGCCGGCAGGGTCGTGTCCGATGTCCCACATGGTGATCGCAGGATGTCCGGCGAATGCTCCGAGCAGCTCGTCGATCCAGCGCACGCACACCTCGAGCATCAGTTGATCGGTGTAGACGTAGCGCGGTCCGCCCGGCTGTGTCACTGCATCGGACACGGCGCGCACGCCGCCGCGGCGCGCGTCGACGTCGATGGCGTAGGACGGAAGCATGATGCAGCGGCCGAGCGTCTGCACGAAGAGCACCGGAACCACCTGCAGCGACAGCTCGCTGGCAACACTCAGGAAGTGATCGAGATTGCGCAGTCGCGCAGGCTCCACGCGCGCAGGGGTTGGCATGAATGCGTCCCAGAGCAGATGCGTACGCACGGTGTGATGGCCGGCGGACTTGATGGCGCGCAACTCCCCCTCCGTACGCGCAGCGTCGTACTCGTGCCACACATACGGACCGACCTCGCGCGACCAGTACGTCACGCCGATGTCCACCGGTTGACGCGTCACGCTCGCGGTGCTCGGGTCAGTAGACGAAGAGGTCGATGCCTCCCGCGACGGTGATCACCTGGCCGGTGATGTAGCGTGCCTCCGGGGAGGTGAGGAACACGATTGTGTTCGCGATGTCATCCGGCTCGCCGGCGCTGCGCATCGCGGTGCGCAGAACCATGCGGTCGTTCATCTTCGCGTCGCCCATCTTCCACGCCTCGGTACCGATGACGCCGGGTGCGATGACATTAGCCGTGATCCCGAAGCGCGCCCCCTCGAGCGCCATCGACTTGCCGAGCCCGATCACCGCCGCCTTGGTCGCTGCGTACGAGGCCTGACCAAACCCGCCGAGCGTCCCCGCGACCGACGCCATGTAGATGACACGGCCCCAGCCTCGTTCGCGCATGTACGGCCATGCGGCCTTGGTGCAGTTGAACGCACCCGAGAGGTTCACGCGCAGATCGCGGTCCCACAGCTCGTCGTTCTGATGCTCTATTTGCGCGATATGGTCGAGCGTTCCCGCGTTGTTCACCAGGATGTCGAGCGATCCGAAGTCCTTCTTGACGGTGGCGAACACCTCGCGAACCTGGTCGCGATTGGTGACGTCCATCTTCATCGCAGCCGATCGTCGACCCATCTGACGGATCTCGTCGCTGGTCTTCTCGGCGTAGACGACGTGCTGCGAGCTGAACAGCTGCGCGAGTGCCGAGTGTGCCTCCTCCGCCGTCTGCTCGAGTGCCGGGTCCGACTCGATGAGGATGTCGGTGACGACGACGTCAGCACCGGCACGGGCGAGTGCAAGACAATCCGCTCTCCCCAGGCCGCGGGATCCCCCCGTGACGACGGCGACCTTCCCGGTCAGATCGAACATGCAACGCTCCTCGAGAGGCTGGTGGTGGGGCGATCGGAGAGCTTAGCGCTCACTCCGAGGCGCAGGCTCACGCTCCGATTGCCCCGGCGCCGAGCGGCTCCGAGCTGAGCGGCCGTCGATCAGCCGGCGGCGGCGAGGGACGCGGGTGGCGTGTCGGTGACAACCCTCGGGCGCGCGGCCGTGGCGGTGCGCTCGCCGAGCACATAGCGGCTGATCACCAGACGCTGGATCTCGGCAGTGCCTTCCCAGATCTGGTAGATCTTCGCGTCGCGCATGAAGCGCTCCACCGGGTAGTCCTTGATGTACCCGTATCCCCCGAGGATCTGGACCGCGTCGACGGTGACGCGCATCGCCATGTCCCCTGCGAACAGCTTTGCCATGGAGCCCTCGCCGCGGGCGAGTGGAATACCGTTCATCGCCATCCAACCGGCACGCCAGGTGAGCAACCGTGCGGCATCAATCTCGGTTGCCATGTCGGCGAGCTTGAACGCGATCGCCTCGTGCTTCGCGATCGGCTTGCCGAACGCGACGCGCTGCAACGAGTAGTCGCGGGCGAATTCGAACGCCGCTCGGGCGATCCCGAGCGCTCCGGCGGCAACCGATGGTCGCGTCGCCTCGAGCATGATCATGGCGCCGACCCGCCCCGGCCCGGTCTCCTCGCCACTCTTGTTGTAGCCGAGACGCTGGTCGTCGGGAATGAAGCAGTCCTCGAAGATGACCTGCGCGGTGTGCGACGCGCGGACTCCGAGCTTGCGTTCCTTGCGCCCCTGGCGCATCCCGGCCGTGCCTTTCTCGATGACGAACGCGGAGACGCCGGCCGGTCCGAGCGACTTGTCGGTCGTGGCAAAGGCAACCTGGATGTCCGCGATGCCGCCGTTGGTGCAGAACTGCTTGGTGCCGTTGAGCACGTAGCCGCCGTCCACCTTGGTCGCAGTGGTCTCCAGCGCGAGCGAGTCCGAGCCGCTGTTCGGCTCGGTGAGGCCCATCGCCGCGATCTTCAGCTCCGGCGCCGTGAGCATGCTGATGTACTTCTGCTTCTGCTCCTCCGTCCCCATCGCGATGATCGCCGTGCCGGCGAGCCCGCTCGCACCGATCGCCACGGCGATGCCGGCGTCGCCCCAGGACATCTCCTCTTCCCTGATGAGGTTGGTCACGAGGTCGATACCGCCGCCACCGTACTGCTCTGGGAAACCGGCGGTCGCGTCGAGCCCAAGCGCGTGCGCCTTGCGCATGACGTCCCACGGGGTCTCCTCGTTCTCGTCGTAGCGCTCCGCGACCGGGCGCATCTCCTTCTCGGCGAACNNGTCCCCTTAGCGTGAGAGCCGGACGGTTGCCCGGCCATTGGTCAAAACGCGGTCGCCGCGATCCGAGGATGCCCCCACCTCGAGGGTGGCGACTCCCGCATCGTCGACGCTGACGACGGTCCCGGTGCAGATGATCGTGTCGCCGGGAAGCAACGGCTTGCTGAACCGGCACGAGAGGCTGAGGAGGTTCGCGTTCCCGCCCGCCCAGGAAGCGATCGCGTCGGCGAGGATGCCCATCTCGAGCATGCCGTGCGCGATGGTTCCGGGCAGACCGACCGCGCGAGCGAACTCGGGGTCGACATGGATCGGGTTGTGGTCACCGGACGCGTCGGCGTAGGCGTTGATCTGCTCCTGGGTGACCGTCCTCGACAATGGCGTGACGCTGTCGCCGATTGCGATCTCGGATGCGGCCGGCGCGGTCATGCCGGCGCCCGCACGATCATCAGCGAGGTCGCGCGGCAGACGACCGCCTGGTCCGCGGGGCGGGTGGCCTCCATGGCGAGCCGAACGAAGGTCATCCCCCGCCTGGTGTCGATGCTCGTGATCTCGGCCGTGGCATCGACCACGTCGCCGGGGTGCACCGGCGCCGGCCATTCGAAAGACTGCTCGCCGTGAATCAGGCCGGCGAGATCGATGCCGACCTCCGGGTCGCTGAGCAGCTGCGCGAGTGTCGGGCCGAGGCAGTACACGGCCGCGAACGTGGGTGGCACCGCGTCGGCTTCACCGATCGGATCTGCACCCGCGATCGCCTGGGCCGTGGCGCGAGCAGATTCGGGGGCGATCCGTTGACCAGGCGCCAGGTAGCGCCGGCCGACGTGGCTCTGATCAGGCACCGATCCCAACGCTCCTCGGCGAGGCAAACGCCGCAGCCGCACCGGCTACTTCAGAAATTGACATCCGTATCAACTATTCCCGAATCGAACCATACACCCGGACCTTACCCCCGTCAAAAGCCTGCTGCGTCGCGGGTCTGAAGGGGAATCGAGCATTCAATGTCACCTCAGGCCGGCCCGGTGCCGACGGCCGACGCCTGTGTCGACGACGACATCTCGATCCGCTCGGCGCGGATCTCCCCGACATCGCGGCCAGCCCAATTGCGCACTGTCACGCTCGCAAAGGGGCGGAGCCGGTCAGGAAGATCGGCACCGAGCAGACCAAGCTGCTGGAGGACGACAAGGGCGACGACGGGAATCGCCTCTCCTCCGCCGGATTCGAGCTTGATGGCCACACCCGGACCATCCGGGCGCGCGACTGCGGCCCAGACGCCCGCGCCGCCGATCTTGGCGGTCAGCCGCTGGCCGGCAACCTCGAGCAGCGCAGTGTCGAATCGATTCGTTCCGGCGACAAGGAACGGGTGCGCCGCCATCGCGTCCTGGGCGCGCATGAATGCTGGGTCGCTGCTCGCTGCGGCGAAGCCGCGGGCGATGGCTGAGAGCGGGGTCCCATATGTGGTGAGACCGCATCCATCGATACCGCGCGGCGCAACGTCGAGATCGACGCCGAGGATCTCCTGCAGCGCGGCGCTCACCGCCTGCTGACACGGGTGCGCGGGCTCCATGTAGCCGTCGAGACGCCATCCCATCACCGCGCAGGTGGCCAGCATCGCGGCGTGCTTTCCGGAGCAGTTGTTGTGGATCGGTCGTGGCACACCCCCTGACGCAAGCAGGCGGCGGGCCGTCGCCTCGTCCGAGGGCAGTTGCGGCCCACACCCCAATGCCTCCTCAGGCACCTGCGCCCTGGCGAGAAGTCGCCGTACAGCCGCAAGGTGCTCGTCCTCTCCCTGATGCGAGGCGCAGGCGACGGCGATCTCGGCGCCGCCTGCCCCCAGTCGATCCGCCGCGAGACGCAGGAACGGGAGGGCCTGCAGCGGCTTGACGCAGCTGCGTAGCGTGGTCTCGGCGTCCGCCGAGCCGGCGGAGCGCAGCACCTTCCCCAGGGCATCAACCACGGCAACATGGCCTCGGATCCGAGCCTCGACGACCGACCCTCTCCAAACCGTGGCGAGGACGGGAGGCGCTGGATCGCTCACCTTGCTCACTTTGACGGGGACAAGCTGATTTTGGTACGGTCCCGCGGTCAACCGGGGAAAGGGGCACGGTTCACCCCCGGGCACCGTCCGTATCTCGGCAAGGTAGGGGAGCAGCGATCGCGACCCACGTTCACAGGTTTGTACGGCACCTCTCGGTAATCGCCACTGCGGTGGTGCTTGTCGTACTCGTTGCCCGACCAGTCCCGGCTCCGGCCACGCCCATGCTTCGCAACCTCGCCGCGATACAGATCAACGCGGTCGTCGAGAACTCGGCAGCCGTGACGGCGCTGGCGGTTGAACCGGTCAAGACCATCGTCGTCGAGCCGGGCGAGACGCTTGCCACGCTCTCCGCCGCGTACACCGTCTCGACATTGGCGATCCAGTGGGGCAATCAGCTCACTCCGTATGCCGTCCCCAAAGTCGGGTCCACGTTGCTCATCCCCCCGGGACCCGGAGCACTCGTTGAGGTCCGGCCCGGCGAGACCCCGACCGCGTTCGCCGCACGTGTCCGCCTCGATCCCGCGGTGATCCTCGACTACAACGCGCTGAAGAGCAACGCGCCGATGACCGCCGGCTCCTACCTGCAGGTTCCGCTCTCTCGGGCCCCGACGGGCGCGCTCATCTCCTCGTTCTTCGTCGACGCGGGGGACGGCACGCCCTCAGTCCCTCCGCAGACCCTGCTCCACGACGGCTTCCCGTACGGCCAGTGCACGTACTACGTCGCGACCCGGCGCGCGGTTGACTGGAGTGGCAACGCGATCAACTGGTGGCGCGCCGCCCGCGGCAAGCGCGCAGAGGGACACGTCCCCATCCAGGGGGCGATCGTGGTCTTCAACATCGGATGGGTCGGACACGTCGCCTACGTCGAGCACGTCAACCTCGACGGCTCGTTCGTCATCTCGGAGATGAACTACCACGCGAACGGTGGAGGATGGGGGCGCGTCGACGACCGCACGATCCTCTTATCCGACCCTTCGATCATGGGATTTATCTACTGAGGGCTTACGGGACGCGCTGTGGTCTGGCGCCAGGGGACGGGCGGCGCCTTGCTCAGCTTTGGCCGCTCCATCCCGGGACGCAGCGAATTTGAGAGCGACCGAGAGAGCGCGACAATCTGCTTGCGCGAACGAGGGAGCGAACAAGCTGAGCAGTGGCCCGGGTGATCTCCTGTCCGTCCATCACCAGCGGGGGCCTACAGGCGGGCGCTACCCGGAAAAGCGGTAGCCGATACCCGGGACCGAGTGGATGTACGTCGGCTTCTCCGCGTCCGGCTCGATCTTGCGACGGAGGCGATAGACGTGGGCGTCGACGGTGCGGGTTTCGATTTCGACCTCGTAACCCCACACGCGCCGGAGGAGCTCTCCGCGGCTCATGACCTGACCCGGACGTGACGCAAGCAGTGCGAGCAGGTTGAACTCCGTCAGCGTGAGCATCACTTCCTCACCATCGCGGAACACCTGGCGGCGTCCGAGGTCGATGGTGAGTCCCGGAAACTCGAAGCGATCGCGGGGCTGCTCCTGCGCGGAGATCTCGCTGCGGCGCAGGTGCGCTCCGATGCGTGCCATGAGCTCGCGCACTTCGAACGGTTTGGTCACATAGTCGTCGGCACCCAGCTCGAGGCCGACGACCACATCGATGGTGTCGCTCTTCGCGGTCAGCATGATGATCGGCACGCGTGCGCCCTCGGCGCGCAGTCGCCGGCACACGTCGAGCCCGCTCATACCCGGAAGATTGACGTCGAGAATGATCAGGTCGGGGTTCTGCTCGCGAGCGAGGTTGAGTCCCTCGACGCCGGTTGCCGCCTCGATGAGCGTGTGGTTCTGCGCGCTGGTCGCAAGGCGCACGACCTCGCGGCTCGGCGGGTCGTCCTCGACGATGAGAATGGTCTTTCCGGCCCCGCTCATCCGACAGGCACCTCGATAAATGTGGAGATGCGCTTCACGAAGTTGGCCACCTCAATTGGTTTGGTGATGTAGCCGGAGCAACCGGCTGCGAGTGCTTCCTGTTCGTTGCCTTTCATCGCGTTCGCGGTCAGCGCGACCACGGGAACGCCTGCTGTCTTGGGGTCCGCCTTGAGCATCCGGGTGAGAGTCAGCCCGTCCATGCCGGGCAACTCCACGTCCATCAGCACGAGATCGTAGACCTTGGACCGCACCTTGTGGAGGCCCTCCTCGCCGTCGACCGCGATGTCGACGTCGAACCCGCTGCCGAGGAGGACCATCTTTGCCAGGTCGCGGTTGCTCGCGTTGTCCTCGACGAGCAGGATCCGGTTATGACGGTGACCGTTCAGCACCTCAATTCCTGTCAGAGGTAGCCGGAACGTGAAGACCGAGCCGCGACCGGGATCGCTCTCGAGCGAGATGCTCCCACCGTGGAGCTCGACGAGCCGGCGGGTCAGCGAAAGCCCGAGCCCGGTGCCCTCTACTTGGCGGGTGGTCGCGTGGTCAAGCTGATAGAACTCGTCGAAGATGCGCTTGTGGTGTTCGGCGGGAATGCCGACCCCGGTGTCGCCGACATCGACGATGAGGTTCTCGCTGTCGGCGCGCGCCGACACCCAGACCTTGCCGCCCTGCGGGGTGAACTTGATCGCGTTGCTGAGCAGGTTGTACAGGACCTGCTTGAACTTGCTCTTGTCCGCGCGAATCTCCAGGTGGACGGGTACCACGTCGATGCTGAGATCGATGTCGCGCCGCTCGCTCAGCGAGCGGATGACGTTGTGGACCTCTTTGACAGCATCCTGTACACCGAAGCGATCGTAGGCGAGCTCCATGCGACCGGCCTCGATCTTGCTGAGGTCGAGCACGTCATTGACGAGCTCGAGCAAGTGCTTTCCCGACGCGTGAATGTTCTGCAGGCACTCCTGGCGCTGCTGCGGCGTGAGATCCACGAGGTTGTCCTTGAGGATTTCGCTGAAGCCGAGGATCGCGTTCAGCGGCGTGCGCAACTCGTGGCTCATGTTGGCAAGGAATTCGCTCTTGAGCCGCGAGATTTCGGCGATCTGTGCATTAGCCACCTCGACCTCACGCTTCTGCGTGGCGATCTCGCCGAGCTGTGCGCGCTGCGCCGTGTACAGCCGCGCGTTGTCGATGCTGATGGCTGCCTGGCTGGCGATGATCCGCATCAACGCCTGTTCGATGCTGGTGAAGGGCTGCACCTCGCGCCGCGCCAGCGTGAGAGCGCCGACGAGACGCTGTGGGGACTCGAGCGGCATCACCAGGCAGGAGCGAGGCGCATACGCGAGACCCANNCCGAGCTCGAATCGAGCGACCTGACCGAGGTTGTCGGTGAATGGGTATGTGGCGATAGCGGACAGGGCACGACCGTCCTCATCGAGGAGGAAGACCGTGGCAGCATCGCAGTCGACGAGGTCGGCGGCGGCCTTGAGCATGAAGTCGATCGTCTCCTTCAGCTCCAGACTCGACGTGAAGAGGTTTCCGACCTGGCCTAGAAGGTCGACAATGACCTTGTCGTCCATCGCAGATCCGAGTATACCTGCGAATTTCGGCGCCAGCGGACTGTCGGGCAACTGCAATCGATCCAGCGCTGTGCTCATGACCGGCGCTTTTGCAACTCTTCGACGAGCGCCGGGAGCACTTTCAAGGCATCCCCCACGACACCCAGGTCGGCGAGTTTGAAGATTGGTGCGTTCTCGTCTCTATTGACCGCAACAATTGCTTTCGCGCCCTTCATTCCGACTGTGTGCTGCATGGCCCCGCTGATGCCGAACGCGAGATAAACGGCAGGTTTGACAGTTTTGCCCGTTTGGCCGACCTGCATCGCATAGGGCACCCAGCCGGCGTCGACCACCGCTCGGCTCGCTCCGACGGCCGCGTTCCCGAGCACGGCCGCGAGCTGATCGAGCAGCTCGAAGTTCTTCGGGTCGCCGAGGCCGCGCCCGCCGCTGATGACGATCGGTGCTTCCTCGAGCTTTGGACCGGCGGCGACGTCGGCGACTCGGTCGGTGACGCGGGCGGCCTTGTGCTTCTCGTCCATAGGAGAGGTGACCTGGGTGACCGCGGCGGCGCCACCCCCGCTCGGCTCCGCCACGAACGACTTCGGCCGGATGATCGCGAGGGCGGGCGCCTCGCCCTCAAAACGCGTTGCCACGTTGAGGGTCGCTCCGAAGGCCGAGGAGTGCACCGAGACGCCGTCGCCGTCGCTCACGTCGATGCCGTTGGCGATCACGGGCACGCCGAGTTTCGCGGCCAGCCGGCCGGCCACGTCGCGGGAGTCGTACGTCATGCCGAAGAGCACGAGATCGGGTTTGTGCTCCCCGATGAGGGCCGCGAGCGCATCGGCCGCCGGGCCGCCGAGGAGGACCTCGCCCCAGACCGGATCGGTCCCCGCGTAGAGGGTCGTGGCACCGTGCGCCCCGAGCTCGGTCGCCGCCTCGGCTGCATCCGGCGCAAAGGCGACCGCCTCAACCGTGCCGGCGAGCGATCGTGCCTTGGTCAGCAGTTCGAGTGCGACCGGCGCGGGTTTCCCGCCCGCGATCTCCGCGAAGACCCAGATCTTTCCCAGGGGCATGGTCAGATCACCTTCTTCTCGGCGAGGAAGTCGGCGATTCGCTTGTAGCCCTCGCCGTCGTCCTTGACGATCGACCCCGCGGTACGCTGGGGTGCGGGTTCGACGCCGGTGATGCTCTGCCCCGCCGTGCCGCCGCCTGCGCCGTCGAGACCGAGGTCCCCGCACGTGATCCGATCGAGCGGCTTCGACTTGGCTCCCATGATTCCTTTGAGAGACGGGTAGCGGGGCTCATTGACCCCGGCGGTCACGCTCACGATCGCGGGCAGTCCGGCCTCGACGAGGTCGTACCCCGCCTCGGTCTGCCGCTTGACCTTGAGGGTCGTGCCGTCAACCTCGACGGTCTTGGCGAAGGTCACGGCGGGGACGTCGAGGAGCTCGGCGATCATCTGGGGGACGACGCCTGTGTAACCGTCGGTGGACTCGGTGGCGGTGATCACCAGGTCGAACCCCTCGCGGCGGATCGCCGCGGCGAGGACTCGGGCCGTGGTCAACGCATCGGAGCCCCGCAAGGCGTCATCTGAGATCAAGACCCCTTTGGCGGCACCCATGGCGAGGGCTTTGCGGACCGCGTCAATGCCGCGGTCCGGGCCCATCGAGACCACCGTCACCTCGCCTCCCTGCGCCTCGACGAGCTGCAGTCCCGCTTCGACTCCGAACTCGTCGCCGGGATCGAGAACGACCTCAACCCCCTCGCGCTTGAGCAAATGCGTGGTCGGATCGAGCTGGCCGGTGGTGTTTGGGTCGGGGATCTGCTTGACGCAGACGACGACCTTCATGCGTGCCTCCGTGTTTGTCGCCTCGGGATCGAAACTCTAACGCACCTACGCCCAAATCCCCGGATCGGGCCGGCCGAGGTCCCTTGCAGCCGCTCCGAGGTCGACCCGATCGGTCACCGGAATACGCACCGCCTGGGGCTGTGTGGCGCTGAGGAGCACGCCCAGTTCCCCCTCAGCCCAGCGGGAATCGGCGAGCGCGACGATCCCAAAGTGGTAGCGGCGCCCGGTGAGCCACGCCTCCCACGACGGAGCGCCGGTCACCGCCTCGATCCCGGCATCCGCGAGGGCGTCCGGCCTGGTGACCGGCTCGCCGTCGAGCGATGCGACCGTCCACCGTGCGTCGGGCCACCGCCGCGCGGCGGCATCGATCAGCGAGTGGAGGCGGCGCTGCTCCGGGGAGCCGTCTGGGTCGGGTCGCGGTCCGGTCAGCACGAGAACGCGCTCGCAGGCGATCGCGTCGCGCGCCCCGACGATCGCGCTCGGCTCGACCCGCCAGCTCTCGGGAGGGCGGCGGTCGAGCACCGCCCGCCAGCGGGCGCGAAGCCGGCGCCGATTGCGCTCGATCCGGGTGGTGTTGACACCACTGCCGCTCGAAGCCCCGCGCACGTGCTCGACCACCGATCTCGGCTGATAGACCACACGTCCAGGTCCCGCGGCGAGCGCCAGGCAGAGATCCACGTCCTCGCAGTACACGGGTGCAAATCGGGGGTCGAAGCCACCCACCGAGATGAATGCGGAGCGGCGCACGAGCAGGCACGCCGCCGAGGCGTAATCGACGGTTCGCCGGAAGTTGTACTCGGGCCGGTTGGGGACGTCGCCGTCGCCGTACTGACGCACCCTCGCGTCACGCCAGAGGATCGAACCCGCTTCCTGGAGGCGCCCGTCCGGGTAGAGCAGCTTCGGGGCAACGGCCGACACTCCCGCATCGGCGTCGGCGACGTCGATGAGTGGCTCGAGCCACCCGGTTCTGACCCACGCGTCGCTGTTGAGCAGCAGCAGGTGGCGGCCGCGTGCCATGGCTGCCCCCTGGTTGGTGGCGGGACCGAACCCGAGGTTGCGCGGGTTGCGAAGGATCCGCGCACCGCTCACCTGGATGAGCTGCTCGACGGTGCCGTCGGTCGACGCGTTGTCGACGATGACGACCTCGTAGCGCGCCTCGGTGACCTCGGCGAGCAGCCGGAGCGCCTCCTTGGTGATGTCCCAGCGGTTGTAGGTGACCATCACCACGGTCACGTCCGGCTGGGCAACTTCAGGGAATCGGATCACGTACGGCGCCGCTGCCAGCGTCGATACCCCTCTCGGATCGGCCGGGCGAGGCGATGTTCCGGTGAGGACTGAAGATGATCGAGCTCGGACTGGACGCGGGACAGCTCGGCCTGGAGCGCTGTCCGCTCGTCGACGAGTCGCTGCTGGAGGATGGCGAGCGCGGAGACGACGCTGTCCGGCTCCGCGGCGGTCCGTGTCGCAACCCCTATGCGCGGGAGTCGTTGGGCAAGCTCCGCGAAGGCGCCATCGAGGGTCTGAACCGCTGTCTGGATATCCACCACGTGCTTGCCGCCGAGCATCGCCCGGATAACGGATGCGGCGTCGCCGGCGAGCGGTATCGCCGGGTCGAACCGGTGGCCGGCGCCCGGGGTAATCGCCATGACCGGGACGCCCAGCGACGCCGCGAGATTGGCTCCCGGCGGGGACGTGGCGACTGCGGCGACCGACCCGGACATCGCGGCCGCTATGTCGTCGAGCCCCGCCCATGCGGGAAGCACGTGGACGCGCTCCGCCATCACCCCCGGCAGACGGAAGGTTGCCTCGGTTGGCGGCTGCCGGGTGGGGTCGAGAGTGACGACAACAACGGAGAGTTTCGGGTCGCTCCGCAACGCCGACAGGGTCGCTTCGACGAGACGCTCGGCGGACGATGCTGGAAGGCTGGACCCGGTCTCGATCACCACGCAGCGCTCCGCAGGAAGTGCGCCGCAGAGGCGCAGCAGATCCGCACGCCGGCGGAGCACATCGGGTGAGAAAACGCGGCCGGCCAGCAACACCGGGTCTCCCGACTGCGCGGCGGTCCCGCCGAGGCGTTCCTGGGTGGCCAGATCCCGCGCCCACACGTCCTTGCCCTCCAGCCCAGAGACATCCATCTCACCGCGAGTCAGACCCACCGCGAACCAGATGGCCGAGGCGGCGACCTCCCGACCACCCAGCGCGCCGGTGAGCACCAGGGCGCCGACGCCTCGGTCGCTCATCGCCTCGTCGGGTACCGGATAACGTGAGGCCCAGCTCCGATCATCACCAAGCACGTCGCCAGTAAGGATCAGCGCGTCGAGACCCAGCGCATCGGCGCCCGCGCCAGGCAGAAGCGGCCGCGCTGGACGGCCTTCGTCGCCGGGGATGGGATGCTCGGCACCAAACGGGGCCAGGACGATGAGCTCGATGTCCGGCCGCCGCCGGCCGAGTTCGCTCTCGATGACACGGCGCAAGGCCATCTCGCCGACCTCACCAGTATCGAACGCCCCGAAGAGCCCGACCACCGGCCTCTCAGCGGCACCGTCCACGTGATGCCTCCGTGTGGCAAGCGATATCGGGGGCGACCCTCACGTCTCAGGAGTGGCTCAGGGAACGCGCAGAACTGCCGATGAGAATGAGGACACCGCCCACCATAAACCAAGTCGAAACCAAGGAGCGCCACTCATGTTCAGGAATGTCTTCACCAGGAAGGTCGCGATCAGCGCCGCCGCATTTGCCGTGGTCGCCGTCGCGGGGATCGCAACCGTCTCCATCCTCCCGGCTTTGGCGGCTGGTGTGACGGGAGGCAACGCCACGACGCTTGCTGCCACTCCCGCGCCAAGGACCGCCACGCCCAGCTCGGGTGCCAAGGGCGTCGCCGCCAGACGCATCGCTCTCGCCCTGTTCCGTGAATCGGTCAAGGAAACTGGGCTCAGCCGCACCACCGTCCTCAAGGACCTCCTCACCGGTGAGACGCTGGCGCAGATCGACGGGTCGAAGGCCCAGGCCGTGGAGAGCGCCGTGATGGCCAAGATCACCACACGCCTGAACAAGGCGGTCACCGCCGGCAAGATCACCAAGACCCAGGAAGCATCGCTGAGCAGCGCCGCAACCGCAGGGATCAGCAAGCTGATGAACCTGAACCTCAGCACCTACATCCGGGTTCGCTTCGGCGGCCTCGCAACCACCCCGTCCGCGTCGACGGCAGCCGGCTCCTCCGCCGCCGTCACGGGGTCGAGCTCGGCGCTCTGATCCGTTCGGCGGTCAGGCAGTCCACCCGGCCACCCCGGGTAGACTGCCTCGATGCCCAAGAAGTACACAGCCGCTGAGCAGGTCATCGATCCTGCGAAGCGCTACATCGCGACCATCACGACCGACCGCGGTGACATCGTCATCGCGCTCGACGCGACGCGCGCGCCGAAGTCGGTCAACAACTTCGTGTTCCTCGCCCGAGACGGCTTTTACGACGGCCTCACATTCCATCGCATCGTCGACGACTTCGTCATCCAGGGGGGCTGCCCCGAAGGGACGGGACGCGGCGGTCCCGGCTACCGATTCGACGATGAGCCCGTCCAGGGTGAGTACGAGGCAGGAGCAGTCGCGATGGCGAACTCCGGCCCGAACACCAACGGCTCGCAGTTCTTCATCTGCACCGTCGACGACCGTCACAAGCTCACCAAGGCCTACAACCTGTTCGGACAGGTCGTCAAAGGCATGGATGTCGTCGGCGCGATCCGCAAGGACGATGTGATGCGGTCGGCGACCATCGTCGAGGAGTGATGGCAGAAACAGGACTCCGCCTCATGGCGGTGCACGCGCACTGCGATGACGAGACGATCACGATGGGCGGCACGCTCGCCACGTACGCCGACCGCGGCGTGAAGACATGTGTCGTCTGCTGCACCGACGGCAAGCTGGCGACCATCGTCGACCCGAACATGCCCGAGGAGACCACACGCCCTCATCTCGCCGAGATTCGTGAAGCCGAGCTGCGTGAGGCGTGCCGCATTCTCAAGGTCGACGAGGTCGAGTTCCTTCGCTACGGCGACTCCGGCATGGCCGATACACCCACCAACCAACTCCCCGACGCATTCTGGATGGCACCAATCGACGAGGCGGTGCACAAGATCGTCGCTCGGATCCGCCGTTTCCGTCCGCAAGTTGTCGTCACATATGACGGAAACGGGGGCTACGGCCATCCCGATCACATCCAGACGCACCGTGCGACCCTGCTCGCCGTCGAAGCCGCTCGTCTCGTGCCCTTGTACAAGGACGCCGGCGAACCCTGGCGGGTGGAAAAGCTCTACTACACTGCGTTTCCGCGATCCCAGTTCGAGCGTATCGTCGAGATGGCAAAACAGGCCGGAATCGATCCTCCTTTTGGCGCGACCAACCCCGACGAGATGGCGTTCCTCACGCCGGACGAAGAGGTGACCACCACCATCGATTGCGTCGACGTGGTCGATCGCAAACGCGATGCGCTGCGCGCACATCGGAGTCAGATCTCCGAGGACTGGCCGCAGCTCTCCATGCCGGATGACGTGCTCAGGCAATTCGCCGACGAGTACTTCCAGCTCGTGATCTCGCGCAACCCCGCGGTGCTTCCGGAGACGGACCTGTTCGCGGGCATCACCGCGTAGTCATCACCAGCTGGGCGCTCCGGTCACAACGTGGTGTGGTCTGAATGGCAGATGCGGGGCAAATCATCGACCAGGAGTTGAGAGGTGGCCAGCCATTGGCGGGACGGTCCCGCAGGCTGGTCGTCACAAGCATCGTGGGAATTCCGATCGTGATCGGCGTGTTGGTCAGCGTCGTGCTCTACTCGACCCGAGCTATCCCGGCGACGCCGCCGGTGCGGGCTCCGCTGCCTTCGCCGAGCGCGATGGATACCCTTGTCCGTGACGGCCAGTTGCTGCTCCTCGAGCCCGCGACACTGGCCCCGGTTTCCATGCTGGCAGGGCAAAGAATTGAAATCGTGCTGAACACAGGTATCGGGCAGACAGTGTCCACCTTGGACCCGTCGGGACTCGAAGCAGTCGCCAATCCACTGTGTCGTCTGACGCCCGTCTGCGGCGTGACGGGTGCAAGGTCGTGGACATTCCTGGCACTTCGCCCCGGGACGACCCAGCTGCATGTGATCTTCGGCACGGGTAACTGCTCTCAGCGCTCGAGCTGCCCGCGATTGTTTCAGCTGCTGATTCCGATCACCGTGCGGCCACCCTCCTGACGGTCAGGCCAGTGGCGCCTCTACCTGATCAAGGTCTCCCTGGGTCGCATGTCGCACGTGCCAAGCATGACGCTGAGAGACAGCTCCCCGAAAGCGCGGCGAAGTCGAGTGTCACGTGAGAGTGGCCGATGGGTCCTGGGTCGTCCCGCGGTCTTGAGCAATAGAACGCCGACGACGATGTCGGGAGCACACCAAGGAGGACGGAGTCATGCGAAAAGTGCTGCTGCAGATGGGCCTGTCGGTGGACGGCATTGTGGCCGGCGGCCCCCCAGGCACAGGCGAGGCTGGCGCGACCGAGGAGGACGAGGCGGTGAGGCGATGGAAGGTCCAGTCGCTGGACGACGTCGGCACCCACATCATGGGGCGCGTCACCTACGAGCAGATGGCGGGCTACTGGCCGTACAACGGCCCGGCTGAGTATGCGGATCCCATGAACAACATCCCCAAGGTGGTCTTCTCCAAGACGCTCACGAAGGCCGAGTGGAAGGAGTCACGGATCGCCCGCGGCGACCTCAGCGAGGAGATCGCCCGCCTCAAGAGTGAGCCCGGCAAGGACATCATGGCTCACGGTGGCGCCGCGTTTGTGCAGGCGCTGTCGCGGGAGGGTTTGATCGACGAATATCGCCTTGTGATCAGTCCAGTTGCCCTGGGCAGCGGCATGCCTTTGTTCAAAGACCTGCTCGCGCCTCTGCGTCTCAGGCTCGTCGACTCGAAAGCATTCACGGACGGCACGGCCATCTGGGTATATGAAGCGATCAGGAATCGCTGACGCGATGCGACTGGACGGTCCCACGGAAGAGGTCATTGGAGACTATGCGTCGGAGTACGCGACCGACCGGAGTCCTCACAGCGCTGACGATGACTGCTTCTTCCATGCCAAGCACTCTACGCCCAGCCCTCGGACTGCACCTTCAGGCTGTCGCCGAACGCAGCGGCGTACCGGTCACGGAACGACGCCGCGTCGAAGCGGTGGCGCTGCGGTCCGTGCTGCTCGACGACGTAGGCGGCGGCGAGCGACCCGATCCGCCCCGCGACGTCCGGCGACGCACCCGACCTGAAACCGGATACAACGCCGGCGATATACGCATCACCTGCCCCCGTCGGATCGACAGCCTCGCTGACAGGCGCCGCGGGGATCACGGCCACGCCATCGGGGGAGTGCAGCTCGCTTCCCGCCGACCCTCGGGTCACCGCCACCATGCGCGACGCGCGCAGCGCGTCGATAGAGAGACCGGTCCGGTCGCGGATCATCTCGAACTCGTAATCGTTGCCGCCAATGATCCATGCCTCCTCGAGGCCGCGGCGCAGCACCGCATCCGGCATCGCGGGGATCTGCTGGGCGGGCACGAAGACGAGGCGGGCGCCGAGCGCTCGCGCCTGCTCGATGTGCAGAGCCATCGCACCAGCGTCGTCGGCACCGACCACGACCTCCGAAAGGTCGCTGTGGGCGGTCAGGTCGACGCCCGCGGCCCGCGCCATCGCACCCGGGTGGAACGCGGTGATCTGGTTGCCGTCCTTGTCGGTGGTGATGAACGCGGTCGCGGTGCTGACGTCATCGCAGGTCACGACGCCTGACGTGTCCACACCCTCGGCCTCGAGTGCCGCGGCGTAGTCGACGAAATCTCCCCCACCAACGGCGGCGCCGAGCAGCGGGCGTTCGCCGAGCAGTGCCAGGGTGAAGGCGATGTTCGCGGCCGTGCCCCCACGGCGCCGCTCGAGCCGCTCGACGAGAAACGCCACGTTGAGCTGGTTGGTCTTCTCGGGCAGGATGTAGTCGCCGAAACGGCCGGCGAACTCCATGATCGTGTCGAAGGCAACCGATCCGGTCACGGCGATTCGTCCCACAGCCGGGGCAGGATAGCCAGCCCGATGTGCCCGCTGTACGGAGAGCGGCGACAATGGGGCTGATGGTGCTGCACGAGCTGGGACGCGGGCCTGCCCCGCAGACTCCCCTCTCCGGCCTGTCTCGGGGAGAGCCCGCCTCTGCCGAGGAGACAGCCCTGGTCGATGCTGTCGAGGTCTACCACCGGACCTACACGACCATCCTGCGCAGCAGTGGCGAGACGCAGTTGCGCGTCTTCGAGCACTCGCATAAGGCGATGGGATCGAGCCTGCATCCGCTTGCCGGGTCGCTGGAACTCGACCTCGGTGCCCTTCTCTACGCGATCCGCCGCCTCCCGGAGGCGATTTTCCGAGCACGCCTCGTGGTCATGGGTCAGTCCGCTGAGGTGTTCGCCCAGCGGGGGTTCCGGCCATTCCCCGAATGGACCGAGGTCAGCGCCCCCGGCCGCCGGCGGCGCTGGTACGACGACGGAGATGGGACCCTCGCAGTGCTCATCGCCAGCGCGTCCGACGTCGATGACCTCATCCCGACGATGGTCGCGCTCCAGATCGAGTTGAAGAAGCTCCGTGTTGCCCTCCACGGCGCGGGGATCGAGCGCGTCGAGGACTCGACGCCAGGAGAGCTTGCGGCAGCCTGTGGCGGCCGCGAAGACGACTGGCTCCAGCTGTACGAGATCTGGGGCGTCGCCTTCGGTGCCCGGCTCGCCCAGATCGCCGAGCACGCCATGTCCCTCCGAGTCCGCATGCTCGGCGGCACCCAGGTCGGCTACGCGCGGGTGACCCGAAGGTGGTGGCAGCAGGTGACCGGACTGATGCGGTCCGAATCGCTCCTGGACAGGCCTGTGTATTTCGTGAGCAGCAACTCGCATGCGATTGCCAACCTGCTCACCGGGGTGGCGCCACGCCACGCTGACGAGCTCGCAGCGGCCGTCGATCGCGACGGTGATGGCGAGCTTCGCGACGAGCTCCACCGGTTCCGGGACGGGACCGCGCAGGGCCACTGGAACAACTTCCTCTACTACGCCGCGCGAGAGCGCATGCG
>PLDZ01000126.1 GCA_003136295.1 Candidatus Dormiibacterota bacterium
GCGCGACGTGCCCTGAGCGCAGCCAGCTGCTCGTCCTCTCCCCCCGCGCCCGAGTAGCGGAGGAGTTCGGGGGGCCTGCCCCCGGTGCCCGCCGGCGATCGGAATCGGGGGACGCGGAGCCGCAGGGCAGCCACCTCGGTATCCCGGACGGGCCGGAGCACGCCCGAATCGCGCAACTCCTGGATGCGCCGCCTGAAGGTCCGCTCGCTCCCCTCAGGGCCGCCGTGGAGGGCCACGTGGAGGCGAAGGAGGTCATCCCCGGTGAAGACGTCGCCGACCAGCGCGGCGGCGCCGGCGAGCTGCCGGGTGTCGGCCCGCAGCCGGTCGAGCGCTGCGCGCAGCGCCGCCGCCCCGGTTGCGTCGAGGTGCAGGCCTCGTCCGGTCGCCGACCAGACGCCTGGCCCGGGCACCGGTCCGTAGGGGCTCGCCGCGTAGTACCAGACGGTGACGCTCCTTGCCCGAGCGGGATCGTCATCGACGCCGACCAGGTGGAGGCGCTGGGCCCCACGGGCGCCTCGGCGGCCACCGAGGTCGATGCCGGCCTCGGTGGCGGCGCGCAGCGCCGCTTCAGGGAACCGCTCCTTGGGGCCCAGATCGCCCGTCGGGAGGGTCCGTTTCACCGTGAGCACGTGCAACGCTCGGCTCGCCGGGGTCCCGGGCTCAGGATCGAACCCGAATACCGCAACCCCCGCGCTCAGCGCCGCCATAGCTCCCTTGGTCATGCTCCGGCCTCCTCCAGACTCGGTGTGGTTTCGGAAGATGATGGCACGAACTGACCAAATTGTGCCACCTGGAGTTGCGTTTTCCCTCGCTTCGATCTCGCGGGGCGGTCTCTCCTAGGCCTCGCGGGGTGGCGTCGCGGGTGCCGGGACGGTCCAGCTGACCGCCGGATCGGCTTCTTCCTGATCTCGGGCTCCAATCAGGACGCGCGGCCAGCTGACGGCCATCCTAGCGCCGCCGAGCGACGAGGTGTTCACCTCCCAGCGGCCGTGACTGTGCCGGACGACGGCGTCCGCGATCGCCAGCCCGAGCCCGGATCCGTATCCGCCCTGGCCCGTGGCTCGATGGAAGCGATCGAAGATCTTGGGACGTTCATCGTCGGGGATCCCGGGACCCGAGTCCTCGACAACCAGGCGCACGCGGTTGCCGTCGACCCCGACGGTCACCGAGACGACACCCCCAGGTGGCGCGTATTTGAAGCCGTTGTCGAGCAGGACGCCGAGCAGGCGATCCAGCCATTCGGACGAGCCCTGGACTACCAGCGGGCCGAGGCCGACCGACACCTGCAGGGTGATCCCTCGATTCTCCGCGACCGCCGCAAACCGCTCCGCCGCCTGGTGGACGATCACCCCGACCTCGACAGGCTCGGCGGCAGGGCGGCCCTGAGGGGTGTCCACCCGGGCAAGCCAGAGCAGGTCATCCACCAGGCGGCGGATCCTGCCACTCTCCGACCCCACGCGCTGGAAGGCATTGCGATACCAGGCGGCGTCGCGATCCTGATTCAGGGCCAGGCTCGTCTGGGCTTCGATGACCGCAAGCGGAGTTCGCAGCTCGTGGGACGCGTCGGCGGTGAACTCGAGCTGGCGCTGGCGAGCCAGCTCGATCGGGGCGCCGACCCGGCGGCCCACGATCAGTGAGCCGCCGAATACCAGCATCAGTAGGATCACCCCGGCCGCGGCCTCGGTGACGATCAGGGATGAGCGCGCCTGCGAGACGGACTCGACGTTGTAGCCGACTACCAGGCGCGCAGAGCTCTGCACGGGGCCGAGCCGTGTGCGCACCTGGATGGAGCCGAGCGATGCCCCGGCAATTCGCAGGTCCACCCCTTTGATGCTGATCGTGGTCGGATCGGTGATGCCGGTGTCCGCCGCGGGGAGCGCGGTGCCGTCAGCGACGCTGGTGAGCTGGGTCCCGCCGAAGGGCAGTGCCCCCTGCGGGAAGACCATCCAGACGAGCGTCGGCGAGTCGAGTCCTCCTCCCCCAGTGTCGCCCACCGCACCGGCGGTAGTGAAGTTAGGGGGGTTAGCCGCGTAGTAGGTCAGCGAGCTGCTCAGCCGACTGTCCACCTGCGAGGTCAGGTTGTTGGTGACGAAGACCACGACGACCATCGAAACGATGGCGTAGACGACGGCTACGACGCCGGTGCTGATCAGGGCAACCCGCAGAGAGGCGACATTGACGCGTTCGAGGCGCCGGTTCAAGCTTCCTCCAACCTGTACCCCGCGCCCCGGACCGTCACGATCTGGATCCCCGTGTTGGGCAGCTTGGCGCGAAGCCGGCTCATCTGGACGTCGATGGCGTTGGAACCGAGCGGCTGGGTCTCGTCGCGCCACGCGTGCTCGGCAATGGCCTTGCGGTCCACGACGGACGGCGACCGCCGGAGGAGCAGCTCCAGAATGTTGAACTCCGTCGATGTCAGGTTCACCGGCGCGCCGTGCACGTCGATCTCGCGCCGGGCGGGGTCGAGCGTCAGCGCGCCTCGGGTGATCGCGGGACCGTCGACGTTGCGGGGGCGCCGCTGCAATGCCCGGATCCGAGCCACGAGCTCGCCGAAGTCGAAAGGTTTGATCAGGTAGTCGTCAGCGCCGGCATCGAGCCCTTCGATTCGATCCGTCGGGGTGTCTCGCGCGGTGAGCATGAGCATCGCCGTCGGGCGGTTGTGGCGGCGCGCCCAGGACACGACCTCGAGCCCGCTGACACGCGGCATCCGCCAGTCGATGACCGCGACGTCGTATTCATAGAAGCGCAGCTGCTCGATTGCATCGTCGCCCGCCGCCACGGCGTCGACAAAGTAGCCGGCCTCCTCGAGGCCCTGGACCAGGACCTCCCGGAGCCCACGATCATCCTCCGCGACCAGTACGCGCATCAGTGCATCAGGCTACGCGGCGGGTGGCCCGCCGAAGCGACCGCCGCCGAATCCACCACCAAAGCCTCCCCCACCGAACCCGAGAGTACAACCGTTGGCGCCTGCGGGGGTGATGGTGAGCGACCGAGCCGCCACGGCTCCGGAGCTGTTTTTCGGGCCAACTGCGGTCACACACTCACCGGTCTGCAGGGCGGTGGCCTGAATAACGGTTGACGTTGTGACTTTGACGGTGGTCGGGACATTGATCGTCGTCGTAACGCCCGTCGCCTGCGTCAGGGTGACCGACGTGCCGGTCACCGACTTCACCTCACCGCGCGCGGCGGTGAACCCGGCGGCACCTGCCGGCGGCGAGAAACTCGGACGCGGCGTGGCGCCTGGTCGTGGGCTGAACGAACCGCCGCCGGCACCTCCGCCGAAACCGGTGACGGCGCATGACCCCTTGACCGCCGCGCTGAGGAGGACCGACGACGCGGTCAGCGTGCCGGTCGCGCCCTTGGTGCCGGTGGCGGTGATGCACGTGCCGGGGGTGATGTTCGCGAGGGTACCCGTGCTCGTCTGGGTGATCGTCGTCGCAGCCGCGTACGTCACCGTCGAGTCCCCGGTGGTGCCACTGAGGATGAGCGTCGCCCCGTTGATCTGGACGAGCTGGCCGAAGGCAGCGTTTCGGGCGAAACCTGCGCGACCTCCGGCGGAAGGAGACGCGGACGGGCTCGAGCCGCCACTGGCTGCGGCACCCCCGCACGCGACGATACCGAGCGCGGCCATGCTGCCAATGGCGCCGAGAAGGGCACGGTTCATGAGATTGTTTCTCCCAACAGGATGACGGTCTTCGTGATCATTCGGCTCGCAGGGCTGCAATCGGCGCGAGGCGAGCAGCACGCGCCGCCGGGTAGACACCAAAGATCAGGCCAACTCCGGCCGCAACCACGACCGCGATGATCACCGGCGTGGGCGTGATCGTCACCGCGATGTTCGCGAGTCGCGGGACGAGGATTCCCGCAAGCAATCCGGCGCCGACGCCGAGCAGGCCGCCGACGAAACTCAGGGTGGCCGCCTCGATCAGGAACTGACGAAGCAGGTCGCGAGGGGTCGCGCCGAGTGCCTTGCGCAGGCCGATCTCCTGGGTCCGCTCGGTGACCGACACCAGCATGATGTTCATCACGCCGATGCCGCCGACGAGCAGGGAGATCGCGGCCACGCTGGCGAGCAGGATGGTCAGCGTCGTGGTCACCGATGCCGCGGTGCTCGCCAGCGTCGACGCCGAGGTGATGTTGAAATCCGCCGAGGCGCTGTTGGTGATGTGATGCGTCTCCAGCAGGAGCTGATCGGCTTCGAGGTATGCGGATCCGATCGTTGCCGAGCTCGTGGCGCTGAGCAGAATTCGCTGCACCGAATCGGGGCTGCCCCCGGTGACCTGGTCCTGCGCCGTGGTGATCGGAACGACCGCGAGGTCATCGTTGTTGGTGAACCCGGTGCTGCCGCTCGCGGTCAGGATGCCCACCACATCGAAGGGCGCCCCTGAGATGCTCACCTGCGAGCCGACGGTCACCCCCAGGTCCTGGGCCGTCGTCGTGCCGAGCACCACCACCTGGGCATGCTTGTCGACCTGCTGCTGTGTGAAGAAGACCCCGCCGGACAGGGATCGAGCATTCGCCGTGAGCCACCCGGGGGTGGTGCCCTGCACAGTCGTCGACCAGTTGGTGCTCGTGCTCACCAGAGTCGCTGTCCCCGAAACGACCGGCGCAACTGCCGCAACATCGGGCGCGTCCTGCTTGTCCTCGAGCCCGGTGACA
This sequence comes from Candidatus Dormiibacterota bacterium, assembly GCA_003136295.1. GTDB lineage: Bacteria > Chloroflexota > Dormibacteria > Aeolococcales > Aeolococcaceae > Palsa-851. The sequence goes on from PLDZ01000126.1 coordinate 4,660, forward strand.
TCTTCCATGGTCAGCGTGTTGGCCGAGCCGGATCCCCCGCGCACACCGAAGCTCGTCGTGCTCCCGGGCGAGATGGTGAGCAGATTGGTGCCCAGCGCGGCGATCCGCGAGTTGACCGAGTCCGCGGACGCGGTGCCGATGCCGACGGTGCAGATCACCGCGGCGACGCCGAAGAGGATGCCCAGCGTCGTCAGGATCGAGCGCAGCCGGTGTCCGAGCAGGCCGCGCATGCCAGTGTCGAAGGTGCGCAAAAGGTTCACGCCGCCACCCGGTCGCGCAGCCGCCCGTCGGCCATCTCGACGACGCGTTCGGCGACGCCGGCGACGTTGGGATCGTGCGTGATCAGCACGATGGTGTGGCCCGACTTGTTGAGGCTCGTCAGGATGTCGAGCACCTCACGACTCGCCTTGGAGTCGAGGTTGCCGGTGGGCTCGTCGGCAAGGATCATGGTTGGATCGGTGACCAGCGCCCGAGCGATCGCGACGCGTTGCTGCTGGCCGCCCGAGAGCTGGTTAGGACGGTGCTGCACTCGGCCGGTCAGACCGACCTGCGCGAGCGCGTTGAGCGCCGTCTGCCTGCGATCTCGCGCGGCGCGATAGAGCAGCGGCAACTCGACGTTGCGCCACGCGGACATCGAGGCGAGCAGATGGAACTGCTGGAAGACGAAGCCGATGCGTCGATTGCGGATGCTCGCGAGCTCGCGTTCGTTCATGCGGCTGACGTCCTCGCCGGCGAAGCGATACTCGCCGCTCGTCGGCACGTCGAGACAGCCGAGGATGTGCATGAGCGTCGACTTTCCGGAGCCGGAAGGCCCCATCACCGCAAGGAAATCGCCCTCCTTCACCGTGAGCGACACATCGTCGACCGCGTGCACCGTCGCGTCGCCGGTTCCATAGACCTTGCTCACGTCGACGAGGCGAATGATTTCCGCGGCCATCAGCCGCCCGTGCGGCCCGCGCCGCCACCACCGCCACCGAATCCGCCGCCACCGAACCCACCGCCGGTGAGGCTACGACCAGTCCCCGTGGTCGACGATGGAATCGTGCTGCTGATGGTTGCGATCACCACCTGGTCGCCGACCTTGACCCCGCTGAGGATCTCGGTGCGCGTCGAATCGGATGCGCCGACTGTCACAGCAACGGTTTGGGGCTTGCCGTTGACGAACAGTGTGACGGTGCTGCCCGCGCCGGTCGTGTGCACCGCGCTCGTGGGAACGGTGGTGACACCGACAACCTGATTGATGATCACGCTCACCGACGCCGACATCCCCGGACGCAGCGAGGGGCTGGCGCCGCTCAGGACCACCGTCACGGGAAAGCTCGCCACGCCCGAGGTGACTGTGGCCTCCTCAGCGACCTCGGTCACCTTGCCGGCCACTGCTTCGCTCGACCCGGCCGCGACGACCTCGGCCGGCTGTCCCACCGCGATCTCATTCACCAGCGTGTCACTCACCGAGCCGGTGACCTCGAAGACGCCCGGTGTGATGATCACGATGGCGTGGGTCGGGGAGCCGCTCGTGCCGGACGAAGCCCCACCGGTGCCGGCGCTCGAGATCTGCTGGCCGTTGGTGATGTTGACCGCTTCCACCAGGCCACCGCTGGTCGCCTTGAGCGTGGCGGCGTTGACGGCCGCCTGCGCGTTGGTGACGTTGACCTGATCAATCGCGACCTGGCTCTGGTCCGTGGCGACCTGGGTCGAGGATGAAGTTGACCCGCTTTCAAGTGCGGCGAGGGACGCCTTGGCGTTCTCCCACTGCACCTTGTCGGCGTTGACCTGGCCCTGAGCCTGATCGTCGCTCTGCGTGGCCTTGACCTCCGCCGACTGCCACACCTGGTAGTCCTGGCTCATGGTGGTCTCGTCCTGCGGACAGGGCGGCGTTGTGTCGCCGGGCGTGCAGCCGTTGGCAGTGACGGTCGCCTGCGCGGCGGTATAGGCAGCGGAGTCCTGCGCGACCGTCTGCGCGTTCACGGCTTTGGTGTCCGCGAGGCTGGTCACGGCGTTCTGATACGACACGTATGAACTGTTGACCTGCGCCTCGGCCTGCACGAGGCTGGTGGCGGATGTTCCCGATTTGGCCTGTGTGAGGTTCGCCTGCGCCGACGAAAGGGTCGCTTCAGCCTGGGTGAGACTGGCGTCGACCGTGGCCGGATCCTGGGTGGCGAGGACCTCGCCGGCGGTCACGCTCTGACCGGACTGCACGTTGACCGCCGTGACCTTGCCCGCGCCCTGGAAATCGAGATCGGTCTCGCCGTCTGCAGCGAGATTCCCGGACAGCGACACGGTCTGAGTCACCGTCCCGAGGGTCGCGACGCCTGTCCGATACGACACGCTCGCCGCATCGCCTCGCGTGAGAAAGAACGTGCCGACACCCGCCGCAACGACGACGACGACGATGCCGATGACGAAAGGCTTGCGCAGCAGGCGACGTCTCACGCTCGATGACTCCCAAAGCCGGTTGCTACCCGCGACCAACGGGCGTGATCGTCGCCCAGGCTTCCTTTCGGGAGCGTGACAACTCACGGACACCCCGCGAACGGTGTCCGCGGCGCAGGCCCCGCGAGTGGGCGGAGCAGGGATCGAACCCGCGACCTCCTCGGTGTAAGCGAGGCGCTCTAACCAGCTGAGCTATCCGCCCGCTGCGACTGTATCTCCAGGCGCGCTCAATTGCTCGACGGTCCCGTCACTGTGGCCGATGAACACCAGGTCGGTCATCCCGAGGAACAGTCCGTGCCCGCTGACCCCAGGGACGGAGTCGATCGCCGCGGCGAGGGCGGCCGGGTCGGTAACGTCGGCGTACTCGCTGTCGGCGAGGAGGTTGCCGTTGTCGGTGGTGAACGGGTCACCGTCGGCGCCGATCCGCAAGGCCCAGGCCATCGACGTTCGGTCGGCGAGCACGCGCAGCGTTCTGGCGCTCCCGAAGTGGACCACCTCGACGGGGATGCGGCCCCGAAGCACGGACATGTATTTGCTGTCGTCGGCAATAACCACAAAGCGCTCAGCCGACGCGGCGACGATCTTCTCGCGCAGCATTGCGCCTCCCCTGCCCTTGATCAGGCGCAACGCCGGGTCGATGCTGTCGGCGCCGTCGACGGCGAAGTCGAGTCCGGCGGCCCCGAGTTCCTCCACGACGATGCCGTGCTCGCTCGCCAGCGTGGCAGTCGCCACCGAGGTGGCGACCGCGCGCAGCTTCAGGCCCTGATGCACCCGCTCCGCGAGACCGAGGATGAACCAGCGCGCGGTCGTGCCGGTTCCAAGGCCGACTCGCATGCCGTCCTCAACCAGCGGTACCGCAGCCTCCCCCGCTGCCCGGCGGGCGGCATCGACATCCACCCGTGCAGCGTAGCCGTCAGGATGCCAGGCGTCTGCTCAGTTCGCTTGCCGTGGTCGACACCGCGTCGCGATGCAGACCGTCAGGCTGGCGCATGAAGCGCTCCTGCACGAGGAACACCGCTTCGATGAGCTCCGCCGCCGAGGTCCGTGGTCGGAACGTGACCCCGCGACGCCGGAGCGCAACGAGCACGCGTGTGGGGATCAGGCCCCCACGGAGATTCACTTCTTCGAGCTGCGTGAGCAGCCCGTCGAGCTCGCACAGCGTTTCGCGTCGCTGCACCCGTTGTCGTTCCTCTTCTGCTGACCACACCAATTGATTGAGGACGCGGTTTCGGACGAAGGTGGCCATGACGCTCCCTCGGCGCGTCCATCGGGTTCGGGGGTTTGATGTGATGTAGGGTGAGTCGGACCGAACAGATGGACGTCCTGTGGCCGCGATCCTACCGATTTGTGGGCCATTTGCATAGCGGAACACATGTTCGGAGCCTGCAAGAGCGGCTCCGCGTTGGAGCCGCTCTTGCAGGCTGAGGGGAGGCGGGTGTTATGCGCCGAGCAGCTGGATGATGTGGTTGGCGTCGGCACCGGCTCCGGTGAGATCGGTGCGCGCGGTCTTGATGTTCTGCGCGGCGCTCTTCAGGTCGACCTGATTGCCCGGCCAGCCCGCCGGCAGGAGGTTGATCACCGAAGCGGAGACACCCGAGATCGACGTCCGCGACGCGTTGACCTTGCTGGTCAGATCGTTCAGATCCGCCTGGGCTTGTGCTTTCACCGTGGCCGACACTGACGAGTTGTTGATCAACGACTGCAACTCGGGGATGAGCGTTGCGAACGTCGCGTTGACCTTGCTCACGCCGTCTGCCGCGATGACCTCGTGAATCTTGGGATCCTCGAGCACGTAGACGCGATACCCGGTGACGATCGTCTGGCAGTCGGTCCAAGCCTGGTGGTACGTCGTGTCGCTCTGGATGGTCTTGTCGAGCGCCGTCAGTCCCTGTTGATCGGCGCCGATCTGTCCCTCGAGGGTCGTCCGGTCGGCGCTGCTCAGGGCCGCCGACTCCTTGACGAAGGTGTCGTCCGTGGCGAGCGTGCTGAGCCGGCGCTGCACAGCGACATTGCAGTGCTCCTTGAGCGTCGCGAGCGTGACGGTATGCGGAGCCGTTGTCGGGCTGGCAGTTGGCGCGGGCGTTGGCGTGGTTTGGGCGTCGACCGCCACCGCGCCGGCCAGTCCAAAGCCCGTGGTCAGGGTCAGCGTGGCGACGCCACGCGCGAGAACTCGTGTGTTCACTGCGACGGATCTCCTTCGCTGTTGCTCAGGCCCGCATTGGCAGCGTTGAGCTGGCCGTCGATGGTGCTGAGCTGATTGTCGATGCCGCTGATCTGCTGATCGATGCCGCTCGTGTCCGGCGTCGCCGTTGGTATCGCGGGTTGAGCGGCGGCCGATTCGGCTCCCGTGAAGCCGCCGGTCGCGGAGGTGGCCGGCACGGCGGTGCTGGCACTGCTGCTCGGCCGGACGGCGCCGCATGCGGCGACCGCCACGACTGCGATGCAGCACAGGGCGCTGTTCCTGAGCGCCAAAAGACGGGGCATTCGATTTCTCCTTGGTGCGTCTGCGGATGTGTCTCATCCAACCAGAGCCCCAGACGTGGCTCCTGAGACCACGCGGAGACGCCGCTGAGAAATCGCCAAGAGGTCGCCGCCAGACCCGGCCGCCCTGCCGGCGGTTTCGATTCAGGCCGCCGAAGCCTCGCGTGCGTGTGACCGGAGCAGCCCATCCAACGCACCGGCGTCCTCGAGACGGCGGCCGAAGGCTGATGCGAGCGCGGCTGCCAGCACCGGAGCGACCTCCACCGGAATGTGACCGGTGCCCCCAAGGGTCTCGAGCGACGCGACCCCTGCTCCTTCGATGCCGCATGGTGTGATCCGGTCGAACCAGCCCAGGTCGGTCGCGACGTTCAGAGCGACACCGTGGGTCGTGACACCGCCGGCGAGCTTGACCCCGATGGCGGCGAGCTTCCGCTCGTCTGCCCACACCCCCGTGTACGGAGGCCGGCGGGTCACCTCGACGCCGTACGCGCCGGCGGTTGCGATCAGGGCCGCCTCGAGCGCGCGAAGGTAGCGGTCGACATCACCGTGGGCTGGATGACGGGGGATCGGGAAGACGCCGGCCAGCCGGACGATCGGATAGGCGACGAGCTGGCCCGGGCCGTGGAAGGTGACCGATCCACCGCGATCGACCTCGAGAAACTCGGCACCCGCCGCGACCAGCGCCTCGGGCCCGGCGCCGAGGTGGCGAGCTTCTCCCTGGCGTCCGACCGTGTAGACGGGAGGATGCTCGAGCAGGAGCAGTGCGTCGTCGACAAGCGCGCCGGACCGGCGCGCCAGCGAGATCTCCCGCTGTATCTCCCAGGCGTCCTGGTAGCCGACCATCCCCAGCCAGGCCCAGCGCAGCACCGGCTCCGTCGTCGAATCGCTCATCCTGCGTGCGCAGCGACCGCCTGCTCGTGGGCGTGGTAGCTGGAGCGGACGAGCGGTCCCGATTCGACGTGCTTGAAGCCGAGCGACTTGCCGTACGCCTTCAGCTCCGCGAACTCCTCGGGATGCCAGTAGCGAATCAGGGGGTGATGCTTGAGCGATGGGCGTAGGTACTGGCCGATGGTGATGATCTCGATGTCGTGGGCGCGCATCTGGTCGAGGAGTTCCTTGACCTCGTGCATCTCCTCGCCGAGGCCGACCATCAGCCCGGATTTGGTCCGGCTGCGGGGCTCGATGCGCTTGGCCGCGCGCAGCAGATCGAGGCTTCGGTCGAGCTCCGACTTCGGCCGGACCCGGCGATAGAGCCGGCCGACGGTTTCGACATTGTGGTTGAAGATCTCGGGGACCTCGTCCATCACCGTCCGCAGCGCCACATGGTCGCCCTGGAAGTCAGGGGTCAGCACCTCGATGGTCGTCCCGGGCGACAGGGCCCTGATGGATCGAATCGTGGCCGCGAACACATCGGCGCCGCCATCGGCGAGGTCGTCACGATCTACGGACGTGACCACTGCGTGGCGCAGCCCCATGGTGGCGACGGCCTCCCCCACCCGGCGGGGCTCGTCCCAGTCGATGTCGCCGCCACGTTTGCCGCTCTTCACCGCGCAGAAGGCACAGGCTCGGGTGCAGACATCGCCGAGGATCATGAAGGTGGCGGTCCCGTGCCCCCAGCACTCGGCGATGTTCGGGCAGCGGGCCTCCTCGCAGACGGTGTTGAGATTCTGGCCGCGCATGATCCCCTTGATCTGCGAGTACCCGTCCCCGGCAGGCAGCTTGACTGTGAGCCACTCGGGCCGGCGATCGACACCCTCGGGGAGGAGCCGCTGATGCAGCGGCCGGGGATCGGCCACGGGAACGGGCCGCAAGCGGATCTGGTCCATGGCGCTCTCTCACTCTACACACTCGCTGAGCCACAATCGCCGCGATGAGTTCTCAGCCGCCGATCAACGAGCCTGTTCGCCTGTACGCTCCGGGCACACCGGAGCGTGCCCGCCTCCGCGCCGTCATTCACGACATGCAAGCCGCAGCGCCCCACCAAGTTCCACTGCATATCGGGGGCCGCACCTTCGACGGCCATGGGGAGCGGATCTCGGTCACCGCTCCCCACCGCCATTCACTGACGACCGTGCAAGCGGCGACGGCAAGCACCGACGACGTCCGGNNTCCGTCTTCCTCCGCGCCGCCGACCTCCTGAGCGGTCCCTTCCGCGACCGTCTCAACGCCGCGACGATCCTGGGGCAGAGCAAGAGCGTCCACCAGGCCGAGATCGACGCCGCCTGCGAGCTGATCGACTTCTGGCGCTGGAACGTCCATTACGGTCGTGAACTGCAGGACATGCAGCCCGTGTCGTCCGCAGGCACGTGGAACCGCATGGATCACCGGCCGCTCGAGGGCTTCGTGCTGGCGATCAGCCCCTTCAACTTCACCTCGATCGGGGGGAATCTGGCGGTCGCGCCCGCGATCGTGGGTAACACAGTGGTCTGGAAACCGGCGACCACTGCGCTGCTCGCCGCCGAGGTGATCATGGAGATCCTCGAGGCAGCGGGCCTGCCGCCGGGGGTTATCAACATGATCGCGGCGCCGGGCGCCGCCGTATCGGAGGCCGCGGTCAAGCACAGCTCGCTTGCCGGCATCCATTTCACCGGGTCGACCGACACCTTCCAGCACCTCTGGAACACGGTCGCGGCCCACCTCGGCACCTACAGGACCTACCCGCGGCTGGTCGGCGAGACCGGCGGCAAGGACTTCGTGCTCGCACACGAGTCAGCATCCGCGGACGCGCTGCTGGTCGGGCTCCTCCGCGGATCCTTCGAGTACCAGGGACAGAAGTGCTCCGCCTCGTCACGGGCCTATATCCCCCGCTCGGTCTGGGAACGCCTGCGTGATCCGCTCGCCGCTGCCACCGAGGCGATCCCGGTCGGTGACCCGGCGGAGTTCAGCACCTTCATGGGCGCGGTCATCGACGAGGCAAGCTTCCGCAAGCACGAGGCGGTCCTTACCGCGGCGCGAACGGATCCCGAGCTGACCCTGATCGCGGGCGGTGAATGCGACGCCGAGGTCGGCTGGTTCGTCCATCCCACCATCCTCGCGACCTCGAATCCGCGCCACGACCTGATGCGGCGCGAGCTCTTCGGTCCGATCCTCACGGTGTTCCCGTACGCCGATTCGGACTGGTCGTCGGTCCTCGACCTGGTCGACACCACCTCGCCCTACGCTCTGACCGGTGCCGTGTTCGCGGACGACCGGGCGGCCATCGACGAGGCGTCGGAGCACCTTCGCTACGCCGCAGGCAACTTCTACGTCAACGACAAACCGACCGGGGCTGTCGTCGGTCAGCAGCCCTTTGGTGGCGCCAGGATGAGCGGGACCAACGACAAGGCCGGCTCGGCCCTGAACATGCTGCGCTGGGTGTCACCCCGGGTCATCAAGGAGACGTTCGTTCCTCCCACGGAATGGCAGTACCCTCACCAGGACCCCGACTGACAGCGCCCCCGCACCGCGCTGACTAGCCTTCCGGTTGAATCGGTCGCTATGCCCGCCAGCGCGTGCAGGACCGGGTGGGCCGGCGCCTGCAGGAGCAACTCCCTGGGTGCCGAGGCGTTCGCCTCGCGAGCGACGGTGTCTCGGACGCGACCCGGATCAGGGCGTGGAACCTGCTCTCGTCGATGATGCCCTTCTCGAGAGCGCGCTGCGCCCAGGCCGGCGGGGTCCGAAGCCCCCAAGCATCGAATGCGCCTTGCTCGATCATCGTTCCTCCTGATGATAGCCAGGACGACCTAAACGAGGGTCGCGGACGGGTCAAGCCCTTCAAGGAGCTTCTGGACTGAGGTCACAAAGCGGGTCGCCTGGAGGCCGTCGTTGATGCGGTGGTCGAACGAGAGGCCCAGGTTCATGACCGGCCGGATCGCGATCGCGTCGCCAACCACCACCGGACGTTTCACCACGAGATCCATGGTCATGATCGCCGCCTGCGGCTGATTGATGATCGCCTGGGTCATCACGGCGCCGAGCGCGCCCGTGTTGTTGAGCGTGAACGTCCCGCCCTGGATCTCGTCGAGCTTGAGATGGTTGCTGCGCGCCCGGGCGCCCAGGTCCGCCATCGTGGTGGCCAGCCCGGTGATGCTCAGACGGTCCGCGTCACGCACCACGGGCACGATCAGATTGTCCTCGAGCGCCACCGCGATACCGAGGTTGATCGCCCGCTTGACCACTATGCCCGCGTCGCTCCACGACGCGTTGAGCGTCGGATGCCGTTGCAGCGCCTCGACCACCGCACGTGCGACGAACGGCAGGAAGGTCAGCTTGACGCCGTGCCGCTGCTCGAACGCAGCCTTCTCACGATCACGAATCCGCGACACCGCCGACATGTCGACCTCGACCATGACGTAGGCGTGAGGTGACGTCTGCCGGCTCCGAACCATGTGCTCCGCGATCGCCTTGCGTACCTGCGTCAACGGAACGACCGTCTCCCCCTCGCCCGCGGTGAAGGAGGCCGGACCAGTGGAAGCGGCAGGTGGCGCGCCTGACGTCGTCGACGCCGGCTGCGGTGCCTGCGCAGGCGACATAGCCGGTGGAGTTGCCGGAGCGGGCACCGCAGCCGGCGCGCGCGCGGCACCAGACGAGCCACCAGAAGCATCCCGCCGCTGCACGTACTCAAGAACGTCCTTCTTGGAGATCCGCCCCCCGATCCCGGTGCCAGTGATCTGCGAAAGATCCACCCCGTGCTCGCGAACGAGCATGCGTACCGCCGGCGTCACATGGAACCCACCTGCCTGGCCATTGCCACCGGCAGCCTCGGACGCGGGAGTCGCCGGAGGAGATTCGGTGAACGCAGCCTGAATTTGGGCAACAGCGCTCTCTCCTCCGGCCTGCGGCTCTGCCGCCTGTGGCTCCGCGGGCGCGGCCTGCGCGACTGGCGTGGCGTCCGCCACGGGAGCGGCCTGCGCGGCCTCCGCGACGGGCGCGGCCTCCGCGCTCTGCGCCACCGGGGCTGCGACAGCGGGTGTTTCCTGTGCCTGAGGTTTGGGCGCCTCTTCCGACGCCGCCGCGCCGGTATCGATGGAGCAGATGGGCTGGCCCACGGGCACCACGGCGCCCTCGGGAGCGATCAACTCGGACATCACGCCGTCGGCCGGCGCGGGAATCTCGGCGTTCACCTTGTCGGTGATCACCTCGGCGATCGACTCGTATTTCGCGATCGCGTCGCCGGGTTGTTTGAGCCAGCGGGCGATGGTTCCTTCGGTGACGCTCTCCCCGAGCTGGGGCATCGTGACGGTCAGTGCCATTTCGCGAGCTTCCTTGTGTTCGTCGTCAGTACGCGGCGAGCTCCCGGAGCTTCGCCTCGACCTTGTTTGGTGTGACCAGGTAGAACTGTTCCAACGGCGGCGAGAAGGGCATCGCCGGAATCTCGGGTCCGCCAAGACGCATCACCGGAGCATCGAGACTGTCGAAGCAGTCCTCCGCGATGATCGCCGCGACCTCCGACGCGACGCTGACCGCCAGGTTCGCCTCCTGCACGATCAACACCTTGCCGCACTTGCCGGCACTCGCGACGATGGCGGCACGGTCGAAGGGCCGTAGCGAACGGAGATCGACGACCTCGCAGGAAAACCCATCTGCAGCAAGGCGATCGGCGGCTTCGAGCGACGTGTGCACCATCATGCCGTAGCTGAAGAGCGCGATGTCCGCCCCCTCGCGCACTACGCGAGCGCGATCGAGCGGCACGGTGTACTCGCCGTCCGGCACCTCACCCTTGATCGCGCGATACGCGCGCTTGTGCTCGAAATACAGCACCGGGTCCGGGTCGCGCAGCGCGGCGATGATCATCCCCTTGGCGTCATACGGATTCGACGGCACGACCACGCGGAGTCCCGGGATGTGCGCAAAGATCGCCTCGATCGACTGCGAGTGGTAGAGCGCACCGTGGACTCCGCCGCCGAAGGGGGAGCGCAGCACCATGGGCACATTCCAGTCNNTTCATGGCCGCGCCGATCGCGACCCCGACAATCAAGGACTCGGCGAGCGGGCTGTCGAGCACCCGCCACTCCCCGAACTGCTTCTGCAGGCCCTCGGTGACACCGAACACGCCACCCTTCGCACCCACATCCTCACCGAGGATCATCACGCGCTCGTCGCGCTGCATCTCCTCGCGAATGCCGTCGCGGATCGCCTCGATGTACGTCTTCTGGGGCACGATCAGTCGTCTCCCGACTCGGCGTAGACGTGCAGCATCGCGGTGTCGGGCAACGGTAGCGGCGAGGCTTCCGCCTCGTCGGTGGCACGATTCAGCTCGAGCACCAGCTCGCTGCGCATTTCCTCGGCGTCACCGGGATGCAGGACTCCGAGCTCCTCGAGGGTTACCTTGAAGCGCAGCAGGGAGTCGCGTTCCTTTTCGGACTCGAGATCCTCGGCAGTGCGGTAGCGACGTTGATCATCGTCCGAGCTGTGCGAGGTCAGACGGAGCACCTTCGCCTCGACGAGCGTCGGCCCGTCGCCGCGACGCGCGCGCTTCACCGCCTCGCGTGCCGTTTTGTAGCAGGCGATGGCGTCGCACCCATCGACGATGACGCCGGGAATACCGTATCCCTTGGCGCGATCGGCGACGTCCTGCGTGGGCATCTGTTTCTGCCATGGGACGCTGATCGCAAACCCGTTGTTCTCAACGAGGAAGATCACCGCGAGCTTGTGAATCGCCGCAAAGTTCAGGGCCTCGTGGAAATCGCCTTCGCTGGTGCCGCCCTCGCCGATCGAGGTGAGTGTCACCGCGTCCTCGCCGCGCATGCGCGAGGCGAGCGCGATGCCGGTCGCGTGCAGGAGCTGCGTGCCGACCGGCGATCCCGTGGTGATGATGTTCAAACGCCGGCAGCCGTAATGCGCCGGCATCTGCCGGCCGCCGCTGTTGGGGTCGGCGGCGCGCTGCAGCACCGAGAGGATGTGATCCTTGGGTGTCATCCCGAGCACCAGCGTCAGCGCGAGATCGCGATAGTAGGGCGCCACCCAGTCGTATGCGGGCCGGAGGTTCATGCCAAAGGCGACCTGAACCGCCTCATGGCCTTCTGCGGAGATCCAGAACGGCGCGCGCCCCTGGCGATTGAGGACCCAGAGGCGCTCATCGAGCAACCGGGAGCCAAGCATGTGCCGGTACATGAGGCGGAGCGTCTCGGCGTCGAGGCCGGCGCGGGCCTTGGTCTCGGTCCGTGTCATTGCCACGTGTCGATCATCCCTCCGGACGAGTGAACGCCAGCGGCGGCGCCTCGACGCTCCCCACCCCGCTCAAATGTGGATCGCTTCGCCGCTCACGGCAAGGGCTGCTTCTGAGAGCACTTCACTGAGTGTAGGGTGTGGCGCGACCGCGTGGCCCATCTCGAAAGCGGTGGTTTCGAGGAGCCCGCCCAGGGCCGGCCCCCAGATGAGCTCGGTCACTTCGTGGCCGATGATGTGGACGCCGAGGACGGTGCCGTCCGCCTTGTCCGCGACGACCTTGCAGAATCCGCCGCTCTCCCCCCAGATCACAGCTCTGCCGTTGCCGCGGAACGGCATGAGCCCGATCGCCACCTCGCGCCCGGCGGCCTCGGCCTCGGATTCGCTGAGCCCCATGGATCCGATCTGCGGGGTGCAGTAGGTGGTGCGGGTGACAAGCCGGGGATCGAGCGGGTGCGGGTCCCGTCCGGCGATCGCCTCGACCGCGAGCACCCCCTCGTGCAATGCCTTGTGTGCCAGCTGAAACCCGCCGACGACGTCGCCCACGGCGCTGACCCCGGTCTCGCCGGTCCGGAGCATGGCATCGACCGCGATGACACCGTGGTCGACGACGACCCCGGTCCCCTCGATCCCGATGTCCTCGACGTTGGCTGCCCTGCCCACCGCGACGAGCAGGATCTCGGCCTGCAGACGCTGCTCCTTGCCGTCCGCGTCCGCAACGGTCACCGCGACGCCGCCCTCGTTCCGCTCAACCGAGCCGAGGTCGAGACGGTGCCCGGGCAGGCAGCTGATACCACGTGCCTCGAACTGGCGTCGAAGCTCGACGCCGACNNCCCGCGCCGAGCACGATCGCCGACGCCGGGACTCGATCCATCCTCAGCGCCTCGTCGCTGGTGAGCACCACACTCCCATCGGCGGTGATGCCCGGGAGCTGCTTGGGCCGCGACCCGGTCGCGATGATCACCGAGCCCGCTTCGAGCACGACCTCCTCGCCACCGGTAGCGACGACCGCGAGCCGGCCGGCGCCGTCGAGGCGGCCACGCCCGCTCACGACGCTCACCTTGTTCTTGCGCAGCAGGAACTGGACCCCCTTGTGCAGCTGGCTGACCACCTGGTCGCGACGCCGACCTGCGACCGCGTAGTCAAACTGGACGTCGCCGGTCGTGACGCCGAACGACTCCGCATGCCGAAGCTCGTCGAGGAGCGCGGCGCTCTGGAGCAGTGCCTTGGCCGGGATGCAGCCGCGGTGCAGGCAGGTGCCGCCGACCTTGTCCTCCTCCACCAGGACCACGCTCAGTCCCAGTTGGGCCGCGCGGATCGCCGCAGGGTAGCCGCCCATCCCGCCCCCGAGAATGGCGATGTCAAATCGTTCGGCCACGGGCCCTGAGTATATCGGCGGGGTCGTCCGGCTCAACGTCGATGACACCGCCGCGGGAACCACACAGCGCGCGCGCCGCCGAGGTCAGGCGGAGAGGAAGCGGCGTACGCCGAGGAAGCTGCCGAAGGCGCCAACCGCCACACCACCGATCAAGAGGACGATGAGCAGGGTGACGGTGTAGCGGACATCGAACGGCACGCTCAGCAGGTTGCCCTGTGCGGCCTGGACGAAGAGTCGGTACGCGCCGAACACGACCGCCCCGGAGAAGATCGCCGCCAGCAACCCTCCGAGCATCCCCTCGAGGATGAACGGCCAGCGCACGAACCAGTCGGTTGCACCGACGAGCTTCATGATCTCGATCTCCGTTCGCCGTGAGTACACGGCGGTTCGGATCGTGTTCATGATGATGACGATGCTGATCGTCAGCAGAATGATCGCGATGATCGCACCCACCCACTCGATGACCGTGATCACCGTGTTGAGCTTCCCGATCACGTCGGAGTTGTAGTCGGTCGGCGTCGTGCTGTCGACGATCGGCGTGGCCTTGGCTTCGGCGTTGAACTGACTCAGGTCGGTGAGCTTGCGGACGTTGAGATTCAGCGACGCGGGCAGCGGATTGCTCCCGAGAACGTTGAGCGCGCTCGCGATGGAGGGGTTCTGGGACGCCTGCCGCGCAGCCTGGTCCTTGGTTTCGAAGGACACCGAGATGACCCGCGGATCGACCTTGAGGCGGCTCTCGAAATTGGTGATCGCCGCGAGGGACGCATTGTCGGACAGGTAGATCTTGAGATGGCTCGCGTTCTGCTCCTGGCCCTGCAGGACGGTGTCCACGGAATGGGTGAAGAGCAGCGATCCCCCGACCAGAAAGATGATCAACCCCATGGTGAACACACCCGCCAGCGAGACNNACGCGGCCGTTGTCGATGGCGATAACGCGGCGGCGAACGAGGTCCACCACCTCGCGGTTGTGCGTGGCCATCAGTACGGTCGTGCCGCGATGGTTGATCTGCAGCAGCAACTGCACGATGCCCCATGAGGTGTCGGGGTCGAGGTTTCCGGTGGGCTCATCCGCGAGGAAGATGCGCGGCCGGTGCACGAGCGCACGCGCGATTGCGACGCGCTGCTGCTCTCCGCCGCTCAACTCGTCCGGAAACTTGTCGAGCTTGTCCTCCAGCCCGACGATCCAGAGAACCTCCTCCACCTTCTCGCGCAGGTGGCGCTGACCGGGTCGCGTCACCTGGAGCGCGAACGCCACGTTCTGCGCAACCGTTCGCCGCGAAAGCAGCTTGTAGTCCTGGAACACGATGCCGAACTTGCGCCGCAGCTTGGGCAGCTTGCGGTGCGACATCCGGCTCACCTCCTGCCCGTCGATGAAGATCCGGCCCGTGGACGGGGCCTCATCGCGGATGAGCAGGCGCACCAGCGTCGACTTGCCGGCGCCGCTCGGCCCCACCAGGAAGCAGAAGTCGCCCTGATGGATCGCCAGATCAACGTCGCGCAGGGCCTCCGTTCCNNGCGACCGCCACGCTCACCAGGCTGCCCCCTGGGGCGATATGTTCATTGGATGGCTTCTGGGATCGCTGCTGAGTCGGCGGCCAGTATAAACCGGGGTTGCGGCGGACTCCCGCGGTATTTCACAGATTGGTCACTTCCGTACCCGGATTTGCTCCGACCATCCGATCAGGACGCCTTCGATTCTGGGCCTTCGCGGGCCGCCCAGTGCAGATATCCCTCGATAAAGGGATCGATGTCGCCGTCGAGCACGGCCTGAGCATTGCCCACCTCCACTCCGGTCCGGTGATCCTTGACCATCGTGTACGGCTGCAGGACATAGGAGCGGATCTGACTCCCCCACTCAGCGGCGATGAGTTCGCCCTTGAGATCGGCGACCTTCTGCGCGTGGGCAGCCTGCTGGAGGGCCAGCAGCCGCGAACGCAGGACGCGCCAGGCGACGTCCCGGTTCTGCTGCTGTGATCGCTCGTTCTGGCAGGTGACCACGACCCCCGTTGGGATGTGGGTCAGGCGCACCGCCGATGACGTCTTGTTGACGTGCTGGCCGCCTGCGCCGCTGGAGCGAAAGACGTCGGTACGCACATCGTCAGGGTCGATCTCGACGGTGACGGTGTCCTCGATCTCCGGGGTCACCTCGACGAGTACGAACGATGTGTGGCGCCGGTGGGCGGCGTCGAAGGGACTGATCCGGACGAGCCGGTGGACCCCGTGCTCACCCTTGAGCAGGCCGTACGCCCGCGGACCGGACACGCGAATGGTCGCGGACTTGATGCCGGCTTCATCCCCCACCGACTCCTCGAGGAACTCGACGGGCATGCGGTGCTCCTCGGCCCAGAGCAGATACATGCGGAGCAGCATCTGCGCCCAATCCTGGGAATCGGTGCCGCCCGCACCCGCGTGGATCCCGATCAGGGCCACGTGGTCGGTGTATGGGTCGCTGAACAGCAGGTCGATCTGGCGGCGGCCGACCTCCTTCTCCAGAGCGCGCAGCTCCTTTTCGAGATCGGCGGTCATCGCCTCGTCCGGCTCGGCCTCGAGCATCGATGCGAGCTCTCGCGTGTCGCTCGCGCGCTGGGTCAACGACTCCCACGTGCTCAGGTCATCGCGAATGCGTGAGGCTTCCTGGTTGAGCGCTACCGCACGTCGCGGGTCATCCCAGACGTCCGGGGCCGAGATCTCCTGGTCGAGTTCGGTCAGACGGACGCGTTTCGCGTCGAGGTCAAAGATGCCCCTGGAGCTCAGCTATGCGGGCGGCGATGTCGGTGGCGCGGTCAGCAAGCTCGCTCATCTGGCGAGTATTCCACAATGCAGTGATGCAAACCGTCGCGGCAGTCCCATCCGAGGCGATCGGCGAGCTCTTCGCCGACATGCCCCGGGCATTCGATTTCGACGACGTGTCGCTCGTGCCACGGGTCCGGTCGACGCTTGTGCACCGGACCGAAGCCCTGCCTGCCGTGGACTTCGGGCCGGTACGGCTCACGGTTCCACTGATCGGCTCGCCGATGCCGGATGTCTGTGGCGTCGACATGTGCCGGGCGCTCGGCGAACACGGCGCGATCGGCATCCTGCCTCGCTTCCAAACCATCAGCGAGCAGGCCGCGGAACTGGCGGAGGTTGCTGCGGCGGGCGGCGCTCTCGCCGCAGCGCTGGGCGTGACCGGTGATTACCGCGACCGGTTCGCACACATCGTCGAGGCCGGCTGCAGGATCGTCTGCCTTGACACGGCCAACGGCGCGCATGAGCAGGTCGGGCTCGCGGTCCGCTGGATCCGTGAGCAGGATCCGGCGATGTTCCTCATCGCCGGCAACGTTGCGACCGCCGAGACGTTCCGGTGGCTCGAGGACCTTGGGGTGGATGCGATCCGCGTCGGCATCGCGGGCGGGTCGGTGTGCGAGACGCGCACCGAGACAGGGGTCTATGCACCCACGCCGTACAGCGTCTACGAATGTGTCCAGGTGCGCCGCGACGCGTTGATCATCGGTGACGGAGGGATCCGGAGCCCGGCCGACATGTGCAAGCTCCTCACGCTGGGGGCTGACTGCGTCATGGTCGGCTCGGCGCTCGCGGGGACGTACGAGGCTCCAGGACGCGTGATCGTCGTTGACGGGAAGAAGTTCAAGATCATGCGCGGGGCGGCCTCGTTCTCCGTGCAGCAGGAATTCGCCGGTGAGGATCCTGAGTACATCGAGGGGTCCGAGTCGATCGTGGCGTACAAGGGCAGGGTGGCCGACGTGATCCAGCGGTACGTCGCGGGGCTTCGCAGTTCCATGTCGTACATGGACGCTCGCACGCTCGATGCGTACCGGAGCAACGCCAGCTTCATCCGGATGCGCTAGCTCAGTTCGGCGATCAGCTCCGCCGATGTCATCGGCTTGGAGAACATCGGATAGTCGTACTTGAGGGCATTGTCGTGCTCCTCCTCCGAGGTCGCGGCCACGCAATCGCTCAGCGTGATCACCTCGTAGCCGTTCTCGTAGCCGCTGCGCATCGTGGACTCGACGCAGCAGTTGGTGAGGAAGCCACCCAGCACGATCGTCGAGATTCCCTTGCTGCGCAAGATGAAGTCCAGGTTCGTGCTCGCGAATGTGTCGAGACCGCGCTTGCCCTCGATGACGATGTCGCCTTCCTGCGGGTCGAGCTCCTCGGTGATCGCCGCGCCCCAGGTGCCCTTCACGAAAGCGTTGCCGTCGACCACCCCTTTCAGGATGCCGTAGGGATGCGCGCTGATCTCGTTGTAGCCTTTCGCAAACATGATCGGCGCGTGCATGATCGTGGCGCCGGCGGATCGGGCGGCCTCAACGACCCGCTCGGTGTTCGGCAGCATGTCGGTCTTCTCCATCACCCCCTCGACGGCGCCGTGGAGCACGCCTCCCTCCGAGGTGAAATCGTTCTGATACTCGATGAGTACGACCGCGGTCTTGGCTGGGTCGAGCGACATCGCGAAGTCCTCCTCACCGTGGTCTGTCACCGGATTCGTGGCCGGAGCCGGCGGTGCGCGTCTGATGGTAAGTCACAGTCCCCGCATAGGCAGCCCAGATGATCCTCACATGAAGGGCTGCCACTCTCTGCTTAGCAGCCCAACACAGAGGAACGCCGTCATGAACGATTACGACCCGACAAGCC
>PLDZ01000029.1 GCA_003136295.1 Candidatus Dormiibacterota bacterium
GCGGGAGCGTCGAGATGGCGGAGCTGCTTATCACGGAAATCGACGGCATTGGCGAGGCGGAATACGACCAGGTCAACGCCGAGCTCGGCGTCGACATAAACGGTGGCGGAGACTGGCCGGACGGGCTCATTTCACATACGGCGGCCACGACCGAGAAGGGCCTCATCGTCATTGAGATCTGGGAGTCACGCGAGGCTCAGGAAGCCGAAATGCCGAAACTGGGTGCCGCGATCCAGAGAACCGGCCTCCAAGAGAAGCCGATGCGGGCCAACTGGTCCAAGCTCAAGGCCCACGTCATACCGGACAAAGCGATATCGGGCGGCATGGTCGAAGCTCAAGGCAGGGCATCTTCGGCAACTACAGCCGCAACGACCTAGGACCCTTGCCAGCGAGAAGGTACGCAAGGCAGGCGCGAAGGATTGGTTCAGCGTCGAGACGGGGACTTATGAGGACCTGTAAGCTCCGACCACAAATCACGCGCCACGGAGGGATCCAGACATGGCACTCGGCTTCTACTTCTCGCCAAGTTCTTTCACGCCAGCACGGTATGACGAGGTCATCAAGCGACTCGACGCGGCGGGTGCCGGAGCACCGGCGGGAAGGACGTACCACTGCGCTATGGAAGTGGACGGCCTGATCCAGGTGTTCGACGTCTGGGAGTCGCAGGAGTCGTTCGAGGCGTTCGGGGCGACGCTGGTTCCGATCATGACCGAGCTCGGAGCCGATCCAGGCCAGCCAATGGTCGCGCCTGTCCACAACATNNACGCGATTCAGCCGGAACAACCGACCCGGGCTCTGGTGTGAAAGCTGTACGCCAGGGTGACCGACGATCCTCTGCTTTCGACAACACTGCGCCGCGCCAGGCCGGCTATTCGAGGAAGTCGGCCAACCTCTTGCTGCGAGATGGGTGACGCAGCTTGCGCAGCGCCTTGGCCTCAATCTGACGAATTCGTTCGCGAGTGACGCCAAATCGCTTGCCGACCTCCTCCAATGTCAGCTGACGGGCGTCGACGAGGCCGAAGCGGAGCTGCAGAACACGACGTTCGCGCGGGGTCAACGTGTCGAGGATGTTCTCAACTTCGATGTGCAGCATGGTCAGTGACGCCGCCTCCGATGGCGCGATCGCGTGCGTGTCCTCGACGAAGTCGCCGAGCTGTGCATCCCCCTCCTCCCCGATCGGGCTGGACAGTGAAACGGGCTCCCGAGAGATCCTGAACACCTCTCGCACCTTTTCGGGCGTGAGACCCATCTCCTCCGCGATCTCCTCGTCGTCGGGCTCGCGGCCTAGTTCCTGAAACAGACGCCGCGAGACGCGTACGAGCTTGTTGATGACCTCTGCCATGTGCACCGGGACGCGGATCGTGCGGGACTGCTCGGCCAGCGCCCGCATCACTGCCTGGCGAATCCACCACGTCGCGTACGTCGAGAACTTGTAGCCCCTTCGGTAGTCGTACTTCACAACAGCGCGCATCAAGCCGGTGTTGCCCTCCTGGATGAGGTCGAGGAAGGGCATCCCGCGGCCGATGTACTTCTTGGCTATGGACACGACCAACCGGAGGTTGGCCTCGGTGAGCTTGTCCCGCGCCTCGTCGTCACCCAGCTCGATCAGCTGGGCATACTCGACCTCCTGCTCCTTGCGCAGGAGGGCGACACGCCCGATCTCCTTGAGGTACATCCGGATCGGGTCATCGAAGGAGAAGGTGTCGACCGCCTCACTGTCGCCCACCCGGTCTTCCGGATCGTCGCCCTCCTCAGCGTCGTCATCGCTGTCACTGATCGCGATGCCCATCTCCCTGAACACCTGGAAGACGCGCTCCAGTTGATGAGGTTCAGCTTCGATGAAGGGAAGGCTCTGGAGGACGTCGTCGGGGGATAGGCGCCCCTGCTCCTTGCCTCGAATGATGAGGATCTCAGCAGCGTCGACGACCTCGTCGTCGGCTCTCCGGGACGCCATTGCCGCTCGCGCGTTCACTCTCCGAGGCCTCCATGCCTGTTCTGCGTTGCCGCTAAGAGACAGCGGGAAGTCGGCGACAGTCGCCCTTGCTGTGAGGGTCGCGAGTGCCTGCGATCGGATCTGGTGTGTGAATTGCACGCTGGGGTGACCGACCGTGCGCTTTCATGGTCCGCTCAGGCTGACCATTTGCCCCATCATGAACCCGAGAGGGCAATGCGCCGCGTAGGATCAGTTTGAAGGCTAGGCCGCCGCGGCCGACGGGTGACGGGATCCAATTGAGAGAGCCGCCGCCCTAACAGCGCGTGTGCAACACGCAAGAGGCAACCCAAGTGGACCGCGGCACATGAGCGTCAACGCCGGGGCAAACCGGCTACTTGATGCGCTTCCAATGGACGGCATTCGGCGGCTCCGACGATCGCTGAGTCCGGTGTGCCTGGATTCCGGGACGATACTGTTCGAGCCGGGTGAGCCAATTGCCTTCGTCGACTTCCCCCGCAATTGCGTCGTTTCCTTGGTCACGCCGTTCCAAGAGGGCACGAGCGTGGAGGTGGCCTCGATTGGCAACGAAGGCATCGTCGGCGTGCCCATCCGCCCGGGGGGCTCACTCGCATTTCGGGCCATCTCCTCGGTGGGAGGATGGATTGACCGCATGGACGCATCGACCTTTCTCAACGAGGTCGAAGCCGACCCCCGTCTGCAGGANNAGCCGCTGGCTGCTGATGAGCCACGACCGCGTCGGCACTGACGAGTTCGCCATCACCCACGAGCTCCTCGGCCAGATACTCGGCTCGCGTCGAGCTACGGTCACCCTGTCCGCAGAGCGCCTTCGAGCCGCGGGCCTCATCAGGTACTACCGCGGTCGAGTCACCATCGTTGATCGCGTCGGGCTCGAGGCAGCCGCGTGTGAGTGCTACCGAGCTATCACCGCCCAGTTGGATGGAGTTATCCGGAGGGCACAACGCAACAACACCATGACGTGACGGTAGTTTGTCAGGGCCGTCGATCTGCGCGGGCCGCCGCACCGTAGAGACGCGAAGAAATCTGCTGCCCCTCATCGGGACACCGAGCTATGCGTCTAGCGCCGGAAGGCGCGCTAGCGGACAGACGAAGGGATGAGCGCGCGGCACGATGGGAGAAGCCTTGTCTCAATTGTGTGCCCGCTGTGGCTCTGACCGTCTTCTGTCGCTGAGCTTTGATACAGCTAATCCGGATGACGCGCATCCAAATGATGACGATCAGCCGGAGGTGTCCAAGCCGCCGGAGCGCCCCGTCAAGAAGTGTCTGGCGTGCGGACAGTATCTGTATGCTCGCGACCTCGCTCATACGCCGCTANNGTTAAGAATCGCGCGACCGCGAGCATGAGGCCAGCCTCTCTATGAGTTCGTCACGCTGAGCGGGAGTGTAGGTGAGCGGTATCCGTCGGCCCCGGCCACGCAATGGCACCAAAAACAGCCAAACGTCGCGACGAGCGCGCGCTCGTACGGCATCGAAATGCATCCGAGTGTAAGCGGACAGTTCCCGCCGTATGCGCTTACCCCGTCTGAACGGCTGAATCGCAGCATGCCGCCAAGGGTTTAGAACGGTATGCGTCGCCCGACGACCGTGCGCGGTTCGCATCGGTTGCGTTTCGTGTGACAGCACGCGCACGGTGGAGGTCGGGCCAGCTGAGACACTCGGCGCCCGACACAGGAGGCCAGTCATGCACGCATATGACTTCACCATCGTCGTACCGCACAGCAAGGGCAGTCTTGCGACACTCGCGGAGGAGTTGGGCCGCGAGAAGATCAACATCGAGGGCCTGTGCGCCGTCGAGCAGAACGGGAGCGTCATCTTTCACCTGCTGACCACCGACAAGGCCGTGACCAGCCGCGCGATCGCCAAGGTCGGCTACAAGGTCACTCGCGAGTCGGAAGTGATTGTTGAGCGCATTGACAACCAGCCCGGCATGCTCGGAAAGGTCACGCGACGCCTCGCCGATGCCGGCATCAATCTCACCACCGTCTACCTTGCGACCGACACGCGTCTGGTGCTTGGTTGCGAGGACCTTTCGGCGCTCGAGATGGCCTGGAAGGAGCCTGCGGCCGTCGCGTCTCGCTAACCCCTTCATATGGACCGGTCGGCCTTCGGGCCGGCCGGGTCACCCGCGCGGCTCGGAACGTTCCGCATTAGAAGCCAACCATCGAAGGTCGAGATGCCTCAGTCGTGCCTCCGTTCGGCAGATCGATCGGGGCATTGGCGCGGAGCCGATCGCGTCGCTACCGCTGTGTCGGGGAAAGCAAGGCGCCTTACGCTCGATCTCCGTGAGCGGTTCGAGTCGTAGCACAGTTCTCGTTGCGAAGCCGCGCCGCTTCATCGAGGGGCGCTTGGTTGATCTTCGCCGAATCGACATTTTGGCCACGTTATCGCTGACCTCTCGCACCTGTGAGCCGCGTGCCTGGCGAAACTCAACTGCCACCTTCCGCCACCCAAGCCACCGGGCAACGGTCTTGGTGGTGGCGCCGTATGGCCGGCCGGTTTTGGTTGAGATGTGCTGCTAGTTGTAGTCACTCGACCGCACGCTCAAACGTGGGCTTTCGGCCAATGGCAGGCAGCACCAACCGGGCTGCCTCTCCCCCTGCCGCCGAATCGGCATGTCCATGCCCGACTGATCTCAACGTGCCCCGACCATCACCTCAATCGATTCGCTGACAAACCGATTGAGAGAACGGTATCCGTTCAACTTTCAGGCTATTTCGGTCGCAATCAACGATGATCCGATCCCGATCGAGACCGGCTATGGCAGCGGGAGACGGGGGTCTCCCGNNGAATTGATTTCTCTTTTCGGTTCGGCACGGCCGAGTAAGGAAACCAGCCAGCTCCTTCACGCTTGGGCGCGGTCAACACCAGTAGAACTTTCCGGATCGCTCTGGAGGCTGATCCCAGGCTCCTCTTGGAGTTCGAGGCTTCCAACCGCCCTGCACGTCCTCTGACAAATGCCCACTCGTACTAGGTACGTCCAAACAAAGCCCCGCCGCACACAGGGGCTACTCGTTTCTCGGTGACTCCTCGTCAATGAGTGTCGTCGCGGTCGGCAGGGCTTCGAGCCGCTCGATCGGAATGGGTTTCCCAGACACGTCGCTCACGCCGTATGTGCCCATGTTGATGCGCGACAGCGCTCGGTCGATGCGTCCGAGCAGCTCACGATCCGTGCTGTTGTCGTCGATCGCCTGTTCGCGCTCGGCGATGGACTGGGCTTCGTCGCCCCGATCGCTGACGTCCGGGTCTCCAGTGCCTTCGAGTTCCTCGGTGCGCGTCTGGATCCTGGCTTGCACGGAGGCGCGCTCTTGCTCAAGGCGCGCTCGAAAACGCTCGAGATCCTCAGGTGAAAGCACGATGACATCATGACGCAAGCGCGTGAAGCCGGTCTCGATCGCCGACCACCCCCAGCCCTGTTGGAGGCGTCGAGCGGTGGCAGCTCCTGCATCCAGGCGCGCGGCCGCAAATCCGGCCGCGCGTCGATGATATGCGCCATCACCGGTCGGCCTAGCGAAGATACGCGACCGCGGTGGGGTCGGCCCGCGCCGCGGCAACGCTCACGGGTGCACC
>PLDZ01000020.1 GCA_003136295.1 Candidatus Dormiibacterota bacterium
CTATGTGGTGAAACCACACACTGTCTCCCCGACGGACGCGCAATTGAGTTCGCGGCGCGCGGTTGTGAGGTGAGTTGGGCGCCTGTCGGCCGACGGGGTGTAGGACTCTAACCAGGAATAATGACTATTCCTGCAAAAGGCATCAATTCCCACGGTTGGGTCCGGATGCCGCTGCTCATAGCAAGGGATTGTGGCACTCCAGCGGGCGTCGGTCTTTTGGCGCAGTCGCTCGTACGGAGTTTGGCCGCCCAAGCCGCCGTGCAAGGCAGTGGACGGAATGCTCGACGGCTACGCAACCCAGCGAACGCCGGCTGCCTAGAGCGCTGCAGCAACCTGCTCCGCAAGATTCTCGACGCCGCCTCGCAGAGCAGATGGACTGAGTGATGCGGAGAAGGCTCCCACATAGACCAGCAGATCACGCGTCGCGAACACAATAAAGGCGACGCCCGGAATCGCCTCTCCCAGGGCGCTCTCGCCAACACCCGGTACGGCAAATGACGCATACGGCTGAACGGGTTCGCCGCCCTCAAAGAATGTCGCGGCTTCCTGCAGGGCGGACGCATCGACTCCGTTCGGCGCGCTCTTGATCTGCACCCTCACGCTGTTGGCTTCGTGCTTGGGGTCGCTGTAGATGCATGCGACGTACCCGTAGATCGGCTCGAAAACGTTGAGCGCCTGATTCGTCACCGCAGCGTCCCCGCTGATCGCCGCGGCAGATGGCTGCGTCAGAAAGGTGCATGGACGTGGCGGCGACGCGGTGGCCGTCGGGGTCGTGCGGGATGTAGCGTTGGGCGGCGTCACCGAATCGCACGCGGCGAACGCCCCGATGCAGGTGAGCAAGACCGCGATGCGCGCACGCAGGCGAACGGCTGCGCGGTTGGAGGTGTGTGGCGGCACGGCCGCCTGGACCGACTTTCGCACATCATCACTCACAGCCACGATGATGCGTCAGCGATGCCAGGATCAGCGTCGCGCCAGCGGCTTCGCATTGACGAGTAGGACGACAGGCAACGTTGGTGCGGGCGCGTCAGCCCATCGTCCAAGACCGGAGCTTCTCGGGGTTCCGTACGGCCCAGATGTGCTTGATCCGTTCGTCTGCGATGTCGAACGCCATCACCGTCACGGTCACGCTTTCGTGCTGAACAACTAGACCGGGCTGACCATTGACCGTACGCTGCAGGATCGTCAGGGTGGGTGCCATGCGGGCGAGATCGACGAGTGAGCGCGCGACCTGCTCGGCCCCTTGGATCGGTTCGAGCTCGGCGCTCGCGAGGCCGCCACCGTCGACGATTGCTGCGGCTTCCGGGTCGAGGAGGCCGATCAGGGCATCGATGTCCTTGGCCTCCCATGCCTCCTTGAAGTCCCTGACGATGTCGGCGCGCTGGGCTGTGGGAGTCGCGGAGGCTTGCGACACGCGAATGCGACGGCGGGCCGACGAGGCCAGCTGGCGACATGCCGCCGGCGTACGGCCGACGATCTCGGCCACATCGCCGGCTAACCCAGGGTCCTCGTCAATTGACGGCCAGTTCCGTCTCGGGGTCGAACAGGTGCAACTGGTCCGTGTCCACCCGCAGGCGAAGGTGGTCACCGGGGGCCACCTTGAAATGCGGCTCAAGGCGCGCGGTCAGGGACTCCTCGCCCACCTGTCCGTAGATGTACTGGTCGGACCCCATCACCTCCGCCGCAGCGACGATGGTTGTCGCCGCCTGTGGCTCGACGAGTACTTCGGGTGGAACCACATCGGGGCCGGTCACGCTAACCGTTGCTGTCGTCGACAATCCCAGTTGACGGACCTGCAGACGATGGCGAAGAACGTCTACGAGAAGGCGCACACGAACGTCACGGTCAAGTTCGTGACCCTGACCGAGGACACGCTCCGTCAGGCGGTGACCCAGGACGTCGCCAGCCATGCGGGTAACTACGACGTCGTGGCAGTCAGACCCTACGATGTCTCCTCGGCATATGCACCGAACGGCTGGCTGGTTGACTTGCAGTCGTTCCTCAACAGTGACTCCAGCTACAACCAGAGTGACCTCATTGCGGGAATCGCCGGCGCGCTCAAGTACAAGGGCGATCTCTTTGCGCTGCCCATGTATGGTGAATCGTCGTTCGTCATGTACCGCAAGGACATGTTCCAGGCTGCGGGGCTGACCATGCCGATGAATCCGACACGGGACCAGATCGCCTCGTATGCCAAGGCGCTCGACAAGCCTTCGCAGGGCATCGCCGGTATCTGCCTACGCGGCGTCAACGGCTGGGGGGAGAACCTCGCCGCTCTCGATACCGTCATCAATGCTTTTGGCGGGTCCTGGTTCGACTCGAACTGGAACGCGCGGCTGACGTCACCCGCGGTCACCAGGGCCGTGAACTTCTACGTGAACCTGGTCAGGCAAAGTAAGTACTAGTCTGGGGGACCAGGGGTCGCAGGTTCGAGTCCTNNAGTGAAGCCATTTCCACTCAGTTACAGCCGATCCCAACTTGCGGGGATCAGTCACTTTGCAGGGACTAGTACTCATTCCCTGATTGATGTTCTTTCCTGCAAAACCACTCTAAGTCGCGCGACTCTCGGCGGACGATAACCACTCAGGCCGGGAGCGTGAACAGCTCGAGCTGTGCAAACGTGTCGGTTATCGGGCCCGCCTGAATACGTCACGACCGACACGTGCACTTCTGGGGCAACTCAGCGGCAATGTATGGCGACGCAGCTGTTATCGAAGCACTTCCGCCGCTGGTAAGCAACTCGTCGAAGATATCCTTGTGCGGGCTACCGAGAGGACCTCTCACTCGATTCGCCCAGCTCGCGGCGCCAACCGTGCATGGGCTCGTAGCCGAGCATCTGGCGGGCCTTGGCAATGGAGAGCAACGTTTCGTTGGGGTCCGCTCCTTCCCGGTACGGCACTCCAGGGAAGAACTTCGCCACCAATTCGCGGTTGGGCCGGGTGACAACTGTCTCAGCGTTGGCGATGATGAACACCTCGGCCCCGGTGAGCGGAGCCTCCAGCGCCAGTCGGATTGCCGTTGCGCCGTCGCGGGCGTCGATATAGCCCCACAGGTTCCACTTGCGCGTCTCTGGCTCGGCGTCAAATCTGGGAAAGGCACGGTAGTCTTGCGGCTCCATCACGTTGGAGAATCGCAGGCCAATGATCTTGAGAGCGGGGTCCCAGCGGCAGAACTGGCGCGCCATCTCCTCACCCATCAACTTGGCAAGCGCATAGGCACTTTCCGGCTTGGGTGCCATATCCTCGTCCACCGGAATCGCGGGGGGTGGCGTGTCGAAGGGCAATCCCAG
This sequence comes from Candidatus Dormiibacterota bacterium, assembly GCA_003136295.1. Taxonomy (GTDB): domain Bacteria; phylum Chloroflexota; class Dormibacteria; order Aeolococcales; family Aeolococcaceae; genus Palsa-851. Next base: position 3,290 of record PLDZ01000020.1, read on the forward strand.
CACCGTCTCGCTCGACGCCCATACCACGTTTCGGATTCCAAGGCGGCGCGCGGCGGCAAAAGCGTTGTACGTGGTCATGGTGTTAATCCGGAAGACCACGTGATTGGGCACGAGCCCTGGAGCGGGAATGGCGGCGAGGTGTACGAGCGCATCGACCCCGTTGTACCGCTGGTCGACTTGGGCGAGGGCCTCGAGCGTTTCGCCAAAGTCCTCCAGATCCGCGCGCACCGGGAAAAACGGTTCGAGTGACTCCTCGGACTCCCCGTTTGCGAACCGCGAGAGCAGGTCCGCTGGGAACACTCGATCGACGTTCACGACGTCGTACCCGTGGTTGACGAGCTCGCTCACGCAGGCACGTCCGAGCTTGCCGCTTCCGCCCGTGACAACCACTCGACTCATCCGTCAGTCCCCCTTGGAATGGAAACAAAGCATCCGTGGCCGGCTCGACACACTGCCAGGTTGAGGTGCTGGCGAGGGGCTGAGAAAGTTCTCCGCTACATGCCTGGTACCCGCATCACGTTCATGCGAGTCGGCTGTGGCCGAAAATGGGGCGACCACGTCTTACGGAACCACCGCGATCGCCTCGATGGAGATGAGCAGGCCGCGCGGAAGCTTGACGATCGGCGACGAGCGCGCCGGGGGGTTGGTCGGGAAGTACTCCGCGTAGAGGCGATTCGCGGCCTCGCCGTTCGCCAGATCAGTGAGGAACGTTGTGGTCTTGACCACGTGTTCCAGTCCACTCCCGGCGGCTTTCAGTACTGCCTCGAGATTCCGTAAAGCCTGACGCCACTCGGCCTCGAATCCCCCCGGTACAGCCGTGGCAGTGTCCGGATCGCTCGATGCTCCCAGATCGATGCCCGGCTGGCCAGAGACGAACACGAGGTCGCCGACACGGACAGCCTGCGAGTAGTGCCCCATCGGCTGGGGCATTGATGACCCGTGGATGACCTCGTGATGCATCGGTTGTGGTCCCCCTGTTGTTAAGACAAAGCGTACTTTGGTTCCTCGACCTCCGGCAGTGCCGTTGCCCACCGCCGAATGTCCTGAGTTGTGATCAAAGTGGCTCCTCGGAGGTACATCAGGCGATCGGCCGGGGCAACGTTTCCAAGACACGTCGGCCGTTCGGCGTGGCCGCCGCGCTGATCGTTCGGTGCACCGCGCTTCTCGACAGCTCGAAGAACCGCTCATCGCTGTACAGGTGGAAGTACCAATTTGCCGAGAGCATCGCAGCCTCAAGCTCGAAGGCGAGTTGGATCGGGTCAACGGTGCTTTCGAACTCGCCGGCGCCGATCCCGTCTCGTGCGGCAGCTTCGAGCATGTCCAGCCATTGACGCTGGATGGCCGCGATCGTATCCCGGACAACCCCTGGTCGTGCATCGAATTCAGCCATGGCCGCCGCAAAAAAGCATCCACCCGGGAAGACCCGTCGCTCCATGAGGGCCACGTAGCGATCGCAGAGCCCGTGGAGGGTCGCGATGCCCGGCGAATGGGCCAGTCCCGGGACGATCACCTGCTCAACGTAGATCTGTCGCGCATGTTCGATCGTGGCGAGTTGCAGCTCCTCCTTCGAGCCGAAGTGCGCGAACAGCCCACTCTTGCTCATAGAGAGGTCGGTGGCAAGCCCGCCTAGAGTGAGCCCCTCGAGACCCTCGACGCTTGCGATCGCGGTTGCGACCTCAAGGATTCCCTGCTTGGTGGCATGGCCACGAGGGGTTTGCGTTGGCATCGGCCTTGTATAGCACGAACGGTCGTGCTATGGTCCGCCATCACACGCGACCGATCGGTCGTGCTATTCATGGAGGTGGCCACGATGCCCTTGGTGAACGTCAAGCTGATCGAGGGAGTGTTTAACGAGAGCCAGAAGCGCGACATGGTGCGGAGGCTCACCGACACGATGGTGGAAATAGAAGGCGAGGCGTTGCGACCTGTGACATGGGTCGTGGTTGAGGAGGTCAAGAGTGGGGACTGGGGGATCGCCGGCAATCCCCTCACGACGGCCGACGTCAAGGCGCTCGCGGCCGGACAACCGGTCGGGTAACGCCGCCGTCTTGGGCTGACCGACGATGTATGACGTCGTGGTCGTCGGAGCACGCTGCGCAGGAGCGTCGGTCGCGACGCTCCTGGCGCGGCGCGGGCACCGTGTGGCACTCGTTGACCGAGCAGCGTTCCCCAGCGACACCATCTCCAGTCACTTCCTGTGGGCGCAGGGCGCCGCACGACTTGCATCCTGGGGCCTTCTCGAACGCCTGAAGTCGCGGGGTTGCGATCCTATTCCGTTGCTGACGTTCGATTTCGGGTCCGTTGTGCTCACCGGTCGCGTCCCTGAGGTTCTGGGAGTGAGTGACTGCTTCTGTCCTCGGCGAACCGTCCTCGACACTCTGCTGGTCGATGCGGCCGTCGAAGCGGGTGTCGAGCTCTTCGACCGCACCTCGGTGCGGTCGGTCAGGTGGTCTGAGGGCCGCGCGTGCGGTGTCGACATCAAGCCGGCGTCCGGAGCGGCCGGTCATCTCGATGCGCGTTTGGTCGTCGGCGCGGATGGCCGCCACTCGTTGATCGCCGCCCAAGTCGGAGCCCAGGCGTAC
>PLDZ01000208.1 GCA_003136295.1 Candidatus Dormiibacterota bacterium
GGCGGGTCCGGGCCGAGAGACGCCCCCAAAGTGTATCCCGGTTTGGGCGCCCGGCGTGACCTTCACGCCCACTGCTGAGCAGGTGATCAGAGCGGCAGCCGACCCCTGAACCCGGTGTCGCGGGGATGCCAGTAGCCGATTCGATCTTCCCCGAGCCGCCAGCAGAGGTAGATCGGCTCGTCCTCGCGGAGTGCCGCGAAGTCGACGAGCCCGGTGTCGGGATCACGAAGGATGACACCGAGTCGATCGATGTCGGCGGTCAATCGCTGAGCCTCGGTGAATGGGCCCGAGGCTCTCATCGCGGCGGCGGCGGAGCCATTGGACGCCACCGGGTGGTGATCCAGCCCGGCCTCGTCGCCCAGCGACGCGCCGTGGGCGTCGCGGAGTGCCGTCAGCAGCTCGGTGAGCTTGGGCAGCAATGCGCTCGCCTCGGCGTGCGTGAAGACGCGCTCCATGCGGCACACCATGCCAGACCGGCCCGGCCGGCGTCGTGATCAGTAGATGCCGAGCTCGAGCTGGGCCTCGTCGGAGGCCATGGTGCGCGGGTCCCACGGCGGCGTCCACACCAGATTGATGTGCACATCTCGGACCCCGGGGAGCGGCGCGCACACGGCGTGCGCCTGGGTCTCGATGATCGGACCCATCGGACAGTACGGCGTGGTGAGCGTCATCTCGATCGTCAGCAACCCGTCATCGTCGATGTTGGTCCCGTAGATCAAGCCGAGCGACACGATGTCGATGCCGATCTCCGGGTCGTACACCTCGCTCAGAGCGGCACGGATCAGAGCGTCCGACGCCTTCGCCTCCGGCTGCGCAACGGGTTCGGCGGTCGAAGCCGGTTCTGCGGTGCTCATCGCTCGATCCTCGTGAGTACGGCCGACGTGTCGGAGGTTGCGGAGAGCCCCTCGAGGAGCGCGTTCCAGACGAGCGTGGCGCACTTGACCCGAACCGGGTACGCGCGCACGCCTCGGAGCGCTTCCAGGTCGCCGATATCGTCACCGCCGTCCGCCGGCGCGCCGTCCCCGGTCAGCATTGTCCGAAAGCGCTCCGCGAGCGACGCGGCGCCCTCCACGCTCATCCCGGTGACGGCCTCGCAGAGCATGCTCGCCGACGCCTGGCTGATCGAGCAGCCCCGGCCCATGAAGCCGATGGCGGCGACCGTCCCGTTGTCGAGCCGGTAGCTCAGATCGATCTCGTCGCCGCAGAGCGGGTTGTTCGCCTCGATGACGCGATCTGCAGGGACGACCGCATGGTGGTGACGGGGGTTGCGATAGTGGTCGAGAATGATCTCGCGATAGAGATCGTCGTCGACGGGCGTGTAGCCGACTGCCATAGCACCATCGTAGTCCAACGGTTCGCGCCCAAAACCTGAGAATGGAGCCATGGCTGGCATCGACGTCCTCGCGCGGGCTGGAAAGCGGAGGGCTGATCCGGCGTTCTGGCTGCTGATCGGGCAGCTCATCATGTTCACCGGCGTCGCCGCCGTCTTCCCGATCGCTCCGCTGTACGTGGCTCACCGCGGCGGCAATTACATTGCCGTGGCGATCTTCATTGCGGGGCCGCTGGTCGCCAACACGCTCGTCCAGGTCCCTGCAGGACGCCTCTGCGATCGATGGGGGCGCAAGCCGTTCCTGATCGGTCCNNGCTCTGCGGGCGGCACTCACCGACCTGAGCGCCCCGGAGCAACGGGCGCAACGGTTTTCCCAGCTGCAGGCGTACGAGATGGTCGGGCTGCTCGTCGGTCCGTTCATCGGTGGAGCGGCCGCGCTCTGGCGTGACTCGGCGGTGTTCGGGATCACCGGGTTGTCAATGTTCATCGGTCTCGGCTCGATGCTTCGGGTTCCCGAGACGCGCGCCGAGCGCGTCAGCNNGTCGGCACCATCTGGTCGATGTACGACGTGGTCTGGCCTCAGTACCTGGCTGCACGTGGCTACGGAACGCTGATCATCGGGCTCTCCGTGAGCCTGTTCGCGCTCCCCATCCTGCTCCTGGCCCGCGCCGGCGGCCGGCTGGCGGACCGAGCCGACCGGCGCAAGCTCGTGACTGCCGGCCTCGTGATCGTGGCCGCCTGCGCCGCCACCTACCCGTTCCTCCAGATCCTTGCGGTGATCTTGGCCGTCGGTACGATCGAGGCTGTGGCCACGGTGATCCTCGAGCCGAGCCTCTTTGCCGTGATCGGCGACAGCACTCCGGACGCCGTCCGCGGCCGCGCCATGGGCATCGGCGGCCTCTACCAGTTCGGCGGCATGGCTTTCGGAGCCGCCGTGCTCGGCTCCCTCTACGGCGTGAATACGGGGCTCCCCTTCTGGTGCGGGTGCGCCGTCCTGCTCGCGGGCGCCCTGGTGTGCGCCGCCTGGCTCCCGGGACGGCCGCCCATGTCATCGCATCAGCCGCAGCCGACGGCATTCCAGATCCTCGAACGTGAGCAAGCGTAAGGCGATGGCGGCGGCCGGGCCGCGCATGTTGCTCGGTCACGGTGCATCGGGCACCGCCGCCTCGATGCGTCCGTGGGTGACCGAGCTCGCGCTCCACGGCGTGCGGGCTGTGGCGCTCGACCTGCCGCGGTCGAACGCCGACAGAGCCGTCGGCGTTTTCCGCACCGCGCTCGAGGACGAGCCGGGCGCGGCGATTGGTGGGCACTCGTTTGGCGGGCGGAGGGCGAGCCTGCTCGCCGCCGACCAGCCGGTGAAAGCGCTGGTGCTGCTCAGCTATCCACTGCACCGGCCGGGACATCCCGACGACCTGCGCACAGCACACTGGCCGCGAATCGAGTGTCCGGTCCTGCTCCTCTCGGGCGATCGCGATCCCTTCGCGAAAGTCGACCAACTGCGCCACGAGGTGCGCCGGCTGCGCAACGCCGAACTGGTCATCTATCCGGGCCT
>PLDZ01000047.1:0-1030 GCA_003136295.1 Candidatus Dormiibacterota bacterium
TCTGGTACTTCAAGGGCATCCCGTCGCGCATGGGGCTGCTCCTCGACATGAGCCCGCGCAACCTCGAGAAGGTCCTGTACTTCGCCAACTACATCGTCACCTCGATCGATGAGAAGGCGCGCACCGAGTTGCTCGCGAAGCTCGATCCGAACACCGATGAGCGCGTGGTCGCCCTCAAGGAGCGCATGAGCTCAGGAGGCGCCGACGAGCGCCCCGAGATCGAAGCACGCATCGCCGAACGCGAGGCCGAGCTTGCCGCTCAGAGGACCCGCCTCGAGGAAGAACTCGAGAACCGGGTTGCCAAACTCCGCGAGTCCGCCGCCGATCTCGACTCCCGCATCCAGGAGGCGAAGGGACACAAGGCCGTCGCCAACTTCACGCTCAGCGACTCGGTGATCGCCGAGGTCGTCGCCAAGAAGGGCGTGATGCTCGAGGAAGACCTCGCCATCGACGTGCAGCGTCGAGCCGCCGAACGCGAGGACGAGCTCAGGGCGAGCATGGCCCAGCGCATCCAGGAGGCCGAGGACGCGGCCGGCGCGGAGATCGCCGGACTGCGCGCGGATCTCCAGGGAAACCGCGCCGAGCGCGAGGTCAGTGCGCAGGAAGAGCTGGACGGCCTGCGCGCGGACGTGCAGAAGCAGCGCGACGAGCTCGAGTCGCTCACCGTTCGCGACCTGCTCACCGATACGCAATACCGCGAATACGTCGAGAAGTTCGGCAAGGTCTTCAAGGCCGGGATCGGTGCCGCGTCGATTCGCGAGCTGCTCCAGCAGATCAACCTCGCCGACGAGGCCCTGCGTCTCCGCGAGGAGTCCAAGTCGACCAGCGGACAGCGCCGCCAGAAGGCGATCAAGCGGCTCCGCGTCGTCGAAGCGTTCCGCAAGTCGTCGACGTCACCCGCGTGGATGATCCTCGACGTCCTGCCGGTGATCCCGCCCGAATTGCGCCCGATGGTGCAGCTCGACGGCGGTCGGTTCGCGACCAGCGACCTGAACGATCTCTACCGGCGCGTGATCAACCGCAACAACCG
>PLDZ01000047.1:1107-2723 GCA_003136295.1 Candidatus Dormiibacterota bacterium
GAGCTCTTCAAGCCGTTCGTGATGCGTGAGCTCGTCTCGCAGAACAGCACGCAGAACATCAAGAGCGCTAAGCGGATGGTCGAGCGTGTTCGGCCCGAGGTTTGGGACGTCCTCGACGGCGTGATCAAGGAACATCCGGTGCTCCTCAACCGCGCTCCAACCCTCCACCGTCTCGGCATCCAGGCGTTCATGCCGGTGCTCGTCGAGGGCCAGGCGATCCAGATTCATCCACTTGTCTGCAAGGCGTTCAACGCGGACTTCGACGGTGACCAGATGGCCGTGCACGTGCCGCTCTTCAGCGGCGCCGTCGCCGAGGCCAAGAACCTGATGATGTCGTCGAACAACATCCTCAGCGCCTCCAACGGGAGCCCGGTGGTCGCACCGCACCAGGACATCGTGCTGGGCGCGTACTACCTCACCCAGCGGGGAGCGGACGACGAGCGGCCCGACAGCGATCTGCACATCTTCTCGTCCACCGGTGAGGCCCAGCTGGCGTTCGAGCACCACGTCGTGAACCTGCACGAGCGGGTCCGGGTTCGCATGCCCAAGCGCAACGTCCATTCGCACCGCGCGTCGGAGGAGGATCCGACCGGAACCGAGATCATCACCACGACGATCGGCCGGGTCATCTTCAACGAGGTCCTGCCGCTCGGTGACGCGGGAACCGACAACGACCTTCCGTCGATGGCGTTTCGCAATGAGTTTCTCGATCTCGGCAAGCTCTCGCACCTCGTCAAGGAGTGCTACGACCTGCACGGCGCGGAGACGACCGCGCAGCTGGTCAACAGCATCAAGCGGCTCGGCTTCCATTACGCGACCGTGGCCGGCGTCACCGTGGCAGCCATGGACATCAAGACTCCGCCGGCGAAGGCGGGGATCATCGCCAAGGCCGAGGACGAGGTCGAGCAGGTCGACCTGCAGTTCCGCCGCGGACTCATCACCGATGACGAGCGCTACCTCAAGACCGTCGACATCTGGACGAACGCAACTGACAAGGTGACCGAGGTCACCATGAGCTCGTTCGACCGCTTCCACTCGGTGCTGATGATGTCGCAGTCAGGAGCTCGAGGCAGCAAGCAGCAGATCCGGCAGCTCGCCGGTATGCGCGGACTCATGGCCGACCCGACGGGCCGGATCATCGACCTGCCCATCAAGGCCAACTTCTCCGAGGGCCTCACCGTCCTCGAGTACTTCATCTCCACGCACGGAGCGCGCAAGGGCCTCGCGGACACCGCGCTGCGAACCGCCGACTCCGGGTATCTCACTCGCCGTCTGGTCGATGTGGCGCAGGACGTCATCGTCCGCATCGAGGATTGCGAGACCACGGCGGGCATCTGGATCGAGCTCACCGACGACGAGCTCAAGGATCGGGTGATCGACCGCTACCAGGGCCGGATCGCCGCGCAGGACATCGTTATCGGCGGCGAGACGGTGAAGCGTGCCGGCGACGACATCGATGACGAGACCGCTCGCCGGATCCTCGCCGAGAAGGACACGGTCGGCAGGGTGAAGGTGCGCAGCATCATGACCTGCAAGGCCCGCGAGGGTGTCTGCAGGATGTGCTACGGGCGCAATCTCGCGACCGGCAGGCTGGTCGAGATCGGCGAGGCGGTCGG
>PLDZ01000229.1 GCA_003136295.1 Candidatus Dormiibacterota bacterium
GCCATCAACTGGAGGCGATGCTCGACCTGTGCCAACGAGGCGGCGGCAGTGATCGCGTCGTCGATCGGGTAGCCGAGGGTGACGACCGCCGCGAGCCCCGCGCTCACGTTGGCCACCTGGTGGCGGCCGAGCAGCGGAATCGCCACCTCGCGGTCCAGGCCCTCGGCTTCCCATCGCCAGCGAAAGATCGCGCCGTGAGAGTCGATGCGGATTGCTGAGGCGACCACGTCGGCGTCGACCGCGCCACCGTCACTCGCGAGCGTGTACCGGATCAGCCGCCGGCGCTCCGCGCGCGCTCGCTGCGCCAGCGCGGCACCCGACTCGTCCCCCGTGTAGAGGATCAATGTGCCATCGGCAGGGAGCGCGCTTGCGACCTCGTANNGCGGTGATGATCGCCACACGCGGGTGTACGAGGTTGCTGATCGCCGCGATCTCTCCCGGCGCGTAGGCGTCCATCTCGACGATGAAGATCCTGTTCTCCGGCGTGAGGTCCTCGTTGATCACCCGGGTCACGCCCATCAGCGTGTTGAAGCTCTTGCGCGTCGGCAGGGTGTTCACGTGCGGCTGCAGCAGCTGGGCGAGGATCTGTTTGGTGCTCGTCTTGCCGAAGCTGCCGGCCACGGCGACCACCACGGGGTCAACGATCCTGATGCGCTCCGAGGCAAGCGCGAGGTAGTGGCGGCGGATGCGCGATTCTGCCGGCTTGGTGACGACATTGGCAGCAACCAGGAGGATCTCGCTCAGGCCTGTGACCAGGCCTGCCGCGATCAGCACGAGGATCAGGGAGACGATCGGGTGCAGGGCGACGATCCCGAGCGCAAGCCCCGCGGCGAGGAGCACCGCCAGGAAACCTCCGGCGATGAGCAGCCGGCGCATCCGTGCGGTCATCACCAGCGGCCGTTTCGGCGATGTCCATCGCCAGGTGAACTGCGCCGCCGCAGCCGACACCAGCCAGGCGACGGCGATGGCGATCGGACGACCTGCGGGGAGGATTGCGGCGACGCTCAGCGCCACGGCTCCGACCAGCAGACCGAGCCAGACGGCGCGATGGGCCAGCCACTCGCGAGTGAGCCCCCAGCGCAGGAACCGGACCGATTCGTACTCCTCGATCTGGAACATTCGCGCCGCGACGAGAACGATCCGGAAGATCAGGATCAGCCAGACGATTGCCGCCACGGCGACCAATGGGCCGACGAGCGGGCTCACGCCGTGCCCTCGCCCTGGTCGTCGCGGAGGAAGACGTCGACGATCCGGCAGAAGCGCCCCGGCTGCTCGAGATATGCGAAGTGGCCGGCGCCCTCGAACACCACGAGCCCCGCATCCGGGATGAGCCGTTCCATAAGCCGGCCGTCGTCGAGCGGAGCCTCGATGTCCTGGTCCCCCCAGATGAGCAGCACCGGGAGGTGCAGACTCGGCAGCAGCCCTCGGAGGTCTTCGTTGACCAGGCGGACGAGCGTGCCGCGCATGACTCCGGACACGGCGCGATAGTCCGCGGACCCGCGCTGATCGGCATTGCGCCCGGCGGCCCGGCGCAGCGCGGCTGGCACCGCCGCCGACCGCTCCACCGCTCGGAGCACCTTGTATGAACGGACGCGCACCACACTGCGCCACGTCCTCCGCGGCCGGATGCCCGCGCTTCCGGTCAGCACCATCCTGCGCACGCGTCCCGGGTAGGTCGCGGCCAGCACGATGCCGATCCGTCCGCCATTCGAGTGCCCGATCAGGTCACACGTCTCGATTCCGAGGCGATCGAGCAGGGCGACGCACCAGGCGGCGTAGTCGTGCACCGACCAGGGAGCATCGGGTGCGGCGGTGGCACCGAACCCCGGCAGGTCCGGGACGATCAGACGGCGGCCCGGCTCCAGGACGTCGAGGATTGGCGCGAAGAGCTCCGACGACACACCCCATCCGTGCAGGAGCACGAGCGGATCGCCGCTGCCGCGGTCCTCCAATGCCGCAGGTGGGATCTCTCCCGCGGACCCGGCCATGGTCGCCCGATCCCCACCCGGGTCGCCGTTCAGCCCGGCCGACCGGTGAGCAGCCACGTGTCGATCGATGACGTGGTTGCCTGCTGCTCGAGATGGCGCGTCATCGCCATCTCGATGAGGCGGGTCAGCAGTGCGTCAAAGCCCATCCCCGACGCTTCCCAGAGATAGAACGACAGTGAGCCGGGGAGGGTATTGAGCTCGTTGACGACGAATGAGTCCCGTTCCGGCGAGACCAGGAAATCGACGCGGGTCACCCCGGCGGCGCCGATGGCGCGAAACGACGACATCGCGGTTTCCTGGATGCGTCTGGTCAATGACTCGGATATCGGCGCGGGGATGATCCGCTGGGAACTCTTCATCCCGCCCGCAGGCGCCTTCGTCCCACTCTTGGACTTGGCACCGCTGAGATATTTGTCGGCATAGCTGAGCGTCCCTTTGCTCACCGGTTGTTCGCACACCGACACCTGCAGATCGTCACCCCATCCGAGCACCGAGCAGTTGATCTCGATGCTCGCGTCCTGAGCGGACTCGGCGAGAATCGAGGTGTCGTAGCCGAAAGCGACCTCGAGCGCATCCCGCAATTGCGTATCGCTCTCCACACGCGCGACACCGATGCTCGACCCGAGGCGGCGCGGTTTGACGTACATCGGGAATCCGGGTCGCTGTGCGAGCTCGGCACACACCGCATCAACGGCGTCCGTCCACCGCCGGCGCGACACCATCACGTCGTCGAGCACCGGAATCCCCGCGCCGCGGAGTGTCGTCCGAGACAGGCGTTTGTCCATGCTCACGGCGGCCGACGCGACGTCGCATCCGCAATACGGCAGTGCCGCAAGCTCGAAGAGTCCCTGCAGCGTGCCGTCCTCACCGTTGGACCCGTGCACGAGTGGCATCGCAACGTCGAATCGAGCAACCGCGCGAGCGGACCCGCCGAGCAGACCACGGCGAGCGTCGACCTCCATGAGCTCACCGCCGCTGCTGGGATCCGGACGCATCGTGACCCTCGTCGCCGCGGCGATCAGCCGGTCGATGTCCTTGTAGCGTTCGAGCTGGAGCAGCTGGTCGCCGGTGTACCAGGCTCCTGATTTCGCGATATAGACGGGCACCGGTGTGTAAAGGTCCGCGGGCATCGCCGCCATCGCCTGCTGCGCGGTGATGACCGACACCTCGTGCTCGACTGAGCGGCTGCCGAAGAAGACCCCCACCTTGACCTGTTCAGCCACGCTGCTCACCCGCTCCATGCCGGCCGAGCACGATGATCTCCTGTTCGAGATCGATCCCGAACCGCCCCCGCACGGTGTCATGCGCCACGCCCACGAGATGCAGCACATCCGCCGCGGTTGCATGGTCGACGTTGACGATGAAATTCGCGTGTTTCGGGGAGATCTGAGCGCCGCCGGATCTGCGACCCTTCAACCCCGCCGCCTCGATGAGCCGTCCGGCCTTGTCGCCGGGGGGATTCTTGAAGACGCTGCCGAGGCTGCGAATGCCATATGGCTGCGACGCCTTTCGTTCCGCCTGTATCGAGTCAGTGCGCTCACGAACCTTGCCGGGGTCGTCGGCGTGCACGCGGAGTCGCGCGCTCACGATCGCGTTGGCGCGGAGGTCGTCCTTGAAACGGGAGTGGCGGTAGCCGAAGTCGCACGCATCGGCGGTGAGCGTGACCGGACTCCCGCTCGGCTCCAGGGACGTGCAATCGATGAGCACATCGGCGATCTCGGTTCCGAACGCGCCGGCATTGCCGTACACGCTCGCACCGCACGTCCCCGGCACGCCGATGCCGAACTCGACGCCGGCGAGTCCACGCGACGCGCAGTCCAATGCCACGCGCGGCATCATGCAGCCCGCGCCGAGCTCGACGGTGTGATCATCGACGACGCGAAGCCTTCGATCGTTGTGGCGAACCACGAGTCCATCGATGCCATCGTCGCTGATGAGGGTGTTGCTGCCCGCTCCGATCATGGTCACGGTGACCCCGGAACCGGCGCACCGGCGCAGCACATCCCCCAGGACCGTGGCGTCGCGGGTGGTGATGAACCATTGCGCCGGGCCACCGACACCGAACTGGCTGTGGCGGGCGAGCGGCTCATTGCCGAGCACGCCGGGGAAGGTGCGAAGCCAGTCACCTGCGGACACCCTGTACCTCCAGGGCGTTGCGGAGTCGTGGCGCCAGCTTGTCGAACCCGCCGAGGGAGAGCACCAGGACCACGTCGCCGGGTCGCCGGATCCGCGTGACCAGGTCGATCGCCTCGTCGCTCGACCCGACAACGTGCACGGCACGGGCCGGCCCGGCGCGATCGGCAACGTCCTGGCTCGACACGATCCTCGGCATGCCCCGCTCACGAGCCTCCTCGATGGGACCGATGATCACCACGTCGGCGCCGGTGAAGCTGTTCCGGTAGTTCTCGAGCAGCCTGCTCACGCGCGAATACGTGTGCGGCGTGTGGACGGCGACGAGACGGCGTCCTGGATAGCGCTGCCGCGCCGCATCGATCGCGGCAGCGACCTCGGTCGGATGGTGGGCGTAGTCGTCGACGACGGCCACACCCGCGACCTCGCCGAGGATCTGAAAACGGCGGGCCGGTCCGAGGAAATCCGCGCAGGCGCCAACAGCTATCGCCGGATCAACACCGGCGAACTCAGCGAGGATGAGCGCAGCGCAGGCGTTCTGCGCGTTGTGGAGCCCGGGGAACGTCAGCACGACATCGAGTGGTGATCCGGCGCTGCGCCGGACACCGAACCGCTGCATCCCGTCCTGTTCGTGAGGATGCTCAATCAGCCAGTCACTGCCTGCCTTCGTGCCATATGTGACAGCAACGCTCGTGGCCACGTCGCGCAGGGCGAGGCACTCCGGATCGTCCGCGCAGAGCGCGAGCACCCCGTCCGCGGGCATGGTCGTGGCCAGCTCAACGAACGGCTCGCGATAGGCGTCAAGGCTCGCGTAGACGTCGGGATGATCCAGCTCCAGGCGTGTGACGCACGCGCCGTGCGGCCTCGTGTGCAGAAACTTCGGGCGTGGATCCCATGGCGCCGACGTGTACTCGTCGCCCTCGAACACGAAGGGACCGGTACCGAGCCTCGAGGTGCCCCCGAGGTCGAGCGATGTCGACCCGAGTCGGAAGCCCGGATCCAATCCCGCGCGCTCGAGAATATGGACGAGGAGCGCCGAGGTGGTCGTCTTGCCGTGGGTGCCGCACACCGTGAGCCGCCGGCGGTCACCGGCAAGGCTCACGTAGAACTCGATCTCGCTGACGCACGCGATCCCCCGCCGACGCACTGCCTCGAGCTCCAGGTTCGCGGGCCTCGTCTGGTTGCCGACCACCACGAGATCGGGAACGCCCCACCGGTCGAGGTTGGCCGGGTCGCTGTGGTTCTCCCACTCGATGCCCGCCGCGGTCACGGCGTCGCTCATGGGTGGATACGCGTGATCGTCGGAGCCGGTGACCCGGTCTCCGCGCTCGCAGGCGAGCTCGGCCGCACCGAAGGTCGCGTAGCCGCAGATACCCAGGACGTGCACGTGCATCGTCAGGCTGCTTGGCTCCGAGTCGGCCCCGCCGCCTCGACGATGAGCCGCACCACCGAGTCGGTGGCATCGGGGAGGCCCATCGCCAGGCTCGCCTCGGCCATCGCCCGCCAGCGCGACGGGGCGGCGACAAGTGCGGAGATCTCGGCGGCGAGCCGCGCGGGAGTGCACTCGGCATCGTCGATGAGCATCGCGGCGCCGGCTGCGACATACGGCGCGGCGTTGTGACGCTGGTGGCCGCCGGCGTGCGGGTACGGGACGACGATCATCGGACGCCCGAGCGCCGTGCATTCGGCGATTGACGACCCGCCCGCCCGCATCACCACGAGATCGCTCTGCGCGATCCGCGCCGCCATGTCGTCGAAGAAGGCACGTGCGGTGTATCTCGCGCCGAGATGTGGCGGCAGCGCCGCGGCGGCGCGCTCGACGGCCTCGAGGTCGAGGCTGCCGCACTGATGAACGATGCTCAGCTCCGGGTCGCCGCTGAGCAGTTCGACCATGCACCCGGCAACCGCTCGATTCAGGCGTCGCGCGCCCTGAGACCCACCGGTCACGAGGATCGCGCGAAGCCGGTCACCGAGCGGATGCCGCCTGATGGCGAGCAGCTCTGAGCGAATCGGATTGCCGGTATGGACGACACGGGCGTGGGGAAGGTGGGCCTCCGTCTCTGCAAAGGAGGCGGCCACCACCCGGGCACGCCTGGCGAGCATCCGGGTCGCGCGACCTGGGATCGCGTTCTGTTCAAGGAGGACCACCGGGATGCGCTGAGCCAGCGCCGCCACGACCACCGGCACCGAGACGTATCCTCCGACGCCGACGACGACATCGGGGCGCAGCCGGCGCAGCAGCCGGCGCGCGGCGATGGTTGCCCGGGTCAACTGGGTGGTTGCGCGAGCGACGCCCCCGGCGCTCCCCACATCGACGCCACTGATCTCGAGGGTCTCCAGGTGCAGCCCGGCCGCCACCACGAGCCGCTCCGCGACACCGTCACGGCGGCCGACCACAGTGACCTCGTCGTCAGGGCGATCGTTTCGGAGCGCGAGCGCGACCGCCAGGGCCGGGGTCAAGTGACCCCCAGTTCCCCCCCCAGCGATCAACGTGCGCACGATTCGTCGTCCCTTGCCGTCGACCCTGGGCGGAGATGTTGAGCAGGATGCCCATGCCCACGAGGGTGGTCGCCAGCGAGGTGCCACCGTAGCTGATGAANNGTGATGCCTCCCGCGAGCAGGGCGCCGAATCGGTCCGGGGCCCGGAGCGAGGCGCGGATGCCACGCCACGCCAGGAAGAGGAACGCCCCGAGCACCGCGACAGTTCCGATCAGCCCGAGCTCCTCGCCGATGATGGCGAAGATGAAGTCCGTGTGCGCCTCGGGCAGCCACTCGTACTTCTGCACCGAGCTACCCAGCCCGACGCCGAAGATCCCTCCGGAGCCGAAGGCGTACAGCGCCTGGCAATTCTGGAATCCGGAGCCGAGCGCGGCGGCACAGGGGTTGAGGAAGTGCGCGAGGCGGTCCGCCCGGTAGGCGACCAGTCCGACCAGGGCGACGCCCGAGGCACCGAAGCCGACGATGATGAGCAGGAGGTGTCGCTTGCGGGCGCCGGCGAGCGCCAGCAGGATCAGCGCCGTCGCCGCGATGACGATGGAGCTGCCGAAGTCTCGCTCGGCGAGCACCAGGCCGAGCAGCACCGCCAGCACGATGACGTAGTCGCGGACGCCGCGCAGGCTGCGAACTGAACCCTCGCGATCGGTGAGCCACCGCGAGAAGAAGACGATCGCGACGCCGACGGCGATTGCCGAGGGCTGCACCGACAACGGACCAACCTGGAACCAGCGTTGCGCGCCGAAATGCCGTGCCCCGACGTGGGGGATCAGCACCACCACCAGCAACAGCAGCATCACGAACATGGCTGGGCGAGCGAGCGCGGAGAGACGGTGATAGTCGAGCTTCGCCGCCACGACGAGCCCGATGCCGCCAAGGGCCGCCCCGATCAGCTGGTGCGCGAAGAAGTAGTTGGGGTCTTTGAACCAGAGGAAGCCGAGCGCCTCCGAGGCGCTGTACACCATCACCAGCCCGAATCCGATCAGGCCGACGACGATGATCATCAGCCAGCCGTCGACCCCCGCGGCCGCCGCGGCGCGATCGGCCGAGGCGAAGGCGCCGGCCACACGAGCGCCGCCGCGCCAGCGCCACTTCCCGGCGATACCCTCGGTGAGCCTGCCCGCGCGCGCCGCCATCAGATGTCGCCCACCGAGCGTGTCGGCAGGTGCTCAACGGCCTCGCCGAACGCGCGACCGCGATCCTCGAAGTTGCGGAACTGGTCGAAGCTCTTGTATCCGGGCGCCAGCACCACGACGTCGCCGGGTCGCGTCAACGATGCCGCCGCCGCCACCGCCTCACTGAGCGTGGCGACCACCGTACGGGCGGCGAAGCCGCGCCGCGCGAGCGCCTCGTCGAGCTCACCGGCGCTGGCGCCGTTGAGCACCGCGTGCCGGGAGCGAGCCACGACCTCGTCGGCGAGCGGCTCGATCGAGGTGCCCGCTCCCTTGCCGCCGCCGATCCAGATGATCGTCCGGCCGGGGAAGGAACGCAGCGCCGCTACCGCGGATTCCACGTTGGTCGCCTTGCTGTCGTTGATCCAGAGCACGCCGTCCTGATCGCGCACGGTCTGGAGCCGGTGCGGCACCGCGTGAAAGTCGCGCACCGCCCCGGCGATTGGCGATGTGCCGACTCCCGCGGCCCGGGCGATCGCCACGGCGGCGAGGACGTTCTGGAGGTTGTGCTCCCCGAACAGCGGGATGTCCCCCACCGGGAGCACCGGTGTGACCGTCCCCGCCTCGACGACGACCACATCATCGGCGGCGCGCGTGGCGCCGTCGGTGATGCCCGGAGCGAGGCCGAACTGGTGCACTCGGCACTGTGCGACCGTGGCCATGGCGCGTGTGACCGGGTCATCGAAGCCGAGGACCGCGTCATCGAGCGCGAAGCGCACCAGACGCCGCTTGGTCTCGGCATACGCCGCGAAATCCCCGTGGCGGTCGAGGTGATCCGGCGTGACGTTGAGCACGCAGGCGATCGCGCAGCGCGGCTCGAGCACCGACTCGATCTGGAATGATGAGAGCTCGAGGACCACCCAGTCGGCCTCGTTCACCATGTGGAGACGCTCGAGCATGGTCACGCCGATATTTCCTCCGAGATGGACGCGCTCACCGGCGCGCTCGAGGATCGCGGCGACCAGCGTGGTGGTGGTCGTCTTGCCGTTGGTGCCGGTGATCCCGCAGATGCGGGCGCGGCAGCGCTCGAACACAAGGTCCATCTCGCTGCGCACCGGAACACCATGGGCACGCGCGACCTGCAGCTCAGGCGCATCCCAGGGCACGCCGGGGCTCGGACACACCATCAGCGCATCCGCGGCGACGTCGTCGGGGTAGCCGCCGAGGCGCACCTCAACGCGAGCCGGCAGGACCGCGATGCGCTCTCGGATCGCGAGGGTGTCGGCGCGATCGACGATCACGACGCGGTGTCCTTCCCGAGCGAGCGTCACCGCGCAGGCGAGACCGCTCCGTCCCGCTCCGATCACCACCACCGGTTTGTCCGTCATGACGCCGAGCCGGCAACGCGTGCGAAGAGCACGGTGATCGCCGTGCCGACCGCCGCGGCCCCGGCGAAGGCCGCGACCAACCGCTGCTCGCGGAGCCCGAGCTCCTCGAAGTGATGGTGGATCGGGCTCGCGCGCAGCACGCGGGTGCCGAACCTTCGTATCGCGGTGACGTTGACCACGACGCTCGCCGCCTCGACGACGAACACGATGCCGAGCACGGGCAGCAACCAGATGAGGTGCAACTCCGCGGTCAGGGCAACGATCGCGGAGCCAAGCCCCAGCGACCCCGCATCGCCCATGAACACCCGGGCCGGAAACCAGTTGAAGATCAGAAATGCCGCAACGGCACCGGCGAGTGCCACGGCGATGATCGCGACCGGGAGATCGTGGCGCGTGACCGCGATGATCGCGAGGCCCACGAGGACGAGCGACGTGCACGAGGCGGCCAGTCCGTCGACGCCGTCGGTCAGATTGACCGCGTTGCTCGTGGCGACCACCGCGATCGCCACCACGATCGCTAGGCCCCAGCCGAGGTTCGGCGCGCCGAGACCGGGAAAGAACTGGTGCGTGAAACCGGTGATGGTCAGACCGATCCCGACAAGCACACCGGTGACGCCCTGGAGACCGAGCTTCTGGTAGACGGAGAGCCCCAGCCTGGTGGCGTCGCTGATGTTGACAATGTCGTCGAGACCGCCGGCGATGGCACCGGCAAGGAGCGCGAAGATCGCGACGAAGCCCTCGCGGGATCGGTCGACCGCAAGCCAGGCGACGATCACGACGATGCAGAAGAGCACGCCACCAAGCGTTGGAGTCCCCTCCTTGACGCGGTGGCTCGCGGGGCTGTACGAGGCGACGTGCTGACGCGCTCCGAATCGAACCAGCAGGCCGATGAACGCGGGGTAGAGCACCACCCCCGCCACAAAGGCGAGCACGCCGACTGCGATGGTTTCCCTCACGGCTCGATCCGCGTTGGGTCATCGAGCATCAGCTCGGCCATCTGCTTCCAGATCGGTGCGGCCAGGATGGAGCCGAAGCGGTCACCCGCGTTGACCTGGGGATTGTTGAGGATGACCATCATGGTGAACTGCGGATTCGTGACCGGCATGAAGCCGATGAAGGACGCAACCACGTTTGGACCGTAGCCTCCTCCGTTCGGCAGCGCGACCTGGGCCGTCCCGGTCTTGCCGGCGATCTCCATGCTGTAGCCGGGGATCTTGGCCCGCTTCCCCTCGGCGCCGGGATCGTTCACCACGCCCACCATCATGTGCGCGAGGGTATTCGCAGCGGAGGCCGACATGACGCGGCGGGTGACCGGGACGAACGGCGTGCTCGTGCCGGTGTTGGGGTTGACGATCGCGTTGACCGCGTGCGGTTGCACCCAGACGCCGCCATTGGCCACTGCGTTCACCGCGGCGAGCATCTCCACCGGCGTGGTCACGAGGCCCTGCCCGAAAGTCGCCTCGGCATACTTGAGGGCACTCCACGACGGCGCGGGGGCCAGCGGGTCGTTGACCTCGCCCGCCAGGTCGACGCCGGTTGGGGCACCCATCCCGAAGGCGAGCAGGTTGTTGTAGTAGGCGTTCTGCCCCTCCATCTTCATGGCGTCGATTGCACCGTTGTTGAGTGAGTCATCGAGCACCCACTGCATGCTGACGTTGCCGTGGGAGCGACGATCCCAGTCGTGGATGAGGAATCCGTCAATGCGTTGCTGCTTCTCATCGATGACCGTGCTGGGCGTGAAGGCGTTGTTGTTGAGGCCACCGGCGAACGTGATGACCTTCATGATCGACCCGGGCTCGTAGGGCTGGGCCACCGCGAGGTCGCGGAAGTCGGCGATGTTCGCGGACGCGTAGTTGTTGGCGTTGTACGACGGGTACTGCGCCCACGCGTCGATCGCCCCCGTCTTGGTATCCATGATCATCAGCGTGCCCGACGTCGACTTCGAGGACATCACCCCGTTGGCGAGTGCCAGTTCGGCCCAGTACTGGGTCAGCGAGTCGAGTCCGAGCTCCAGGTTATCGCCATTTTGGGCAGGAACCATCTGCTGACGGCCGAGGACGATTGCGTTGCCGTTGACGTCGGTCAACGTGGACTCGTGCCCGTTCACGCCTGACAGGATCGAGTTGTAGTAGCCCTCGAGACCGTACTGACCGACACCGCCGGCGTTGACGAAACCGAGCAGGTTCGCCGCCGACGAATCGCCGGGGACAGGCGATGGCACGTAGACGCTCTCCTCGGACGGGATCGTGCCGATGCCGCTGAGCCCGAGCGCCTGGAGCTTGTCGTTGACATCCTGTGAGACCGCTTTGGCGAGGTAGTCGAACTGGTTGGGCTGGTTGAGCGCACGCAGGATCTGCGCCGGGCTGAGCTGCAGGATCGGAGCGAGCATGCCTGCGACCTGCGGGCGATCGGCGCTCGCCACCAATGCCGGGTCGGCGAAGACGTCGAACACCTGGACGTTGCTGACCAGGACGCGTCCCGTACGGTCAAGGATCACTCCACGGGTGGCATGGAGGCTGATCGATGTCGTGTGCGACGAGGCCGCGGCCCGCGCAAGTGCCTTTCCCTGGATGACCTGGATCTGCACGAGGCGGCCGAAGACTGCGGTTGCCATGGCGAGGAACGCGAGCACCAGCCA
>PLDZ01000150.1 GCA_003136295.1 Candidatus Dormiibacterota bacterium
CGCGGCCGCTCGTTGGTGCCGTTGGCTCCCGCGGGATCGAGCACCGGGACATCCGCCTCCGGACCGTCATCGCGGGGTCCAAGTCTGCGGAAACGGCGGCGCAGAGTTTCCTCGATGGAGGCGAAATCGTTGGAGCCCTCGACGGTTTTGATCCCGAAATGGCGATAGCTCGCGGGGGCCGGGCGCCCCTCCTCGAACACCACCATCGAACCAACTGAGTTGGTGCCCATGGTGTTGCTGATGTCGTAACACTCGATGCGTCGCGGCGGTGCCGGCAGCTGCAGCCTGCTCGCGAGGTCGTCGAGCAGCGCCTCGGTCTTCGCCGCATCGTAGTCATCGACGATTCGCTGCTGGCGGAGCGCGACCAGCGCGGTCTCCGCGGCCTGGGCGATCAACCGACGTGCATCGCCGCGCTTGGGGACGTGCACGTCGACTCGGCCACCTCGTTGCTCCGCGAGGAACTCCTCGAAAACAGCGCGCCCCTCGACCTCCTCGGACACCAGGAGTCGGCGCGGAACCGAGGTCACGTTGGCGTAGTACTGCGGGAGGAACGCGCCGAGGCACGCGGCGGCATCGAGCCCGGCGACGCCCTCGAGCTCGTGCGTCTCCATCGCCATCACACGCCCCTGGCGGATGCTGAGCACGGCGGCCATTGCGCGCCCCGCCTCGACGGCGACAGCGATGCAGTCCTCGTCGGTGCGCGCACCGCGCAGGACCGTCTGACGCTCGCTGATCCGTTCGATGGCCCGCAGACGGTCGCGAAAGCGCGCGGCGAGCTCGTAGTCGCGATTGTCGGCGGCGGCGTCCATGTGGTCGCGCAACTCGTCGTGCAGGGTGTCGGACCGGCCCTCCATGAACTCCTGGACCTGCTCGAGGATCTCAGCGTATTCGGGACCGTCGATCTTCCCCTCGCACGGCCCCGAGCAGCGCTTGATGTGATAGTCGAGGCACACTCTGCCGCGCCGGAAGATCTCGTCGCTGCAGGTGCGGAACGGGAAGATGGTGCGCAGCGAACGGACCGTGGTGCGTAACGACTGCGCGCTCGTGTACGGCCCGAAATACCGCGCACCGTCACGGATCACCTTGCGTGTGTAGTACGGCCTCGGGAACAGCGTCGCCCCCTCGGCGCTCTTCCCACGGGGTTTGCGCACCTCCTCGCGCGCGGTCCCGGGAGCGACTGCATCGTGCACACCGGGGCGCGGAATCTTGAGGTAGAGGTAGCTCTTGTCGTCCTTGAGGCGCACGTTGAAACGCGGGCGGTGCTGCTTGATGAGCGTGTTCTCGAGGACAAGNNTTGCCCACGTAGATGACCCGCGCGTCCAGACCACGCATGACGTACACGCCCGGACCGTCGGGTGACGCGCGAAGACGTGCTCGGAGTTGCGCTTTGTCATCGAGAAGGCGCTCTGCGCGCCGCGGGGCCGCCATGCTGGTCACTGTATCGCTGCTCAGCGTGAGCCCTCTGCCGCATCGAGCTCGGCGACGAACTGTGCCTCATCGAGCACACGGACATCGAGCCGCTGGGCCTTCTCCAGCTTGCTCCCGGGAGAGGCCCCGGCAACGACCGTGTGGGTCTTCCGGCTGACGCTCGAGCTCGGATTGCCTCCGAGCGCGCGGATCCGCGCCTCCGCATCGGCGCGGCTCATCCCGTCAAGGCTCCCGGTGATCACCCAGGTCTGACCGCTCCACGGGCCACCACCGCCCGCCGCGCGTTCGGGGTCCACGCCTGCGGCGCGGAGATGCTCGAGGACGGCGCGTCCCTCGCTCGACGAGAACCACGCGGCCATATGTGCGGCGACCACCGCCCCGATGCCCTCGGCGCCCAGCAGGTCCTCCTCGGTGGCTGCCGCAAGCGCATCGATGCTGCCGAAATGCGCCGCGAGGGTCTCCGCGGTGTGCTCACCGACATGACGGATGGCGAGGGCGTTGATGAATCGAGCGAGCGGTACGCGACGGCGGGACGCGATCGACTCGATCAATTTGGTGGCGGACCGCTCCGCAAACCCCTCCAGCGTCAGCAGTTGCTCGGCGGTGAGACGGAACAGGTCGGCCGGTTCGGTGACATACCCGAGGTCGATGAGTTGATCGATGACCGCGGGCCCCAGGCCCTCGATGTTCATCGCCCCACGAGCGGCGAAGTGGATGAGCAACTCGCGCCGCTGCGCGGGACAGAGCGGATTCAGGCAGCGCCGAACCACCTCGCCCTGCTCGCGCACGAGCAGCGAGTCGCACGCAGGGCAGTGCTCGGGCATCTGCCAGGGGGTGGCCCCGTTCGGACGCTTCTCGAGGATCACTTGCACGATCTCGGGGATGACATCACCTGCCTTGTGGATCAGCACGGTGTCGCCGATGCGCACGTCTTTGCGCGCCACCTCGTCCTCGTTGTGGAGGGTGCAGCGCCGAACCGTGGAACCCGCGACCAGCGTGGGTTCCAGGATTGCGACCGGCGTTACGGCACCGGTGCGCCCAACCTGGACATGGATGTCGAGCACCTGCGTCTCGTGCTCCTCGGGCGGAAATTTGTACGCGATCGCCCAGCGAGGTGCGCGAGAGATGGTGCCGAGCTCCGCCTGCTCGGCGAGAGATGCGACCTTGATGACGATGCCGTCGGTGTCGTAGTCGAGGTCATGGCGGCGTTCAGACCAGTGGTCAAGGAATGCGAGCACGTCGTCGATCGACCCGGCGAGCTGACGGTGCGGATTGACGCGGAATCCCAGCGCTGCGAGCGTGTCCAGGACCTCGGCCTGGTTCTTGATCTTCCCCGGCGGATCGATCGCGTACATGAACGTCTGCAGGCCTCGCGCTGCGGTGATCGAGGGATCGAGCTGGCGCACCGCGCCCGCGGCCGCGCTGCGCGGGTTGGCGTATCCGGGTTTTCCTGCCTCGTCGAGACGCGCGTTGGTCGCCGCAAACGCGCCCTTGGGAAGGTAGACCTCGCCGCGCACCTCGAGCTCGTCGGGCAGGCCAACCACCCGCTCAAGCGTCCGCGGGACCGAGCGAATGGTGCGCACGTTGGCGGTCACATCCTCACCTTCGACACCGTTGCCCCGCGTGGCCGCGCGGATGTAGCTGCCACCGGCATAGCTGATCGACATCGCCAGCCCATCGATCTTCAGCTCGCACACATAACCGCCCACCGCGCCGATCGCACGTTCCGCCCGGGTGCCGAACTCGCGCACCTCGTCGGAGCTGAATGCGTTGTTGAGGCTGAGCATCGGGGTCCGATGCCTGACCTTCGTGAAGGTCGCCGCAGGTTCGCCACCGACTCGCTGCGTCGGCGAATCGGCGGTCTGCAACTCGGGATAGGCCGACTCGAGATCGACGAGCTCGCGGAAGAGGTGGTCGTACTCGAAGTCGGAGATCTCGGGTGAGTCGAGGACGTGGTACTGGCGGGAGTGGTGGTCGAGCTCCTTGAGCAGGGCGAGGACTCGGTCGCGCGCCTGCTTGGGAGCAGCAGCCTCGTTGTTCTTGGTATCCATGGGTTGGTCAGGAGTCCGCGAGCGGCCAGAGCGTCGCGTCGGCAACCGCGAAGATCTTGACGCCATGATCGTCGAATTTGATCACCAGTTCCTCGCCGCCTCTGGTCATGGTGCTCTTGAGCACCGTGCCCTCACCGTAGCGCTGATGACCGATGCGCATGCCCTCGCTGAACCGCTGCGGCGCCAGCTCCACGGGGTTGGGTCGTGTCGCATAGCCGACCACGGCGCGGCGCACCGCTCCCGAAGCGCGAACATCTCCCAACGACGGCGCACCCGGGCGAAGTTGCACCTCGAGCATCTCCCCAGGAATCTCACCGAGAAATCGAGATGCCTCGGCGAGCTGTGGCGTTCCATAGGTGTGCCGCCGGAAGGCGTGGAGCAGATAGAGACGGCGGCGCGCTCGCGTGATGCCGACGTAGGTCAGCCGGCGCTCCTCGGCGATGCCCGGGTCACCCTCCTCGAGCGCGCGCGAATGAGGCAGGAGCCCCTCCTCCATGCCGGCGATGAAGACGACTCCGAACTCCAGTCCCTTGACCTGGTGCAGCGTGATCAGCGTGACGCCCGGGGCTTCGTCACGCATGGTGTCGACGTCACTGACCAGCGCGACGTTCTCGAGAAACTGCACGAGCCCGTCGGGCGGCGGCACGTCGGCATACTCGGCGGCGAGCCCCGCCAGCTCGAGGACGTTCGCCCATCGCTCGATGCCTTCCTGGGTGCCATCCTGGAGCATCTCCCGGTAGCCTGTCTCGTCGAGGACGCGCTCGAGGAGCACCGGGAGCGGCACGCGCTGCGCGTCGCGACTGAGGCGCTCCATGAGCGTGGCGAATCCGCGCAGCGCGGCCATCGCCGCGGGCCCGATGGCCTGTTCACCCTCGTCGAGCCGTTGCGCTGCTTCCAGGGGCGCGAG
The DNA here is from genome assembly GCA_003136295.1 of Candidatus Dormiibacterota bacterium. Lineage (GTDB taxonomy): Bacteria > Chloroflexota > Dormibacteria > Aeolococcales > Aeolococcaceae > Palsa-851. Next base: position 4,387 of record PLDZ01000150.1, read on the forward strand.
GCCTTTCCTGCGCCCGAGTTTCTCCAGCTCGGCAACCGTGCGATCACCGATCTTGCGTCGTGGCGTGTTGACCACGCGCGCAAATGACACCGCGTCCCGAGGGTTGACGCAGAGACGAAGGTAGGCGAGCACATCCTTCACTTCGCGCCGGTCGTAGAAGCGCAGACCGCCGACCAGCTGATATGGGATACCGCGCCTGAGGAACACCTCCTCGAAGGCACGGGACTGCGCGTTGGTTCGATAGAGCACGGCGCATTCGGCGAGCGTGATTCCTTCGCGACCGATGAGATTCTCGATCTCCGAGCCGACCGCGATTGC
>PLDZ01000245.1 GCA_003136295.1 Candidatus Dormiibacterota bacterium
CGCAGCGAGTCGATCAGCGCCGACGTCGGCGCCGGCATCGGACCGAATCGATCGACGAGTCCGCGCGCCCGCTGCTCCAGCTCGGCCTCGCTGACACACGCGGCGAGCTCCTGGTAGCAGCGCAATCGGAGGCGTTCGTCGGACACGTACTCCGCGGGAAGGAACGCCGCGACCGGGAGCGTCACCGTCACCTGGGCTGGAGACTCGAGCAGGGGTTTGCCCTGCAGCGAGGTCACCGCGTCGGCGAGCAGATGGTTGTACAGCTCGAGACCGACGGCGGCGATCTCCCCGTGCTGCTCTTCGCCAAGCAGATTGCCGGCTCCACGAATCTCGAGATCGCGCATCGCCAGCTTGAATCCCGCGCCGAGATCCTGCAGATCGCCGATCACGTCGAGGCGCTTGTCCGCCTTCTCCGTGAGCGACCGTGCGGGCGGATACATCATGTATGCGTACGCACGCTGCCCCGCGCGCCCCACGCGTCCTCGGAGCTGATACAGCTGCGCGAGTCCCAGCCGGTGTGCGTCATTGATGACAATCGTATTCGCGTTCGGAATATCGAGACCGGATTCGATGATGGTCGTGCACAGCAGTACGTCGATCTCGCCGTCGCCGAACCTGCGCATCACCGATGCGAGCATGCCCTCGGGCATCTGCCCGTGCGCGACCTCGATGCGCGCTTCCGGGACGAGCGCGCGCAAGCGATCCGCAACCGCCTCAATGCCCGCAACCCGGTTGTGCAGAAAGAAGCACTGGCCACCACGCGCAAGCTCGCGAGTGATCACCTCGCGGATCAGCGAGTCCTCGCGCGCGGTGACATACGTCTTGATCGGCTGGCGTTCCTCGGGCGGCGTCTGGATCACGGAGAGATCGCGGATGCCCGCGAGCGACATGTGCAGCGTGCGCGGAATCGGCGTCGCCGAGAGCGACAGCACATCGACCGCGACACGGAGCTCCTTGAATCGCTCCTTCTGCAGCACGCCGAAACGCTGCTCCTCATCGATGACGACAAGTCCGAGGTTCTTGAACTCGACATCTTTCTGGAGGAGACGATGCGTCCCGACCACGATGTCGACGGCCCCGCTGCGCAGACCCGCGAGCGTGCGCGCGATCTCGTCGTCACTGACGAATCTCGACAGCTGGCGCACGGTGATCGGGAAGGCGGCGAGCCGCTCGGTGAAGGTGATGAAGTGCTGCTGGCACAACACAGTTGTCGGCACGAGCATGGCGACCTGGCGGCCCTCGATCGCCGCCTTGAAGGCGGCCCGCACCGCGAGCTCTGTCTTGCCGAATCCGACGTCGCCGCACACCACACGATCCATCGGCCGCGACGCCTCCATGTCGCGCTTGATCTCCTCGAGCACGAGGACCTGGTCGGGCGTTTCCTGGTACGGGAACGACCCTTCCANNGAGTAGAGGCCGAGGAGTTCGCGAGCCACCTCCTCAGTGCGCTCCTTGACCCGGCGCCGGGTGCGCTCCCACTCGCCACTCCCGAGCCGGGACAGCTTGGGGTGCGACTCCGCGCCGCCGACATAGCGGTCAACGCGATCGAGGTGCTGAGTCGGCACAAAGAGCCGGTCGCCCTCGGCGTACTCGAGGAGCATGTACTCGTGGATCGCGCCGCCGTCGTCAGTCACCGCGCGCATCTCGACGAACCGGGAGATCCCGTGATCGCGATGCACAACCAAATCACCGGGGGCGAACTGCAGCACGAAGGCCTCGCGCGCAGCGTTGCCGCTGGCGGCGCCGCGTGACCCGCGCGCCGAGGTCGACACTGCGCGGCGGGATCCTCTGGCNNTCAGGTCGGCGGATGCCACCAGGATCGTGCCCGCCGGCAGCGGCGTCGACGCCGCCGCGAAGTCCGGCGCATCCACCGTGTCGGCGCCGTGTTCGGCGGCGAGCTCCTCGACGCGATGCTGCTGGCGGGACACCACGAGCACGCAGCCGCGCTCGTCGCGCTCGTGGAGCGCCTCGCGGATGAATGCGTCGAAACGGCCGACATAGCTGTCCACACCGCGCCAGCCGAGGTCGGCAGCCACCGACACCCCGGTTGGCGCTTCGCGAACGAGTTCGAAGCAGGGGGATCGATCAAGGGCGGCGAAGAGGGCGTCGACATCGACCAGGCCGGCCGATGCGCCGGGGGGCAACTCGCCTCGCGCCTCCTCCTGCACGCGGAGATCCTCGATCTCGGCCGCGTGCCGTTCCGCTGCGGCGATCAACCGCTCGCGTCCACCGTCGAGCAGCACGATGGGATTGTCGAGGTGATCCAGCAGTGTCGCCGGATGCTCGCCGCCCAGATACGGAAAGAACAGGTCGAGCCCCTCTTCGTAGATGCCCGACGCCAGCAGCTCGCAATCACTCTCCCACTGCTCACGCACGTCCTCGCGCAACGCGGCGCTGTCGAGAGCCGTCACCGCCGCGATGGCTCTGCTCACCGACTCGCCGCTGAGGTCGAGCTCGCGCGCCGGCCAGACCTGTGCCGACTCGAGCTTTGCGATCGATTCCTGGGTCGCCGGATCGAAGGCGCGCAGGTCCTCGACGTCGTCGCCGAACCATTCCGCTCTCCAGGGGCGCGCTCGGTCAACGCCGAAGACGTCGACGATGCCGCCGCGCACCGCGAAGTCCCCGGGGACCGAGACGGCGCTCTCGCGCCG
>PLDZ01000173.1:0-1256 GCA_003136295.1 Candidatus Dormiibacterota bacterium
TGCGACCGCGTCGCCATCCTCAACACCACGCTCCGCTCGGTCGGCCGGCCTGAGGAGCTCCGTGAGCGGCTGTTCAGCCGATCCCTGGTCGTCGAGACGTTGACACCGCTCGTAGCGCCAGATGATGTCTTCAACAGCACCGACGGCGTGGAGAACTGGCGACCCGAGGGGACGAGCAGCTACGTGCTCAACGTCGCCGATCCGAGGAATATCGCCCCGCATGTGACCAGAGCGCTCGTCGCCGCAGGTGTCGACGTCGTCTCGATCACCGAGTCGCGTCACTCTCTCGAGGACGTCTATCTGCAACTGATCGACGAGGACCCGGGGGCATCGCAGTCATGAAGTTCAGCTTCGGACGTCTAGGCGCGGTGCTTCGCAAGGAACTCCGTGAATACCGCCGCAGCCCGTTTATCGTCGGGACCATGGCCCTGCTCCCGCTCGTCTTCCTCATCGAACCGTTGCTCGTCATCTTTCGCATCGGCCCGTCGGTCGGGGCAAGTGCTGTGGACAAGGCGGTCGGGAGCACGTTTCTGCTGCTGTTGATCGCGCCCGCCTTGCTGCCGGCTGTCATCGCCGCGTACTCNNCTGCTGCTCGGCAAGGCGCTCGGCGTCGTTGTTCCTGCGGTCGGCATCGCCTATGTGCTCTTCGTTGTTATACAGGTCTGTGCCCGTCTCTTCGCCAGTAACGCGGCGGTGGTCTCCGCCCTGGGGCAAGGTCCGCATATCCTGGCGGAGATTCTCTTCGCACCACTCCTGGCGGGATGGTCGATCTGCGTGGGCATCGGCATCTCGACGCGAGCGAGCGACGTTCGTGTCGCGCAACAGTTGGGGACGTTGTCGAGCATTCCACCGCTCGCGGTCGTGGCCTTGGTGTCCTTCAATGTGTTCACGCCGAGCGTCACCCTCGCAGTGGTGTTCGCATTGGTATTGCTCGTGGCCGATGTCTTTCTGTTTCGCGTCGTCTCGGCCCTGTTCGACCGCGAGCGGCTCATCACCGGCGCTCATGCTCAGCGAGCGTCCAGCGCCGGCGGTCACATCCCGCCACCCGGTGCGGTTCGACAAATAGGGCGTATGGGAGGTGACGAAGGTGGGCGACGCAACACTTAGGTTGTCTCGAGCGTGGAGTGGGATCGGCATCGGCGCGCAGAGCGAGGAGTGGAACATCGGGATCGACGGCACAGTGGTCGGTTCGATCGCCAACAAGGAGACGGTCGAGGTGTCCGTAGAGCCCGGCCATCACACGTTGCGGCTCGGCT
>PLDZ01000173.1:1291-2786 GCA_003136295.1 Candidatus Dormiibacterota bacterium
GAGATTTCGACCATGCTGGTAATCGACGATGGCGGGTGTGACCCTTCTTCGATTCGACGATAACGGTCGCGTCATCGACCATCGCGACTACTGGAACCAGGACGAAGGTCGGAGCAGGCCGTACACCGGTTGGTGACACCGCCCACGGCCCGCTCAATCCCACCTGAAGTACCGGATCGCCAGCCACCCGAAAGCTCATCGGGTACGTTTCCGGATCCGCTACGTGCCTTCGGCCTCAAGCAGAGCCTTCAAGTTCTCCGTCGCCGTTTCGAATTGCTTCTTCGTCAAGCGCACGATTACCGGCTCGGCGAGCTTGACAAAGCCCCGGCTCTCGCCTCGATAGGTGGTTGCGAGCCTGGTCCCACCGTCGACGGCACTCAGCGTGTTTTCGATTTCGAGATGGAAAGGTCCGGAGGTCGTCTTCGTGCTGAATTTCTCGTTGGGGGTAAAGTCAGTACATTCCGAGGTCGATTCGAAGCGGCGTCCCAAGAACTTTCCGACATACCGAAGGGTGGAGCCGACGCCGAGCGGTCCGTCGCTCGTCTGCCGCGCCTCGGTCACCTGAGGGTTCCAGTCAGGAGCCTTGTCGGTGTTTACGAGAAATGCAAAGACCTGATCCTGCGGCCGGTTGATGACAGTCACGATGTCAAACTCGTTCATGGTCACCTCCATCTGAGTTACTCCTCGGTCATCCGCCGTCAACTTAATCCGTGTGATCGGGGGCCGGGAAGGCTGCCACCATGCGGGCTGAGGAGGGTGCCAGCACCACGTGTTGTTTCTCGGGCAGGTGCTTGTGGTTCCGTTGGTAGGTTCCCTCCTCGAGTCGCCTGCACACCCACGCCGTACCCGCAAGCGATACTGCGGCCGCAGGAGGGGTCATAGCCCGAGGACGTTTACGACGATGGCCTCCTGTGTGGTGCGGGCGAGGACGACGACCGCCTCCTCATCGCGAGAAGGGTTTTCCTCTCGGTGGGCGACAAATGGCGGGACATACACGTAGTCCCCAGGGCCGGTCTCGATGCGGGTCTCAACGTTGTTCTCCAGGAACACAAAGACGGGGTGGCCGGACACCACATAGATGGCGGTCTCGGACGCACCGTGATGATGGTTCTCGGAGCGCGACCCTGGGGAAACGTGGGCTTCGCCCATCCAGATCCTCTCCGAGCCGGACAGATCCGCCGAGATTCCCGCCAGTCGTCGCATGCCGGAGCTTTGCGCGGTCATGGCTGAGAGGCTGGTCTTGGGCGTGTGGTGCAGCTTCGGGCGCCGGTCATTCGCTCGCTCGGTCATGGCAAGGGCTTCATGCGTCGCCTAGGCTTTTAGGCGTTCCACGTCGAGGCCGGCGCCTCAACGACAGTTGGTCGTGACGACGTGTCGACGTAGAGGCGGAACACGTCGGGACGGTTGTAGTGCCCGACGGGGTCGATGTGGCGACGCGCCGACAAGACCTCACCAAGGTCGAGATCGGCGATGAGCGTTTCCTCCCGTTCACGCA
>PLDZ01000166.1:0-5944 GCA_003136295.1 Candidatus Dormiibacterota bacterium
AGGTCGGCGAAGCGAAGATCCACGATCTTGATGCCGAGCTCGCGCGCGTTCCTGATGACGTCGGCGGGCTTGGCTTTGCTGGTCGTCGTCGGAGACATCGCGCGTGTCACCTCGTTTGCAACTCTCACGGCTAAGGACTCGTCGATGGCCATTGGACTCCTTCCGCGGGCATTGGCTGACACGCCGCCGCCACCGAGTGGACCCCTCGGCCGCCGCGGCACACTACGAGATGCAGACTAAGGATCTCGCGGGCGGCGGACTACGGTCTTGCAGACCTATGGGTCCCAGGGGTGGCTTGTGCGTCCCGCACAAACCAAAGCGTCTCGAGGTCGTTCAGGGAGCGACGGCAGGCTTGACGTCCGCCACCTGGGATCGGGCGAGCGCCTTGTCCTTGAAGTAGATCTTGTTGATGTCGACAAAGGCGATCTGCGTCTCCGGCACATCCTCTTCGGCATAGATGGCGTCGACCGGGCACGGATCCACGCAGGCGCCGCAGTCGATGCACTCGTCGGGGTCGATGAAGACCATCCGGTCCTCGGCTGCCTCGTGAATGCAATCCACGGGGCAGACCTCGATGCAGGACTTGTCCTTGAGGTCGACGCAGGTCTCGGTGACGATGTAGGTCATAGCCGTGTTGAGTCTACCAAGGGGGGCTCACTCCGCTCGACGTAACCGGCGCCCGTATGCCTTTGGAGGCGCTGCCCCAAGGCGGTCCAGAGGGGCCGTCCGGCGTCCGAAGGAGCATCGATAGTGAGGGGTAGTCACATCCTGAGACGCCTGGTAATGGTTGCGGTCCCGGCCACCGGACTGCTGCTCGGTCAGGTCGCGGCGGCCGCGTCAGGCTCGTTCATCGGACCACTCACGCACGTCACGAGCCTCGGCTCTACCGTGCCCCACAACGGCGACCTCAACCCATACGGCATGGCCGTCGTCAGCCAGGACTCGGGCCGCCTGGACGCCGGCAATGTGCTCGTGAGCAACTTCAACGCATCGTCGAACTCGCAGGGAACCGGCACGACAATCGTTCAGATGACGCCGCACGGCGGCCGATCGGTCTTCGCGCACATCACATCCAATGACGTGCGTGGCATGTGCACTGGTGGGGTTGGGCTCACGACGGCGCTCGCGATCCTGCAGCACCGATGGGTCATCGTGGGATCGCTCCCGACCTCCGACGGCACCTCGGCGACCGCGAAGGCGGGCTGCCTCATCATTCTCGACAGCAACGGCAACGTCGTCGAAACGCTGAACGACGCTTTCGGCATCAACGGGCCATGGGATCTCACCGCCGTCGATCGCGGAGCGGACTCCGTCATCTTCGCGACCAACGTGCTCAACGGGACGGTCGCAGCCGGCGGCGCGGTCGTCAATCGCGGCACGGTCGTCCGGATCGTGCTGCACACCGCGGGCAGCGCCAAGCCATGGGTCGTGTCAAGCACGGTCGTCGGCTCGGGCTTCGCGGAGCGGACCGACCCCGCAGCCCTTGTGGTCGGACCCACCGGCGTCGCGGTGACCGCCTCGGGAACGCTCTACGTCGCGGACACCGCCGACAATCGCATCGCGGCAATCCCTGACGCCTTCACCAGGAAGAGCACGGCGATGACGGGCACCGACGTCACCAGCAACGGCATGCTGAATTCGCCGCTCGGCCTCGCCCTGGCGCCCAACGGCGACATCCTCACCGTCAACGCCGGTGACGGACGCATCGTCGAGACGACCCCCGCAGGCGCGCAGGTCGCGTTCCAGTGGCTCGATATGAGCGGATCGCCACCAGGGAGCGGTGCCCTCTTCGGACTCGTCGTAACACCCACCCGCAACGGTGTGTACTTCGTGGACGACGCGACCAACACGTTCGAGTTGCTCCACTAGCAGTCCGCGCCGCCGACCAAGGGCGCTCAGCTACCCGGGACTCCCTCCGGCTCTGGCTGAGCGCCCCGTGCGGCCCCCGACTGGAGCACATCTCGGATGCGGAGACAGAGATGCAGATTGAGGCGGGTCGCGGGGTCATCCAGACGAAGCCGGCCCACCTCCTCGATGCGACGCAGGCGGTACAGCACCGTGTTGCGGTGCAGCTTCAGGCGCTGCGCAGTCTCGGTTGGTGATCCGTTGGCCTCGAAGTAGGCGTCGAGCGTCGCCATCAGCTCGGCGCTCGATTTTTCGTCGTAGGCAACCAGTTCGCCGACGGTGCCTCGGTAGTAATCGCTGAGCTCCGGGTGCTGCGCCATCGCGAAGAGGAGGCGGTGGAGGCCGAGATCGGCGAAGCTCGCCTGCCGCCCCGGGCCGAGCAGGCGGCGGCTCATCTCCAGCGCGTGCTCAGCCTCGCGGAAGGACTGGCGGACCCCCGACGCGCCGTCGTGGATGCGACCGAGTCCGAGCGACGTCGTCGCGTCGCCGGTCGCGCGAGCGCACTCGCTGCGCACCAGCTCCGCGAATCGATACATGGCGTCGACGGCTCCATCGGGCTCCGGCATCACCACCAAGCAGACCGCGTCCTCGTGAGTGGCGACCAGCGCGCGAACCTCGCGACGGGCGACCACGTTCTGCGCGGCGCGGAGCGCTCGCGGCTCCCAGGACGACGAAGAGGCGGCTCCGCGGAGCGCGATCACGGCCACGTGCTTCGAGAGGTCAGCACCGAGCCGGCGTGCCCGCTCGAGCGCAACCCGCTCTGAGGAGTACGAACCGGTGAGCAGCGAGGCGATGAACTCGCCCTCGAGCTTGTCGCGCGTCTCGGTCACGGCGCGTTCGCGATCGAACTCGATGGCGCATGCCGACGCCGCTCTCGCGACCGCGAGACGCGCGATCTGATCGAGGCGATGCTCCTCGCCGATCACGCAGACGAAGCCGCCGACGCCGTTGCGCATCGGCACCGGGCTCACCAAAGACGCGAGCCCGTCACGCCCGACGGTGAATTCGCGGACGGGCGGATCGGCCCCGACCGCCGCGATCGTTCCGCCCCAGCGGCGGAGCGCGTCGGCTCCGGCCTCGACGTCGGCGAGCAACGTCTCGTCGGTGACCGTGAGATGGCGCACCTCGCCGGCCTCGTCCAGCCACGCGGCCGGGAGACGAGTGACCTCGGAGAGACGCTCGATGATCTTGTCAGGACCCGCGCCACCGAGCGCGAGATCCATGAGCTCCAGCTGCAGCTCCTGGGCACGTTCGTGGAGGAGGGCTCGCTGGTCGAGGATGAAGCGAACGCAGGTGTGATGCGCGTCGGTCGCGTGGATCCCGTCGGGCAGCCGGAGCAGGGGCATCATCAGACGGTCGGCTGCGGCGATGCTCTCGACGGACACGTCGCCGACGACCGCGACGGCGACCCCACCCTTCTCCGCAAAGCTGGCCATGACCTGGGGCAGATCGAGGCGCTCGTCGAGGAGGCGGATGCTCTTGACCGGCACGAAAGCGATCTCGCCGCCCTTGACCGCCTCGAACGCGGGCGGACGGGTGCGCAGAGCGCAGGCCCATTCAACCCTGCGTTCGAGGCCGCCGCCGCCGCCGAGCAGGTCGGTGCCGGGCGGCAGAACCCCCCGCCAGACATCCTTGACGGTGAGGGTGGGCGAGCTCATGTCGCGAGCATCGGTCAGCAGCGCTCGAGGTACTGGTCGAGCTCCCAGGGCGTGACCTGCCCGCGGTACGCCTGCCATTCCAGGCGTTTTGCGGCAATGAACCGCTCTGCCAAGTGGTCCCCGAGCGCATCGATGACGACTTCGTCAGATTCGAGCGCGTCGATTGCGTCCTTCAGGTTGTCGGGGAGAACGCCCACGTTGCGCCGCTCGAGCTCGGTCTCATCGAAACCGTAGAGCGATTCCTCGACCGGCGCCGGAAGCGGCAGCCGGCGCTCGATGCCGTCGATCCCGCAGCGGAGCATGACCGCGAAGGCGAGATAGGGGTTGCACGAGGGATCTGGGCTGCGAAGCTCCACACGGGTCGCCTCCGCACGTCCGACATGCGGGACGCGAATGAGGGCACCGCGGTTGGTCCGCGCCCACGAGATGAAGATCGGCGCCTCGAAGCCGCGCACCAGGCGCTTGTAGGAGTTCACCAACGGGGCNNCTGGTGGACGTGCATCCCGCTGCCGGGCTTGCCGTCGAAGGGCTTGGGCATGAAGGTCGCGATCACGCCGGACTGCCCCGCAACAGCTTTGAGCGCGTAGCGGAACGTGATCAGATCGTCGGCCGCCTTGAGCGCCGGCGCGGCGTCGATGTCGATCTCGTGCTGGCCGCCGGCAATCTCGTGGTGGGAGGTGTTGACGGCGATCCCCATGCTCATCAACGCGCTGACCATGCGCTGGCGGAGATCGCGGTTGCCATCGCTCGAGAAGTCGAAGTACGAGCTGCGATCGTTACGAGTGGGCACGAGCACCCCGTCGACGCCGCGTTCGAGCAGGAAGAACTCGACCTCCGGCCCGACGCGGTACTCGAACCCGAGGCGCTCGGCGTCCTCGATCGCCCGCCGCAGCACGCCACGAGGATCGCCCTGGTACGGCTCTCCGTCAGGCGTCGTCGCCCAGCAGATGAGCCGCGCGGTGCGCTCGTCGCCCCAGGGCAGGAGCTGAAATGTCGACGGGTCGGGCACCAGGTACATGTCGGACTCGGCCGTCCTGGCGAACGAGTCCACCGAGGAACCGTCGAACCAGGTCCCGTGCTCGATTGCCTCGCCGAGCTGTGAAGCAGGGATCGTGACCGTCTTCACACCGCCGACGACATCGGTGAACTGGAGGTCGATATGGCGCACCTGCTCTTCCTCCACCCTGGCCAGGAGGTCAGGGGGCGCTTCCCTTCGGGTGGACGATGCCAATTGAGAGCCTCCATCTAGGGCGGAGCGCACAAGCGCGACGGGCTCAGCGGATTCTAGCGCACCTTCTGGTTTGCTCCGGCGCTGCAAATACCGCAGATCGTCGTGCGTGGCGCACAGCACTGGATCACAAATTGGCAGACTGAACCCGCTCTACTGCCCGGAGGAGACGGCCACCCCCATGCCTCCAAACGTGGTCATCGCGGCCGCGAACGCCTGCGTGGTCATGGTCCGCTGGACACCGTAGAGCACGTCGACGAACGTGATCGTGCTCTGGACCGGGTCGTACCCGATCACCGGAACCGCGTGCTCGCCGATCGCCCAGGGGACCCGAGTTCCGTCCCAGGCGGTCCAGTAGCGCGGGACGTGCGCCTTGAAATCCGAGGTCAGCCAGATCACGACGGCGTTTCCCTGATGCAGCTGCGCGACGATCTCGGCGATGGTCCAGCCCAGGTGACCATTCGCCACGGCACCATAGCGCTCCGCGGCGGCGACGATCGGCGGGTAGTACACGCCGTATCCGGTGAAGTGCGGCTCGTACCCGTTGACATCACCCACGAACGCCGTGAACGGATCGCCCCAGCGGGCGGGATACCCGTCAGAGGCGAGCACGACCGGTCGCGGATCCTGAGGCAGGCTCGCGTAAATCCGATCCTGTGGCACGTCGATGTTCCGCAACGCCAGCGCCACCTGGAGCGCGGCCGATTCGCAGTCGAGGGCGAGATCCTGTTTGATGATCAGCCCTGGCAGATACACCGAGCCGGCATCCGTGGCCGCCGGTGTCGCCGTCACCGCCGATCCCGTCGGGGTCGAGACGACCGTCNNTACGGCCTCGAGTCCACGGTCATACCACTCTAACCAGAGCCCCGTGGACTGGTTACATCGGAACCCTATTGGGGAACGTTGATCCGGCCCCCGAGCTCACGAAACTCCTGCGACTTCTCCTTCATGCCGAGGCGCACGGCCTGGTCCTCGCCGACGCCGTGGTCGCGCGCATAGTCCCGGATGTCCTGGGTGATGCGCATGCTGCAGAACTTGGGGCCACACATCGAGCAGAAGTGGGCCACCTTCGCACCGGCGGCGGGCAAGCTCTCGTCGTGCATCGACCTCGCGGTCTCCGGATCGAGGCTCAGGTTGAACTGATCCTCCCAGC
>PLDZ01000166.1:6018-6149 GCA_003136295.1 Candidatus Dormiibacterota bacterium
TAGCCGGGCGCGATGTCGGTGGTGAGCGGACCCAGCGTGTAGAAGGGCGCCTCGTGGCAGACCTCCATCTGCAGGTCGACGTTCTCCTTGATCTTGTGCATCGGGACATGGCCCGGGCCTTCGATCATCAC
>PLDZ01000200.1 GCA_003136295.1 Candidatus Dormiibacterota bacterium
ATGCCGTCGCACAACGGCCTCGCGGTCAACCCGGCGACGCTCGCGGTCACCCAGGTCAGCCCGGCCATCACCGGCCAGCAGTTCGTCGGGATCATCTAGCGGGGTACGCTGGTTGCCGATGAGCACGGCAGCGCGTGGCGTCCCGCCGGCGGAGCGGATGATCCGCGGCCGGAACCGTGGCCTCGAGTTGCTTCGCGCAACCGAGGCCGCTGCGCTGTCCGTGGGACGCTGGCTGGGACGCGGTGACAAGGCGGGGACCCGCGACGCCGGCCACGGGGTGATGGAGGAGGCGCTCGAGGGCATGCCCTTCGTGGGCCGCATCGTCATCGGTCCCGAGGGCTCCAACAACCGGCTGCTCGCGGGGAGAACCATCGGCGCCGGGCGGGACCGGCTCGACCTCGCCGTCCTCCCGGTCGACGGGATCAGCCTCGTGGCCGGCGGGCTCAGCCAGGCGCTCAGCGTCGCCGCCGTCGCCGAGACGGGGGGCATCCTGCAGCCGCCGCCAGTTGCCTACATGCACAAGATCGCCGTCGGCCCGCAGGCGCGCGGCGCCGTCGACATCAGCGACACGCCGGAGAACAACCTCCGCCGGGTCGCCTTCGCAATGAACGTGCAGGTGCAGGACCTCACCGTCGTCCTGCTCGATCGGCCGCGCCACCAGGCGCTGCTCGAGCGGCTGCGCGCGCTCGGCGCACGCGTGGCCATCGTCAGCGACGGGGACGTCGGCCTGGCCATGATGGCCGCCTGGCCCGGCTCCGGCATCGATGTGATGATCGGATCCGGCGGCACGCGCGAGGCGATCGTCGCCGCCTGCGCCATGCGCTGCCTCGGCGGGGAGCTGCAGTGCCGCCCCTGGGTGCGCCACGAGGACGAGGCCGCCGCCATGCGCGAGGCGGGGTACGACCCCGATGCGCTGCTGAGCATGGAGCAGCTCGTGCCCGGACGCGAGGTGAGTGTTGCGGTGACCGGGATCAGCGGTGGGGGACTGCTCCGCGGCGTTCGGTATCACAACTGGTGGGCGGAAACCCACAGCCTGGTGATGCGCGCCCAGAGCGGAACGGTGCGAGAGATCATCGCCAAGCACCACGTCGCTCTCCAGCCTGACACCGCCCGCATGGTGCATTGACGCCGGACGCGTCGAGCTCGGCGGCGCTGCTCGAGCCCCCGTCGCGAGCGCTGCGCGCCGGCATGTGGACTGCAAGCCTAGGTCTGCGGATGCTCGGCCCGGCGCGCCACGCGTTCGGTGATGTCATCGGCGCCTGCGTCTACGCGACATCACCCACGAGCCGGCGGCGATGCGCCCGCAATCACCAGCGCCTCGCCCCGTCGCTCGATGCCCGAGCCGCGCGGCGGCGCGCCTTCGCGTCGTTCCGCAACTACGCGCGCACCTCGGTCGACTTCGTCTGGCAATACGGGGTACCGGCGCACGCGATGCACCGCCACTTCCGCGCCTACGGACTCGAGCATGCCCATGCGGCGATCGACGAGCATGGTGGGGGAATCTTCGCGCTCGCCCACTTCGGCAGTTGGGACGTCGCGGCGTCGTGCGGGTTCGCCTCGGGACTGCGCGTGACCGCGGTCATGGCGCCGGTGGGCCCCGACCTGGTGACCAGAGTCGCGGCGTGGGCGAGACGGCGCCAGGATCTCGAGGTGCTGGTGTCCTCCAACGCGGCGCGGGGGCTGATTCGCGCGGTGCGCCGGGGGAGGTTCGCCGCCATCCTCAGCGATATCCCCGATCATGGCGAGACGGCCATCGTCGACTTCTGCGGTGGCGGGGTCGCCTTCAGCACCGCCGCCGCATGGCTGGCGCGCGTCGCCAAGGTCCCGGTCCTGCCTGTGGACTGCTTCCGATACCGGGGGCTCTACCGCCTCGTGGTGCACCCGCCGATCGTCATCGAGCCCGGCGCGAGCGATGCCGACGTGACCCAGCGCATCGCTAGCGGGCTGGAAGCGGCGATCCGTCGCGCTCCCGAGTGGTGGTACCCCTTCGGCGAGATCTACGAGCGCTGACGGCGCGCCGCGTCAGTGGCTCAGCGGATCCGCGCCCTGGTCGGTGCGGGGACCCATGAGCGGCCGTCCCGGGCGCTCATCAAAGACGAGTCGCTGATACACGCGCCGCCAGAATTGGCCGTACACGCGCGCGTCGCGAGGCAGGCCCTCGAGGCGGCGGAGCAGGAGCAGCACCAGGATCGCCAGGCAGCCGCTGCCGAGGATCCAGCCCTGCGAGCCCCCGAAAAAGAACGCGACCGCGGGCAGCACCACGAACGCGACGAGCACCGCCATGGCGATCCGGCCGCGATTCGCCCCCCATGCGTAACACATCAGGAGCGCGATCAGTCCGGCGATCGAGAGGGCGGCAACGGCGCCAGTGGCTACCGCGACGCCGCGCCCGCCGTTGAAGCGCATGTAAACGGGCCAGCCGTTGCCGGCCACGGCGCAGACGCCGATGAGCATGCTCGCGCTGAGCGGGAGCCCGACGAGCCGCGACGCCACCGCCGGCGCAAACCCCTGGACGAACTGGAGCGGGCCGACGATGATCGCGATGTCGATGCCGGCGTGCCGGTACACGTTGCTGGTCCCGATGTTGCCGGTGCCGAAATTGCGCAGGTCGAGCCCGTACCGTTTCCGACGCACCAGCAGCCATCCCACCGGCAGGCCGCCGATCAGATATGCGGCCAGGCACCAGCCCGCCACGACCCACGGGGAGATCACGATGCCGCCAATCATGCGTCTTGTGTACGGTAGATGACGTTGCGGGATAGAGCGCTGGTCGTGGACGGAGGTGCCGCGCTGCAGGAGGACCTGGAGCGGGGTGTCGTCGTCGTGCCCGAGCGGATCACCGTCGGACGGCGGGAATTCATCGACGACGGGAATATCGAGGCGTATGCGACGTTCTACGCGATGCTCCGCACAGGCGGGGTGACCGCGACGTCGACCCCGTCGCCGGGGTCATACCTGGATGCCTTCCGCCGGTGTGATGCCGAGACGGTGCTCTGCCTCACGATCCCCGAACGCTGGAGTGGCATGCACTCGACGGCGAACCTCGCCGCCGGGATGCTCGAGGCGGAGGAGGGCCGGCGCCGGGTCACGGTCATCGACACCGGGACGGCGGTGGCCGGATTCTCACTCGTCGCCCGCTGCGCCGCCTACCTCGCCGAGACGACGCCCGACGCCGACGCGTGGGTGGCGGCGATCCGTGCAGCCTGTGCCCAGGTACGTGTCTACGGAGCCCTGGCCACCCTGACCTATGTGGCACGCACCGGGCGCGTGCCCACGCTGCTGGCGGGGATCTCCAACACGCTGCGCGTTCGTCCGGTCTTCCGGCTCCTCGAAGGCGGCAACACCGGCAGGGTGGGGCTCACCCGCACCGCCTCGGGCGCGATCGGGCAACTGGAGCGCGTCGCCGTCGACGAGGTCGGATCGGGACCGCAGTGGCTGATGGTGTTCCATGCCGACGCCCCGGACGATGCGGCGGCGCTCGCCGCACGCTTGTCAGCGGCAGTGCACGTCGTCCGCTGTGAGAGCCTCCCGTTGAGCCCGATGTTCGGTGCGCACACCGGCCCCGGGACAATCGGTTTTGCGGCACTGCCGTGGCCGGGGGGCGCCCCTCCCGATTGACTCGAATTCGACGGCGCGCGCTGTTCGATGCCACCACCCCTACCATCGACGCGTTGTGACGGAGGCCGCCCGTCCCGACGAGCCGCGCTCGCGAGTTGAGCAGGATCACGGTGAGTCCGATGTGCCGCATCGCTCGCGGCGCCGGTGGATGGCATACATCCCGCTGCTCTTCGCGCTGGGTGCGATTGCGGCGCTATTGGTGTATGCAGACCCACACAAGATCGGCATCGCTTTCCAGCGTTTCAATCTCATCTACATCCCGGTCGTGGGCGTGCTCGCGGTCGGCTTCTACCTCGTCCAGGGGGTGCGCTGGTGGACGTTGAACCGCGCGCTCGGGATCACGTTCCCGTTGCGCGATACGGTGTTTCTCACCGAGACCGGGCAAGCGACGGCACTGCTTCCGCTCGGTGAGCTGACCCGGGCGCTGCTCCTGTCAAAAGCTGCGGCCGTGCATCTCGGCTCGGTGGTCGCCAGCGAGACGGTGCAGGAGTTGCTGTTCGTGTTCATGCTGTTTGCTCTCGCGCTGCCGAGGGCGCTCGGTCTCCACCTCATCGCCATCGCGGTTGTGGTGCCGATGCTCTTCGTCGTTGCGATCGTCGCCATCCTCACCGTCGAGCGGCTGTACGCGCGGGTCCGGCTCATCATCGGGCGTGTCCCGGTGCTGAAGCGTCTTCGCCCTGCTGTGGACGAGCTGCATCGCGATACGCGACGGCTCTTCCGGCATCCGGACACGTACCGATACCTGCCGCTGAGCGCCGTCCAGGCGGTCATGGCGGTGAGCCTGCTCTGGGCTGTCGCGCAGGCGGTGGATCCTGGCAAGCTTAGCTGGACGAGTGCGGGCTTCGTCTATGCCGCGACGCAGGGGGCCGCGTGGTTGAGCCTGGCGCCCGGTGGGCTTGGCGCCGTGGAGGCCAGCACCGCGGGGCTCCTCGTCCTGCTTGGCATCAGCTTCGACATCGCCACCGCGATCTCAGTCATGCAGCGTCTCGCTGACAAAGGTCTTAACAGTGTCATCGGCTGGATCTGTTATCTGTTCGCCCGTCGCCGGTACAACCTCACTGGTGCATCGCTGTTTCGCTTCGAGATGCCGCGTCAGGAGGAAGCGGTGGGAGCCGGTACGAGCTAAGCGATTCCATGCCGCCGGAGGACTATTCACGCGACTGTGTAATCATGTAATCCATGAAAGGACACACCGCCACCGACCCGCTTACCGACGAAGAAGTCTCCGGCTGGTTCGCCGGCCGCCTGCCTGAGGGGCTCTACAAGGCTGCGCCGACCATCAGCTCCGATCCAGACGAGATCCTGATCGTTGGCGAGATCGACGAACCAGAGCTCGCCGCCGATGCGGCCGAGGGCACCCGCGCCGCGGCTCGCAGCGCGAGGATCGCCCGATTCCGGGGTGACACTCGCGACGCCCGCGTCAAGGTCGCCCGCGACGCTGAGCGGCTCTTCGGTCGCAAGGTCTCCTGGGGCGCCCGCTGTGGCGGCGTCGAGGAGCTCTTCACCACCCTCGGAGTTCCGGTCATGACCAGGCTCCGGATCCAGGATCGCCGCGTGCTCGACACGCTGATCGAGGCCGGTGTCGCCCGCAGTCGGAGCGAGGCGCTGGCCTGGTGCGTCCGCCTCGTGGGACAGCATCAGTCCGAGTGGATCGAGAGCCTCCGCGGTGCGCTGACAGCCGTCCAGAAGGCGCGGGCCGAAGGNNGCGCTGAGCTCCGACGGCTACCTGGTCACCTCGGCCCACGTGGTCGCCGGTGGCGACGGCGGCAGGCTCGACCTCGCCGACGGACGGCAGCTTCGCTTTCGCGTTCGAGGACGGGACCCGCTCTCGGATCTCGCCGTCCTGGTCGCCGAACACGGGGAACTCCAGCCGGCGCGACTGGGCGACGCCTCTGCACTGCGCGTCGGTCAGCTGGTGGTGGCCATCGGCAACCCCCTCGGCCTCGCCGGCAGCGTCACCGCGGGCGTCGTGAGCGCCCTGGGCCGGTCGCTGCCGACGCGGGCCGGCGCCCAGGTCCGGGTCGTCGACGACGTGATCCAGACGGATGCCGCGCTCAACCCGGGCAACTCGGGCGGGGCGCTCGCCGATTCCGCGGGCCGCGTCGTGGGGATCAATACCGCGTTGGCGGGCGTCGGCCTTGGTCTCGCCGTCCCGGTCAACACCACGACCGAACGGATCATCGGCGCGCTGGTCCGCGATGGACGGGTCCGCCGAGCCCACCTCGGCGTCGCCGGGTCAGCACGTCCGATCCCTCCTCGCTGGGCCGAGCAACTCGGCCGGAGCAAGGGGCTGGGGGTTGTCGAGGTCATCAAGGGCAGCCCTGCGGAATCCGCAGGTCTGCATCCGGGCGACATCATTATCGAGGTGGACGGGAGGCCGATCGAGAGCCCGCGCGACCTGCAGCGCCTCATGGTCGACGGTCCGATCGAGCGCTTCCTGGTGATCCGGGTGCTGCGCGGGCCATCGAGTCACGTTGTGACTGCGATCCCGGACGAACTCGCCGCCGCGTAATACCCTGGGTCCATGCCCAACGCCTTTACGCGCGTTCCCGATTCGCCAGTGCCGCCGCCAGGACGCTTTGGCTCCGCGGTGATCCCGATCGCCGATGTCTTCATGGTCGCCATGTTCTCCAAGCCGCCGAGCGGCACCCTGCGGACGACCTGGGTCACACCATCAACCTACTGGCTGACGCTCGCCACATTTCTGGGCGCTGTGGTCATCGCCGGGTTGCTGCTGTCGGGCCTGGTGGGCGCTATCACCACCCTCTCCATTCTGGGCGTGGTGATCTGCCTGCTCTTCGCCATCGGCGCCGGCTCCGTCGCGCTTGTCGGTGGAGGGCAACGCCGCTCTCTGGCGCTCGTCGCTGCAGGGCAAGGCCGCTCCGTCTGAGGAACTCGATCTCCGCACCTCGCCGCGGGGGTTGACCTGACGGGCGCTGGGGGAGAATCGACTGATGCGCCCCATCGTTGCCCGCCCTGACGGCGGGCTCGAGGTCCTCGGAGGATTCCGCCCCGCGGCCCGTTCAGGCGGACGCGTGCTCAAGCTCGATGTCTCGCAGATGATCCCCCTGCCCGAGGGCACGACGCTCATGCACCTGCCGGGAAGGCGGGCGCTCGCCTTGGACTCAAAAGACCGGCCCGTCGACGTCGAGGCGGATCTGCTCCCTGTGGCGGCGGTGCTCCCGGTCGGCCATCTGCGCACGCTGGTGCCCGCGTCGCGCCCGCTCCCGGGCAGCCGTCGCCTTCCGCTCTATGGATATTCGGCGGTGGTGGAGCACCACGACGAGCTCCTGGTCGCGGCCCTGAGCACCGATGCGTTCGGGTGGTGGGAACCCCGCCGCTACGCGGGTGGCGGCCTCGATGCGGCGATCGAGAGCGCCCGCCTCGCCCTGCCCGGCAACCGCCTGGTCGACCACTTGGCGATCTGCGCCACCGATCTCCGCTGCTACACGGCGCAGAACACATTCCTGCGCCGTTACGAGGGTGCGCTCCCCGCCTCGCCCGCCTGCAACGCGGACTGCCTTGGGTGCATATCCCTGCAGACCGACGGGCAGGCGCCGGCGCCTCAACCCCGGATGCGGTTCGCGCCGACCGCCGACGAGCTGGCCGGGATGGCCTCGTTCCACCTCGGCGGGACCGATGCCGGGATCGTCTCGTTCGGGCAGGGCTGTGAGGGAGAGCCGCTGACTCGCGACGACGTCCTTGCCCGCGCTGTGGCTCTGATCCGCAACGAGCATCCCGCGGCGACCATCCACGTCAACACCAACGGGAGCCGCCCGCAGGTCCTGCAGCGGCTCATCGACGCGGGGTGCAACAGCGTCCGGATCAGCGCCATCTCGTTCACCGACGCCGTCTTCCGCGCCTACTACCGCCCGGTCGGGTACTCGATCGAGGACGTCATCGAATGCGGCCGGGTCATGTCGCGAGCCGGCGGTCAGGTGTGCCTGAACCTGCTCACCTTCCCCGGGCTCACCGACTCGAGTGCGGAGCTCGACCGAACCGCCGCCGCTGTCGCGGAGATGGGCGCACGCCAGATTCAGTGGCGTTCGCTCAACTGCGACCACGACTGGCTCATCGACGTGCTGGCCGCTCGCGGGTTGCTCCCCGACGACGGCGTCGGCCTGGCCGCCGCCTACCAGCAGCTCGTGGACCGGCTCCCCGGCATGACCCACGGCAACTTCACCCGCCCGGTGGCGATGGCCCTGGATTGAGCCGAACGTTGGCGTGGTATCGTCAACTCGTCCCTTCCGCGTGAACCAAGGCGCCCCATGAAAGCCACGATCCATCCCGAGTACCACGTTGACGCTGTTGTGCATTGCCTCTGCGGCAATACCTTCACCACCGGCTCCACGCTCACCGAGCTGAAGACCGAGGTGTGCTCGGTGTGCCATCCCTTCTTCACCGGGACCCAGCGCATCGTCGATACTGGCGGCCAGGTCGAGCGCTTCCGCCGTCGCGCCGAGCAGGCAAAGAAGAGTTAGCTCGGCCGGCGCCCGGCGGCGCTGGAGCGGCACCGGCTCGTCGAGCCGTGTCCGCTGCGCTCGACTAGCATGCCGTTCATGAGGTCAGCCCAGCGTTGCCGCGACCTCCTGCTCACCGTGGTGGTCAATGCGGTGAGCGCGCCACCCGGGACGTTCTTCTACGGTGGCCAGGCGGTGATAGAAGGCGTGCTCATGCGCGGCCGGGATCACTACGCCGTCGCCGCGCGCAAGCCCAACGGCGAGATTGCGATCTGCACCGATGTGCTGCGCTCGCGCGTGTACACCGCCGGCATCTGGCGCCGTCCGTTCCTTCGTGGCGTCGCCGGCCTCTACGAGACGATCCACCTGGGCATGCGCGCGCTGCAATGGTCGGCGCTCGTGCAGCTCGGCCAGGACGCGGAGATTGGTGAGGGCGCCATCCGCGGCGCGATGATCGCGTCGCTGGTCTTCGCGCTCGCGCTGTTCATCGGGGCGCCGCTGCTCCTCGGCGGATTGCTGCATCACGGGGCCTCACAGTCGATCAGCGCCGTGCTCATCGAGGGCGTGATTCGCGCCGCAATCCTGGTGGCCTACCTGCTCCTGATCGGGCTCATTCCCAACGTGCGCCGGCTCTTTCAGTATCACGGCGCAGAGCACATGGCCATCAACGCGCTCGAGGCCGGCGATGCAATCGACGTTGCGCACGTGCGTGGGCGCAGCCGCCTTCATCCTCGCTGCGGCACCGGGTTTCTCGTTGTGGTGGCGCTGGTGAGCGTCGGTGTCTTCGCACCACTCGGCTTGCTCCCGACCGCGGTGAGGCTCGTCTGTCAGATCGTGCTCGTCCCGGTCGTGGCCGCGGTGTCGTACGAGATCATCCGCGCGCTCGTCCGGGTGCGCACTACGTTGCCGGGCCGGATTGCGCTGGCGCCCGTGCTCGGAACCCAGTTGCTGAGTACGCGACCCCCGGCCGACGCGCAGATCGAGGTGGCGATCGCGGCGCTCGATGCCGCGAGGTCCGGTGGTGGTGTCGTCTCCGAGTCGTCCGGAGCTCGTTGAGACAGTGGCCGTGACAGAGATGAATCCGTTCGAACAGCGCCTCGCTGCGCTCGAAGCACGCTACAACGAGCTCGGGGAGCTGCTCAGCGCGCCGGACGCATACCAGGACCTCGATCGTGTCCAGCAGCTGTCGCGCGAGCAGGCGAAGTTGCGCGAGGTCGTCGAGGCCGCGCGTCGCTGGCGCGATGCGCAGGATGCGGCGCGCGAGGCCGCGGAGATGGCACGCGCGGAGAGTGACCCGCAGATGGTCGCCATGGCGGAGGAGGAACAGCACACGCAAATCGCTGCCGCCGAGGCGGAGTACGACAAGCTGCGCGCCTTGCTCCTCACCGCGGATCCCAATGACGACCGCGACGTCATCGTCGAGATCCGCGCTGGGACAGGTGGTGACGAAGCGGCACTCTTCGCAGCGGATCTCTTCCGGATGTACGTGCGCTACGCGGAACGGCAGCGCTGGCGTATCGAGGTGCTCGACCAGAGCGAGACGGCCGGCCACGGCTTCAAGGAGATCGTGTTCGAGGTGCACGGTCAGGGCGCGTATTCGCGGCTCAAATTCGAGTCGGGTGTGCACCGCGTGCAGCGTGTGCCGGAGACCGAGGCACAGGGCCGCATCCATACGTCCGCCGCATCGGTTGTCGTGCTCCCGGAAGCGGACGACGTCGAGGTTGACATCAACGACAACGACCTGAAGATCGACGTGTACCGCAGCACCGGACCGGGTGGTCAGAGCGTCAACACCACCGACTCCGCGGTGCGCATCACGCACCTGCCGACCGGGCTCGTGGTGACATGTCAGGACGAGAAATCGCAGATCAAGAATCGCGCCAAGGCGATGCGCGTGTTGCGCGCGCGCCTCTACGATCTCGCCCAGGCGGAGCGCGACGCGGAGCTGAAGGCGACGCGCCGCTCGATGGTGGGCAGCGG
>PLDZ01000090.1:0-847 GCA_003136295.1 Candidatus Dormiibacterota bacterium
TTTCCCTACCGCTTTGCCGCAGTTCTCCGACAACGATGCAACGCGCGATGCGCTCCCACAACCAGCAGTCAGCGTAGGCGTGCCTACGTAATCGTTGGTGGCGGCGCGTCACCGGGCCGCGTAGCCTGAAAACCCTCACCACGGAGGCACGATGAGGACACGGCGTTCAGTCGCCATCGGCGCTGCGGCGGTGACCGTGATCGGCGCGGCGAGCGCCATCGCGGTCGTCGTGCACTCGCTTGGAGNNGGCACCCGCGGCGGCGTCGCCGACCGGGACGGCGACGCCGGCACCGCCGCCGCGGCCGAGCACAGCTGCCCGGCCGACGCCGAGGCCGACGGCGAGCAGCACGGTCGCCCCCGCATCGACGCAGTGGCATTACACGGCGAACGGCAATTTCAACGCCTCGGGGGCGTACGCGCCGGGCATCGCGGGGTTCAACCTCGCTGACGCCAGCAGCGTCGCGGAGGTGAATACGCTGCCGGCGGGGGATGAAGCGCTGGTGTTCGTCGGCCTCTGCATCGCCGCGGCCGACCCTGCATTCACCTCGTCATTCATCGCGACGGTCCAGCCGTACGTGGATAACCCGCGGGTGTTCGGCTTCTACCTGATGGACGAACCCGACCCGCGAACCTGTCCCCCCGCCAACCTCGCAGCCGAGTCCGACTGGATTCACGCCAACATTCGTGGCGCGCGCACCTTCATCGTGATGATGAATGTGCAGTCACCTGACTCACCGTCATACGCCGGCACCTACACCCCGCAGAACAGCCACGTCGACCTCGCCGGCATCGACCCCTACCCGGTGCGTACCGGACTGGCGTCTCCTGCCTACGTGGACATCCCGCG
>PLDZ01000090.1:905-3892 GCA_003136295.1 Candidatus Dormiibacterota bacterium
CGTCACCGGGTTCTACGAATCGACGCGACGGAGCCTCAGGACCACCATCGCGGTCGCGACCAGGACGGCGATCGTGTGACCAAACGTGGCCGAGTCGAGATAGGTGCGGTCGAGTCGGACTCGCCGTGGCACCAGCTCGGTGAGGTAATAGTCCTCAGGGTCGCGGCCGGGGGGGATCGTCGCCCGGCGCATCTGGAGCTGGCACGGCCCCGTCAGGCCCGGACGGAACGCGAGGATGCCACGACATTCGGCCGGATACCGGGCTGCAAGCGCGGGGGTCTCGGGCCGCGGTCCGACGAGCGTCATCTGGCCGAACAGGACGTTCAGCAATTGGGGAAGCTCGTCGAGGTGTTGTGCCCGCAACACCGATCCCAGCCGTGTCACACGCGGGTCGCGGGGGGCGGTGATCTCGGTGCCACCCGCACCGACTTGCATGGTGCGGAACTTGTACATGGTGAACAATCGGCCGCCCTCGCCGACGCGCTGCTGCCGGAACAAGACGGGGCCTCGGCTACGCACTTTCAGCGCCGCAGCGATGACCACGAGCAGCGGCAGCGACACTGTCAGCCCGAGGAGCGACATCGTGATATCGAGGGTGCGGCGCGCCGGCCCCACCCGCGTGGGCGCGACGGTGGCGATTGCGAGTGGGGTGGCGCTCACGATGCCTCGGGGAGCAGCGCCAGACGATCCGGGCGCACACCCAGCGCCGATTCGTATACGCCGCCGAGCGCTGCGGCGGCGGTGACGGCGTCGAACNNATCTCGGGCACGCCGTTCACCGCGGTCGCCACCACCGGAAGACCGCACTGCATGGCCTCCACCAGTGCGCAGGGAAGCCCCTCGTACAGGCTGGTCATCACGAAGACGTCGAGGCCTGGGAGCAGCACCGGCACATCCTCGCGCTCACCGGCCAGGTGGAGACGTGAGCCAAGGCCGAGCCCTCGGGCT
The DNA here is from genome assembly GCA_003136295.1 of Candidatus Dormiibacterota bacterium. Classification (GTDB taxonomy): domain Bacteria; phylum Chloroflexota; class Dormibacteria; order Aeolococcales; family Aeolococcaceae; genus Palsa-851. Next base: position 1,853 of record PLDZ01000090.1, read on the forward strand.
CGCGAATCTATGTCAGCACGCCACGGACCGTCGCCGATCCAGACCCCGTGGACATCGGGACCCAGCCGCACCAGCGCCTCGAGGAAGTCACCCGGCGCCTTCTGATAGTCGAGGCGCCCGACCGTGCCGATGAGTGGCACATGGTCGGGAACGCCCAGGAGCCGGCGGGCGCGCGCCCGGGTCCTCGCGTCGCGGGGCACCGACCGATCCGCGATCGAGACAGGGATGACGCAAACTCGCGCGGCGGGCGCGATGCCCAGCTGCACGGCCTCGGCGGCCATCGTCGCGCAGACGGCGACAAAGCGATCGGTGACACGCCCCAGGCGGCGCTCGGCGGCGATATACGCCGCCCGCCGCAGCGGAGATTGAAAAGGATGAAACGGGAACCCGTGAAAGGTGTGCACCACGGCCGGAACGTGCGCTTCACGGGCGGCGATGCGTCCCAGCGCCCCGGCCTTGGCGCTGTGCGTGTGGACCACATCGAAGCGACCCAATTCGAAGAGCGAGCGCAGCTCGCGCACCCCGGCGATGGCATCGGTCGGGGCGATGTCGTGGCGCATGTGGCGCAGCGTCAGCACCTCGAGTCCCGCCGCGGTCGCCTGGTCGATGAGCGAGCCGCCCGGCGCGGTCACGATCGTGGATTCGAAACGCGCGGGATCGAGGCCGATGGCACCGCGCATGGCCACGCCGCCGGCCCCCGCGATGAAGCGGGTGACCACCTGCGCCACGCGAATCCGGCCGCGGGGCATGCGCGAGCTCGTCCGAATCATCCCGAACCTTCCTGAGAGCTGATGGGCCGCGCCGTCAGTGCCGCCGGCCGGCTCTGCAGGGCGAAGAACCCCACGCAGGCGAGCGTCGAGCTCAGATACGCCGCCGTCGACGCGACGGCCGCACCCACGATACCCATCGTCGGAATCAACAGCAGGTCCAGGACAATGGTGACCACAACGCCCACGCCCACCCCGGTCGATGCCATTCCGGGCATGCCCTGGCCGTACAGGTAGGCGACGGCGACCGCCGCGACACCCTCCCCGGCGAGGCCGATGAGCAGGATGCAGGCGGGCAACACCGCGGGAGCGAATGCAACCCCGAACAGGCGGGGGATCACCACGAGCGACAGCAGGGCAAGCGGGATCGCGCCGGCAGCGACGCTGAGTCCGGCTCGGCGCATGGTGGCGCGAGCCGCCGCGGGAGCTCCCCCACCGCCCCGGGCAAATCGTGGATACGCAACCCACATGACCGCGTCCGACGGCAAGCGGAGCAGCTCCGCGTATTTCGACGCCACCGCGTAGATGCCCAGCGCCGCCGGTCCTGCGATCACATCGACGATCACGAAGTCGAATCGCAGGTTCACCAGGAGCATGACGTTGCCGACCTGCCCGCGGAGAGCGAACAACCATATCCGGCGGCCCAGAACGAGGTCGACACGTCCTCCGCCCTGGAAGAATCCGCGTCGCCACAGCCGCACGCCACCGATGACCGCCGTGATCACGCGCGACGCGAGCAACGAGAGCACGATGAGCGCGCCGTCACGGAGGCCCGCGACCCACAATGCGGCGAAGGCGGGCAGGAATGTCGATTCCTCGAGAACGATGATGAGGTTGCTGCCGGGAAGGTCGTTGTCGCCCTGACAGAATGACTTGAAGCTCGACACCGCCATCTGGCTGAGCACCAGGACGCCGGTGAACGCAACCAGGCCGAGCCCGAGCTCGGGCAGCAGCGGGTGGCCGATGAGCGGCGTGACCGCCACCCACGCCACGGCGCCGAGCAGCGACCCGCCGGCGCCCAGCGCGAGCAGGGTCGGGCGCAGGTTGCGTTCGCCGCCGTTCGATCCGGCCAGGAAGTACGGCGCTGCAAGCGGCAGGCCGCCGGTGCCGAGGAACCCNNCCGGCGGTACGGGCCACCACCAGCGTCGCCAGCCCCACGGCCAGCAAAGCGGCAAGCCGGGCGCCGAAATTGGTCAGCACCAAGCGGGGGCCACCCCCACGTGTCAGCACCCGGCGAGCGGCTGCGACTCTCATGTGGCGCGTTTCCATCCCC
>PLDZ01000009.1 GCA_003136295.1 Candidatus Dormiibacterota bacterium
GGGTCGCGAACCCCCGAACAACTTCCTCCTGCTCGGCCCCTCAAGGATCGAGTCGGTCACGCCGGCGAGGTCGCCGCGCTCTCGTACCTCAAGGAACAGGGCTTTCGCATCCTCGCGCGCGATTGGCGAAGCCGTCTCGGTCAGATCGACATCGTCGCCGAGGACGGCGATACGCTTGTGCTCATCGAGGTGAAGGCGCGACGCGGCACCGGGTTCGGAACCCCGGAGGAGGCGGTCGACGAGCGTAAACAGCGAAAGCTGCGCATGCTCCTCGAGCTTTATCGCGCGCAGACGCACCGCCAGAAGCAGCCGTGCCGCATCGACGTGATCGGTCTGATGATGGACACAGCGATGACGGTGACCAGGACCGAGCACATCAAGGACGCTGTCCAGGACGACTGAGCCGGGTCCCTTGACATGTGACCATCTGGTCACCTATCCTTGGGCGGTGACTGACGACGACCTCGTGTTCAAGGCACTCGCCGACCCAACGCGTCGCTTCCTCCTCGACCTGCTCTTCCAGCGTGACGGCCGCACGTTGACGGAGCTCGAGTCCGAGCTGGAGATGACGCGATTCGGCGTGATGAAACACCTCAGGGTCCTCGAAGACGCGGGACTCGTTGTCGCACGCCGATCGGGCCGGGAGAAGTTGCACTTCCTCAACCCGATCCCGATTCAGCTGCTCCACGACCGGTGGATCGGCAAGTACCGCGAGCGCTACGCGTCGGCGCTTATCGACCTCAAAAGCGAACTGGAGGACATGGCATGACCACGACAGCGACTGCGATCGGCACCACCCAGGTCTACCGGGTGTACATCAAGACCACACCCCAGGCGATCTGGGACGCGATCACCAAGCCGGAATGGACCGAGCGGTACGGCTATTGCGGCCGAGTCGACTACGACCTTCGCCGTGGCGGCGCATACACGGGATACAGCAGCGAAGGGATGAGGGCTGCGGGCGCCCCCGACATCGCCGTCGACGGCGAGGTGCTCAAAGTCGATCCGCCTCACAAGCTGGTGCAGACCTTCCGCATGGTGATGGACCCCACCATGGCAGCCCAGGGCTTCACGCGCCTCACCTACGAGATCGAGGAGCGCAAGAACGGCGTCACCAGGCTGACCTTGACCCACGAACTCGAGGGCGCCCCAGTGCTCGCGGTGCTCATGTCGGGTGGCATGGAGGACCAGGGCGCCGGCGGCGGCTGGAGCTGGGTGCTCAGCGGGCTCAAGACGCTGCTCGAGACCGGGCAGTCACTCGACGCGTCGGGACACCAGTGAGCTGAATTCGGAGGGAGGCCCTGCGCGGTGCAGCGTTGCACTGCGCGGGGCTGCGCCGGGGTACCGCGCGGGTGGGCGCTCTACGTTCGCGTGCGGCGCCGGGCCCTGCGCCCCGCCGGTGCACCGGTCAGGCGCGCGAACAGGTCGCGGATCTCCTCGGGACTGAGTTGGAGCGTCGCGTCGCCGACGTGGAGCTCGAACTCCTGGAGCTTCGGGCCGAGCGATGCCCACGGACGGGCAAACGTCATCACCTTTTCAGAGGTCGCGATGTCGACCACCCGCTCGCGCAGCGTCTCGAGGTCCACCGCAAAGCGCAAGTGCATCATCGTGCTCTGCACGGGGTGAGGGAGCACCTCGACCCCGGAGAGATCGTGCGCCGCGTCGGCGATGGCCAGCGCGCGGCGGTAGTACGCAGGCATGCGCGGCAGGCGCAGACGCAACGCCGCGAGCGACGATGCTGCATACGGCCAGAGTCCAAACGCGCGGCCGCCGTGGCGCGTCCGCCACACCGACAATTCCTCGATCACGTCCGCATCGCCGGCCACGCAGCACCCGGCGATGCCGCCAAGTCCTTTGTAAAAGGACACGTAGACCGTGTCGAACAAACCCGCGATATCGCTCATCGATTTGCGGTGCTTGGCTTTGTAGTACGGCGACACATCCCAGAGCCGGGCCCCATCGAGATGGACGGCGGCACCGCGATCGCGAGCCCAGCTAGCCTGGGCCACCAGGTCGCTCCAAGAGGGGAGTGTGCCGCCGAGCGCACGCTGCGGCAGCTCGAGGAGTAGCGCGGCGATTGGCTCATGCACCTGCCCGAGACTCGCCAGCGACAGCGGCTCCTCGCGTGGTCCGACGGGAATGCCGAAGAGGCCGTGGAGTCGCTGATAGCCGCGCTCCTCGTTGGTTTCCATGTGGCAGGCAGGATGGAACGCGATGCTCCTGCTCGATCGGTGATCCGCGTGGACGCGGAGTGTCGCCTGTTGCGCCATGGTTCCCGTGGGAAAGAACAATGCAGCCTGCTTGCCGAGCAACGAGGCAACCTCCTGCTCGAGCTCGGTCACCGCACCACCGATGCCGTAGTAGTCGATTTCGGTCCCCGGCGGGATCAGGGCGAGGAGTTCGTCCGCATTTCGGCGCCCGTGACCGACGAGGAATCGCGTGCAGGACTTGGCAAGCGCGTCGAACCTGACGTCTCGTGAGAACGCGGGTGGCGTCTTGGTTGTCGTGGCGCGGTGCTTGTTGGTCTTCTTGGCTGGCATGCACAGGACGATACGAGAGGCGTCCGTGCTGTGTCTTTCCAGCGCCGCCGATGGCGCGACCTACCTCATCCGCTTCCAGCCGTTGCCGTACGGCGAGAGGGACGGCCTCGTCCGTGAGGAGACGACGGCTAGCGGGTCAGTTCGGCGCTCGGGCGCAGACCCGGCGAGCCGGCGGTGATCGTCACGTGTCCGTCCGGCGCCACCGCACAGAGATATTTGCGACCGGTCGCTCGTTTGAGCAGCTTCACGACTTCGAACGGGACCGAGCTCGACGGCATGGCCTGGATGACCCGGTAAGGAGCGACGGCCGACCACAGTCCGTGAACATTTCGGGCCACGGAGAACAGCACGTTTGCCTCAGTCGTGTCGTCGAGACTGTCGATCACGTGGAGCATTTGCGGAGCCCACGCCGACTGTTCCCCCAGCCGGAAGCTCCCCGCGTACAGCAACTTACCGGCCTGCATTGCAACAAAGCAGCACGGAGCAGCGGCGCCGTCGTTGCAGGCTTCGATCGGGAGAGCATCGCCCGTCGGATCGCCGGTGACACGACAGCGGGGGAGCGGCATGGTGGGCACCCCCTGCCGGCGCCTGCGGACATCCTCCTCAACCAGGAGCAAGATGACCGCTATCGCTGCGACGACCAGCGTCGCCACCTCGACGATGAGGTGCCAATCCCAATCCACGGCGCAAGCGTAGCGCTGGGAAGGGTGGTCTGTCGTGAGCCGAACCGCCTTACCTGGGCGCCACGACAGCGGCTGACACCGCCGTCCCTGCTACACTTTCGTGTGTGATTGCGTGTGCAATAAGTTGCGCGACCAGAGGCCTCGCCGGCGTGCCGGTCACGGTCGAGGCGGACATCGCCAACGGCCTGCCGGCGTTCACCATCGTGGGCCTCACGGACCGAGCGATCCAGGAGGCACGGGAGCGGGTCAAGCCGGCGATCCGTAACGCGGGTTACAAGTTCCCGCAGCGACGGGTCACCGTCAA
>PLDZ01000187.1 GCA_003136295.1 Candidatus Dormiibacterota bacterium
GCGGATGCCGCCGAGTTCCTCGCCACCACCGGCGCGGCCGTGGCCGCCGTGCACCAGTTGCGGCATCTGCGTGCCGTGCCCGGTCGATTCCGCGGCGCAGTCACGATCGAGGATGAGCAGGCGGCCGTGATACGGCGCTGCACCGGCCACCACCTCGCGAACGAAGTCCGGATCGTGGGAGACGATCGAGCCGACGAGGCTGCCCCCGCCGCGCGCCGCCAGAGCGCCGAGATCGGCCGCCGCGGCATACGGGATGAGCGTGGTCACCGGGCCGAATGCCTCGATCTCGTGCGGTTCGGGGCGGTCGCCGGTCGCCAGCAGCACCACAGGTGCCATGAACGCGCCGCGCTCCGGGTCAGCATCCACGGGATTGACCCACATGGGGTCGCCGTACACGGTCTCGGCCGCGCGCCCCAGTGCGGCGACCGCGTNNATCGATTCGGGAACCAGCGCTCGGCGGATGCAGGTGCATCGCTGTCCCGCTTTGGTGGTGATCTCTCGCGAGACTTCCTTGATGTACAGGTCGAATTCCGGCGATCCCACTGTGGCGTCCGGCCCCAGGATCGAGCAGTTGAGCGAGTCGGTCTCGGCGTTGAATCGTGCCGCGCGTGCGGTGACTGCATCGTTGGCACGCAGCACCGCTGCGGTGCTGGCGCTCCCGGTGAAGGCGATCACGTCCTCGCCACCGAGATGATCGAGCAGGTCGCCCGTGCTGCCGCACAGGAACTGCACGGCGCCTTCCGGGAGTGCGCCCGACGCGATGATGTCGCGCATCACTGCAGCGGTGAGATACGCGGTCTGCGTCGCCGGTTTCACGATGCTCGGAACGCCGGCGAGCACTGCCGGTGCCAGCTTCTCGAGCATGCCCCACACCGGGAAGTTGAACGCGTTGACCTGCAGTACAACGCCGCGGAGCGACGTGTACACGTGCTGCCCGACGAACGTTCCCTCCTTGCCGATCGGTTCGATGTCGCCGTCGGTGAGGAGAAATCCGTCCGGCAATTCGCGCCTGCCGCGACTGCTGAAGACAAATGTCGTGCCGATTCCGCCGTCGATGTCGCCGGTGGAATCGCGGCGGGTCGCGCCTGTGGCCAGCGAAAGCTCGTGGTACGCATCTTTGTGGGCGTCGAGGTACGTGGCCAGCTCCTTCAACGCCGCTGCGCGTGCCTGAAACGTGAGGCGACGCAGTCCCGGCCCGCCGACATGGCGCGCGTGGTCAACCATCTTCCGGGTGTCGAGGCCCGTGGTCGACACCCGCGCGACCGGATCACCTGTTGCCGCGTCGACGACCACCGCACCCTCGTCTGGGGCCGTGTACCACTCGCCGGCGACGTAGCTTGCGAGCATCTCAGGCATCCAACGCCCCTTCGATAAAACGGTTCTCTTTACGCAGCTTCGCGTGCACGCCGTTGCGCCACAGTGCGAGCGCGATTATCCCAATGTCACCCGAGCCGCTCCTTCCCTGGGCCGGCTCTTGGCCGCGCCTTGCGAATCGAACATACGTTCGGTACACTGACGTCCCGCCTCGGCGCTCCTGCTTTCCGTCCCAGTAGGCGGCGGCCTTTTTCCAGTGAGGAGCGATGTCCGATTCCCTGTCCGCCGCTCTGGCGACACTGCGATCCCGGTACGGTCCCCAGGCACTTCGCCGTGGCGGACCGCCGGAGGAGGCGGGCGCATGGTCCACCGCAGTACCGGTCCTCGACGGCGTGCTCACCCCTGGTGGGCTTCCTCACGGCCGGGTCACCCTGCTTGCCGCCGCCGGACGTGGGCCTTCTGGCCGGCTGACGCTGCTGCAGTCGCTCGCCGCGCTGGCCAGTCGCTCGCATGACACCGGCTATGTGGATCTTGCGGGCACGCTCGATCCCGGTTTCCTCGCCGACCTTGGGGCGGATCTCGACGCCTGCCTGGTGATCTCCCCCGGCCCCGTGAGGTGGGAGCGCGGGTTGGTCATGGCCCGCGCCCTGGTGGCCGCTGGCATGCCGTGGGTGGGAGTGGCGCTCGGCGGGGGGCAGCCCCGGCCGTCGCTCTGGGAGCACGCTCTCGCGGCACTGGCCGAAGCGGTTGCCAAACGCGGCGCCATCTGCGTCGTCGCCGCTCCGGCCCCGGTCGCGGCGCCGCTTCGCCATGCCTCGTCGCTCACGCTCGTCTGCACGGCCGCGGGCTGGCAGCGCGCCAATGGCGATGTGGCCGGGCTGCGGGTGCGGCTCACCACCGCCAAGAGCAAGCTCGGCGCGCCCGGTGCCGAGGCCACCGTGCTGCTTCGGTATCCCCGCCCCTACGCCACCGCCGAGGTGGTCGGTCTGCCCAGCGTGGTCGTGCCGAAGTTGCAGCCGATCGTCCTGCCCATTCCGGATGTCGCCGGCGTGGCGGCTCGAGGTTGAGGTGCGCGTTCTCTGTGCACGCCATCCGCACATCGGCCTTTTGGTAGCCCTTCGCCGCTATCCGGAGTTGCGCGGAGAGCCGGTGATCCTTGGCGGTGCTCCTGAGTTGCGACTTCCGGTTGTCGCCGCTTCGGAGGCGGCGCAGGCGGCCGGGGTTCGGGTGGGGCAACCGCTTCGCCAGGCGCAGCAGTCCTGCCCCGCCGCGGTGTTTGTCCCCCTCGATCCCGCCGGAATCGCACGGTTGCGCGCCGCCGTCTGCGCCGAGCTCCACCGGTTCTCGCCCACGGTGGAAGCCGGTGACCAGGAGGCATTCGGCGATCTCTCAGGTCGTCACGCAGAGTTTCCCGACGAATCCGCCTGGGCGTCCGCCCTGGCGCGCGGACTGCGCGGCGTGCTCGATGTGGAGATCGCCGTGGGCGTGGCGGGATCGCGATTCGTGGCCCGCCTGGCGGCGCGTTCGAGCCATCCCGGCCGGATCCGCCGGGTTCGCTCCGGCGACGAAGCCCGTTTCCTGGCACCGCTGCCCCTCGATGTGCTCCCCGTCGATCCGGCGATCACCGCCCGGCTCGCGGCCTTCGGACTCGACTGTCTCGGCGCGGTGGCCGGCCTGGGTCCCGCCGACCTGCAGCGTCAGTTCGGTCCCGATGGGCTCCGGCTGTACTGGCTGGCGCGTGGTGAGGACAGCGGGGGAATCCACCCGGTGCCGGCGCAGCGGGCATGGAGTGAGCGGCTCGTGCTCGACGGCGCCACCGGGGATCTCGAGATTCTGCTTCGAGGCGTCCGGCAGTGCGCCACCGCGCTCGGTGGCCGCCTCACCGCCGAGGCCCTGGCGGCTGGTGAGGTGAGCGTGGTGTTCGAGGTCGAGGAGGCCGAGGCGATCTCGGTCTCGGTGGTGCCTGCGGCACCGTCAGGCAACGCTGGAGAGCTCTGGACGGCGGCGCTCGGCCTCCTCGGTGAGCTCAAGCCGCAGGCGCCAGTGGCAGCTGTTCGGCTTGGCGTGAGCCAACTGGCCCCGGCGGCAGGGCGGCAGGCCGATCTGCTGCGCCCCGGCGACGGCGCCCACGACGCGGTGGTCGCCACGGCGGATCGCCTCCGGAGCCGGTTCGGTGCCGCCACCGTGCGCCGGCCCAGGCTCGCGCTTGATCCGGGCGACCTTCCGGAGCGGCGGTTCACGTGGGAGGCGCCGATCGTGGCGGGGGCGGCACGATGACGGAGTTGCTCGANNTCGTCGAAGTGCGTACCAACGCGGCCGGCCGGCCGATCGCGATCTGCAACGGGTCGGCGTGGGGGAGGGTGGCCGAGGTCGTGAACACCTGGCGAGTGGCAACCGACTGGTGGCGGACCCCGGTGGGTCGCGACTACGTTCGATGTCTCCTCAACGATGGGGAGTGCGT
>PLDZ01000214.1 GCA_003136295.1 Candidatus Dormiibacterota bacterium
AAGATCCGGTCGGTGCTCACCGCAGGCTCGATCACGTACGGGACGTAGCGCTCGTTGGTCTCCGTATCGAAGTATGAGAGATCGCGTCCGCTGTGTTCCATGTGCGTCTTGAGGTCGAAGTCGGTGCGATCGGCGACTCCCTCGAGCTCACCCCAGCCGAAGGGATACCGGTATTCGATGTCGCTCGTGGCCGAGCTGTAGTGGGACAGTTCCTCTTTCGCGTGCGGCCGTACACGAAGATTGGCGGTACGCACGCCCATGCCGTCGACGTGCCAGCGGAGCCGTTCGGCGCACCAGTACTCATGAAGCTCGCGGTCGGTTCCAGGCTTGCAGAAGTACTCCATCTCCATCAACTCGAACTCGCGCAAGCGAAAGACGAAATTTCCGGGAGAGATCTCGTTGCGAAATCCCTTGCCCTGCTGGGCGATGCCGAAGGGCAGACGGCGCCGGGTCGAGTTGACCACGTTCGCAAAGTTGACGAACATGCCCTGCGCGGTCTCCGGACGGAGCCAGATTTGCGCCGCGTCCTCCTCGACGGGACCGATGAAGGTCTTGAACATGAGGTTGAACTGCCGGGCAGCGGTCAGGACTCCGCCGCATTCCGGGCAGCCAGGCGCATCGGGCGGCTTGCCCCGCGCGCGGCGCTCGTCGGCAAGATGGTCCTCGCGCCAGCGCTTCTTGCAGGGACCGGTGCAGTCCACCAGGGGGTCGGTGAAGCCCGCCACGTGGCCGCTCGCCACCCAGACCTCGGGATTCATCAGGATTGCCGACTCGATGCCCTCGACGTCGTCGCGGAGCTCCACCATCGACTGCCACCAGCGATCACGGATGTTCCGGCGCAGGCGCACACCAAGGGGCCCGAAGTCGTAGACGGCGTTGAGCCCACCGTAGATCTCGCTCGACGGGTAGACAAACCCGCGCTGCTTGCACAGCGACACGAGCTTCTCGATGACGTCCGATTGCGCCTGGTCCTCGTGCTCCTTGTCCTGGGCCATGGCCGGTCAGTCTACCGGCACCCTCACGGCACCCCGTCCTTCGATTGCCCGCAGCACGTCGATCGATCGCAGCCTGCGGTCGAGGTGGTGGGCCAGCTCGGACTCCACGATTCGTTCCAGGGTCTCGAGGGTGGCGGCATCGAGCCGGAGCCGCAGCCAGAGCACCTCGTCGCCGTCCGCGGCCGCGCGCAGCACTTTGATGACGCGCACCGTGCAGGCCGTCGCCTCGGGGTCACCGGGAGCGCAGCGCGCGCAGAGCAGGCCCCCTCCCGGAGCGCTGAACCACGCGACATCCTCGGGGAGACGGCGCTCGCAGCTCACACAGCTCAGCAGCTGAGGTGCGTACCCGAGCCGGTCCACCATCCGGCGGGCAAACCACACGATGGCGGCGCGAGGATCGCGCTCAGGGTCGGCACAGGCTGCGAGCGCACTCGCGACCAGCGCGTAGATCTCCGGGTCTGCGTGATGGCTCTCGAGCACGCGGTCGGTCAACTCGGCGCACAAGGAGGCGCACGCCGCGCGCCGTGCGTCACTCCGCAGCGGGGTTGCTGCGACGGTCTCCGCCTGGGTGAGCACGTCGAGCTCACCCCGTCCTCGCGCGAGCTGCATCCGGCTGCGCGTGAAGAGGTCGGTGCGCGACGCGAGGCGGCTCTGACTCTTGCGCACGCCGCGTGCAATCACGCCGATCTTGCCGTGTTCGAGAGTCAGCACGGTCAGGATGCGGTCCGCCTCACCGTAGTCGATGCGGCGCAACACGATTCCCTCGTCGCTGTAGGTGGGCATCCGACCATCATGCTGACTACTGGCGACGAGCGTGCGCAGGCGACTCCTCCTGGTTGTCCCGGGCCTCCTGCTGACCGTCGTGGTCGGCGGGTCGGGTGCCACGCTCCCGTACCAGCGTCACGGGGCTTGTGATGCGCACGGTTTGAATGGCCTGGCGGCGGACCGCCTCGACCGTCAGGGTCGCGGTCCCCAGCTGGATGGTCGCGCCGACCTTCGGAATCTCCCCGAGCCGCTCGTAGACCAGGCCGCCGACGGTGTCGGCCTCGACGACGGGAACGTCGAGATCGAGGGCCTCCTTGAGGTCGTCGACGGGGAACCGCGCGCTGACCACCACCTCGTGGTCCGAGACGATCTGCAGCTCCTCGACCTCGCGCATGTCGTACTCGTCGCGAATCGGACCGACGATCTCCTCGATGAGATCTTCGAACGTGACAATTCCGGCGGTTCCACCGTGCTCATCGACCACCACAGCGATATGCACCTTGCGCTCCTTCATCTCGCGCAGGAGCTCGCCGACGTGCTTTGCCTCGGGGGTGTAGTACGGCTCGCGCGCGACGGCCTTGAGAGCGCGCTGGTCATCCCCGTTCACACCGTAGCGAAGCAGGTCTTTCGCGTAGACGACGCCGACGATGTTGTCGACGTTGTCCTCATAGATCGGAATCCGCGAGTACCCGTACTCGATGATCACCTTGATCACGTCGGAGATCGAGTCGGTGGACTCCGCGGCCACGACGTCCACGCGCGGCACCATCACCTCGCGGACCGACTTGTCGGTCATCTCGAGGATGCCGTGAATCATCTCCCGCTCCTCCTGCTCGACGATGCCCTCCTGCTCGCCGACGTAGAGGAGCAACTTCAACTCCTCCTCTGTCACGAAGGGCCCACGCACGCTGTGACCCCTGGTCGCAGCGCGCACGATCAGACGGGACATCGCGCTCAGGCCGCCGACCAGCGGCCGGAGCAACCGGGTCAGGATCTGCACCGGACCCGCGAGCACAAGCGCGAAGCGCTCATTGAAGCGAAGCGCGAGTGACTTGGGAGCGATCTCGCAGAAGATCAGAACCACGATCGAGAGCACGATGGTGCCGACGGCCTGCGGGATGCTCGTGAGATAGCCGCCGATGAGCAGCGCCGTGGCGGTCGAGACCACGATGACCGCGACCGTGTTGAGGCTGAGGATGGTCGACAGATAGCCGTTGGGGTCGGCGTGCAGGCGCGTGACGGTCCGGGCACGCCGGTTGCCGTCCTCAGCAAGACTTCGCATCCGGATCCTGCTCACGCTCGTCAATGATGTTTCCGCCGCGGCAGCAAAGGCCGCGATGATCAGCCCGAGGACGATGGCGATGATGAGAGGAGTCATCGGCTTGAGGACGGCGCTGGGTCTGAGCCGCTCACCGGAACAATTCGCTGACGCTCCGTCCCTCGTGGACGCGCACGATCGCCTCGGCGATCAGCGGCGCGACGGACAGGACGCGGAGCTTGGGGGCGTCGTCGAAACTGTGACTGCCGTTGTGATACGGGATCGTGTCGGTGATGCAGATCTCGTCGATCGGGGCCGCGTGGAGTCGCGCCACCGCCCCGTCACTCAGCACGCCGTGTGTCGCGACGACGTCGACCGACTTCGCGCCGCTGGCGAGGAGCGCAACCGCGGCGTTGACGAGCGTGCCGCCCGTGGAGATCAGGTCGTCGACGATCACGCAGACCGCACCGTCGACGTCACCGATGACGTTGACAACCTCGACGGTGTCGTCGCGCGGGCGACGTTTGTCGATGACCGCGATGGGTGCGTCGAGGATGCGCGCGAGGTTGCGCGCGCGGTGCACCCCACCGGTATCGGGTGACACGACCACGACGTCGTGTCCGTGGCGTTCGCGCACCCGGCGGGCCAGGATCTTGGTCGCGATCAGCGCATCAACGGGGATGTCGAAGAACCCCTGGATCGCCTCGGCGTGGAGATCGACGCAGATCACCCGGTTGGCGCCGGCGAGCTCGATGATGTTGGCCATCAGCTTGGCGCTGATGGGATCACGCGCCTGGGTCTTCTTCTCTTTCCGCTGGTACCCGTAGTACGGGATAACAGCCGTGATCCGCGATGCCGAAGCACGACGCAGGGCGTCGAGGAT
>PLDZ01000007.1 GCA_003136295.1 Candidatus Dormiibacterota bacterium
TTCGACCAGTACGACATCATCGTCAACGGCTGCGACAACTTCCCGACTCGGTACCTCGCCAATGACGTGGCCATCTTTGCCAAAAAGCCGATGGTCGATGGCGGCATCTTCCGCTTCGAGGGACAGGTCACCACCGTGGTCCCGTTCCAGTCACCGTGCTACCGCTGCCGTTACCCCTCGCCGCCGCCGCCTGAGGAGGCTCCATCGTGCGCCGAGGCGGGCGTGCTCGGGGTCCTCCCCGGGATCGTTGGCGTCCTTCAGGCGACCGAGGTCATCAAGCTGATCACCGGTGCGGGTGACCTGCTCACCGGCCGGCTGCTGCACATCGATGCGCTGGCCATGAAATTCCGCGAGTTTCGCGTCCCGCGTGACCCGCAGTGCCCGGTGTGCGGGGAGAATCCCTCCATCACCGAGCCGATTGACTACGAGGGTTTCTGCGCCGCTCCCGCGTCGGTCGCGACCGAGGCGGTCGGCGCCGCTGTCTGATCCAGCCTAGCTGACGGCCGGATCCTCGCCTTCGGGTCCCGCGTGGTCGGGCCCCAGATGCTCGGCCTCGTGGATGAGCATCACGGGAATGCCGTTGTCGACGCGGTAGCGCAGCATGCAGGCGTCGCAACGCAGCGATGCCGGTTCGACCGCAAGCGGCCCCCGGCAGCGGGGGCAGGCGAGGATGTCGAGGAGATCCTTGGGCAGCTGACTCATGACGTCATTCTCGCCGGTACGAGGAACTCCGCGAGCTGCTGGTTGACGGCGCGGGGACGCTCGAGATTGCTGATGTGGCCGCAGTCGAGCTCGGCGTAGCGCGCCCCGGNNCCGGCGATGACCAGGCTGGGTACGGTGATGGATGCGAGGAGCTCGGTGCTGTCGGGTCGCGTGGCCATGGCGCGCTGCGCAAACGCGATCCCCGCAGGCGTGCAGCGCCGGATCCTTCCGCGCACCGGGTCGACGATGTGCGCCTCGGCCTGCGCGTGCGGACTCAACATCCGCACAACCATCGGTTCGACGATCGACTCCACCGACTGCTCGCGCTCCACCTGTCCGGCCATCGCGATGCGGTCATCACGCGCTCCGGCGGCGTCGGCAGTGGCGTGCGTGTTGCAGAGCACGAGCGCGCGGATGCGTTCCGGCGCCAGCCGCCACAGCGCGAAGGCCAGATACCCACCCATCGAGAGCCCCACAACGGCGACGCGTTCGATGTGCAGCGAATCGAGGGCGGCAAGTGCCGCCGACGCAAAACCGTCGAGCGTGGCCTCGCCATCGGGAGGTGCGGGCGACGCACCGCAACCCCACAGGTCGATGCGAACGCAGCGCATATCACCTGACAGCGCGGCCACCTGGTGGTCCCATTGCGATGCGTCGAGCGTGAATGCGTGGAGGAACAGCACCGCTGCACCAGTTCCCGTGTCATGGATCGCCGGCAGCATGTGTCCGCGCCGTCTCAGGCTTGGACGCTGACCACGGTCGCGGGGAAATCCTCGTCGAGGGTCGCGGGCTCGATGTGCGTGCGCGCGTGCTTCTCCACGTCGCGGAGCTTGAGGATCTCGCTGGGCGTGATCAGCGTGACGGCGACACCCGCGCGCCCGGCTCGGCCGGTCCTGCCGACGCGATGCAGGTACTCGTCAGGGGTGAGCGGCACGTCGTAGTTGATCACGTGCGAGATGTCGTCAATGTCGAGTCCGCGGGCGGCGACATTGGTCGCGATCAGGTACTTGATGTGGGTGGCGCGGAACTGCTGCATGGCACGATCGCGCTCGCGCTGGGTGAGGTCACCGTGGAGCAGGCCGACCTGGTACCCGCGTCCGCCGAGCTGCGCCTGGAGCACGTCTGCGGTTCGCTTCGTCTCCACGAAGATCAGGGCCATCACGACGTCGGGTTGATCGAGGATCTGTGCCAGCGCGTCGGTCTTGTCGGCCCAGGTCGTCTGAACATAGAGCTGGCGCACCTCCGAGGGGATCTCCGGCCGGGTGCTGATCTCCACGGTCTCGGGATCGTGCATGTGGCGCAGGGCGAGCCTGCGTACCCACTCGGGCATGGTGGCGCTGAACAGCAGGGTCTGGCGCTGCGGCGGACATTGCCGAAGGATGCGTTCGACGTCCGGCGCGAACCCCATGTCGAGCATGCGGTCGGCTTCGTCGAGCACGCAGACGCGAACGTTCGCGAGCGTCAGGGAACGCCGCTGGATGTGATCGCCCAGCCTGCCCGGAGTCGCCACGACGATGTGCGCACCGTGACGCAGCTCCTCCATCTGNNTTGCCGAGCCTGGTCAGCTCGTCATGCACCTGGACGGCGAGCTCTCGCGTCGGGCAGAGCACCAGCGCCTGCACGGGCCCGTCGCGCGGATCGAGCCGCTCGATGATCGGAATGCCGAATGCGGCGGTCTTCCCGCTCCCGGTCTGCGCCTGGCCGATGACATCGCGTCCCGCCATCGCGAACGGCAGCGATCCTGCCTGGATCGGCGTGGCCATCGTGTAGCCGAGCTCTGCCACCGTGTTCTGCATCGCGACGCTCAAGGCAAGCTCGTCGAAGCTGACCGGTTCGGGAATGATGGTGCTCAAGGCCTCATCGACCGGCGCCGGAGCCGCGGGACGGGGCCTTGCGGCGAGCGGTCTACCAAACCGCGCGCGAGAAGACGAACGCAAGACAATGTCAGTCTACCCCGGATTGGCGCGTTTACGCCTGGGTAAGATCGCCTGATGCCATGCAACCGCGTCTGCGCGCTCGGGCTCCGATGAATCCGCGCACCGACATCCGCGACCCGGAACCATCGACTGCGGCCTTCGTCCCCCGCGTTCTGGTTCTCGACCTCGATGGCACCACCATCGATTACCGCCAGCAGCTCCACCCGCGCGTTCGCGATGCCGTCCGAGCCGTCGCGGCACACATGCCGGTGATCGTCGCCACCGGGCGGATGTACCGGTCGGCGCTGTACTGGGCCGCCGAGCTCGGCGTGTCCGAGCCGCTGGTCTGCTATCAGGGCGCGATGGTCCGCGAAACCCCTCGGCCGGACGGCTCGCCGGGTCGCACGATCTTCGAGCAGCCGCTCCGCGCGGAGCCGGCGCGACGCGCGCTGCATATCGCCCGCGCGCAGAACTGGCACTTCCAGGCGTACCAGGACGACGAGTTGCTCTGCGAGCAGGATCGCCCCGAGGCGCGGCTGTACTCGCACATCAGTGGCGTGCCGTTCCGTCTCGTCCCGGACCTCGAGCCACTCCTGGTACGGGGCACGACCAAGGCGGCATGCGTGATCGAAGATCCCGCCGAGGTGGACCGTGCGTCCGCGTTGATGACCCAGGAGCTCGGCGGCAGCGCACGGGTCACGCGCTCGAACCCCGAGTTCGTCGAGATCATCGACCCCGAGGTCAGCAAGGCCGTGGGGTGCGAGATCGTCTGCGCGCGACTCGGCTACTCGCTGGCCGAGTCGGTCGCCATCGGCGACGCCCCCAACGATGTCGAGCTGCTGACCGCGGCGGGATATGCGGTCGCGGTCGAGACCTCACGCCCCGAGGTGCTCGCCGCCGCGGATGCGACGTGTGCGCCACCGGAGGAGGGGGGCGTGGCCGACGTGTTGGAATCCCTCGGGCTGTTCTGAGACAGCGCCGCGTCGAACCCGCGTGACCGCCGGCGCGATCACGCCGACGGAGTGGTGAATCCTGCGCCTGTCTTGTTGCCGAGCCTGCCGCGCGCGACCAGGTCGCGCAGCAGCTCGACCGCCTCCCAGCGCTGATCGCCGGTCTGGTGCAGGCCTTCGTCGAGGATCGCCTCGACCACGTCGAGCCCGACGAGATCGGAGAGCTGGAACGGTCCCATCGGCCAGCCCAACGCGTTGCGCACCGCGAGATCGCAGTCCTCGACGGAGATGTAGCCGCCCTGCACGAGGTGCATCGCCTCCTGGATGGCGATGAAGAGGATCCGGTTGGCGATGAAGCCGTACTCCTGACGGGCGAGCCGCACCGGCGTCTTGCCGATCGCGCGGGCGAAGTCCATGGCACGAACGATCGTGGCCTCCGCGGTGTTCGGCCCGGGGACGACTTCCACCAGTGCCATCCGCAATGCCGGGTTGAAGAAGTGGATGTTGAGAAAGCGNNTCGCACTTGATGTCGCGGTCCTCGGCGACCGACTCGATGATCGTCTCCGCCCCGGCGACCGCGTCGAACCCGGAGCCCAGGCTCACCCGGGCGAGCGCCGCCTCGCACGCATCGCCGCCGAGCGTCCCCTTCTCGACGCGCCGGCGGAGCAGCGCCGACGAGGCCGCGCTGGCGGCGCGGAGCCGGTCCTCGCTGCGGCTGATCAGGCGAACGTCGTAGCCGTGCAGCGCCGCCTGGTACGCGATCTGACCGCCCATCGCGCCCGCACCCACCACCGCCAGGGTGGGACCCGCAGGCACGTCAGCCTCCCGCCGGCCCGGCGTCGCGTCCAGGGTGGGTCATCGCCTCGGCGTCGAGCAGTCGGGTCAACTCAGCTTCGTCGAGGCCGCTGCGTTCGCGGGCGACCTCGCGAACCGTCCGCCCGGTTTTGTACGCCTCCTTGGCGATCGCCGCGGCGGCG
>PLDZ01000246.1 GCA_003136295.1 Candidatus Dormiibacterota bacterium
TCGACCTCGATGTCACCGGTGCCCTCGAGCGTGACATCCATCCCGCTGTACTTCGTGAACGCTTCGATCATGTGCGTGAAGAAGGGCAGTGGCAACGTGATCGCGGCAGCACCCGTGCCGTCGATATTGACGACCGCGCTGATCTGCGTCTCGCGCGTGTCACGCCGCGTCGCGGCCGTCCGCGTTCCCGAGGTCATCATGGCTGCCGGACACGGAGGCGTGTCTGGATCGCTTCCCCGTGTGCCGCCAAACCCTCCGCCTCAGCAAGGCAGATCGCCACCGGCGCCAGCGCGTCGAACTCCGCTTCCGAAAGCTGCACGACGCTCGGCCACCGAATGAAGTCCATCACCGCGAGCGGTCCTCGATATCGAGCAGCACCCTGGGTGGGCAACGTGTGGTTCGGGCCGGCGACATAGTCGCCGATGCTCACCGGCGACATCGATCCCACGAACACCGCGCCCGCGTTCCGCACCAGGTCGCGCAGCGACTCAGCGGCGGCTCCCTGGAGGGAGAGGTGTTCCGGCGCGAAGGCGGCTGCAAGCGAGAGCATCTCGTCAGAGGAGGCGCACCGCACGACCGCTGCGTGCCTGCCCGCCGCCAGGCCGATGATCTCTCGCCGTGCCGCGTCGCCGGCGACCTCGGCGAACCGCGTAGCGATCGATTCGGCGAGGGGCCCGTCATCGGTAAGACAGACCGCCCACGCAAGGGGGTCGTGCTCGAGTTGCGACACGAGATCCGCGGCAACCATGTCCGGGTCGGCTCCTGCGGTCGCGATGACCACGATCTCGCTCGGTCCGGCGAGCTGGTCGATACCGACAGCGCCAAAGACCTCGTGCTTCGCAAGCGTGACGAAGGCGTTGCCCGGTCCGACGATCATGTCGACCCGCTCGATGCTTTCGGTCCCGAACGCGAGCGCCGCGATCGCCTGTGCGCCGCCGGCGACGACGACCTCACGCACGCCCAGCAGGTGCGCCGCTGCGGCGACCAGCGGATGAACGCCACCAGCGGGCGCGGGAGGGCTGACGACCACGATGTGTTCGACGCCGGCAACCTGCGCAGGAATCACCGACATGAGCACGGTGCTGGGATAGGCGGCGCGCCCACCCGGCACGTAGCATCCGACACGCCCGAGCGGCACCGGGTGCAGCCAGGCACCACCCGCGCCGCGATCGAGCACGTCGAGCTGCAGGGCATGAAACCCCCGAAGGCGTTCGGCCGCAGCCGCCAGCGCATTGCGCAGCGGTTGTGCCAGCCCGTCCCACGCCGCCTGCAACGTCGCAGCCCCGACATGGACCGACTCGACGTCGACACCGTCGATCCGATAGGTCCACTCACGGAGCGCCGCGTCGCCGCCGGTGCGGACGTCGGCGATGATCTCGCGCACGGCGTCGCGCGCGCCGATCTCGCGATGAAAGAGCTGCTCCAGTCGCTCCGCGGTTGCCGGATCGATATCGGTTGCTGAGAAGCCGTCGCGCCGGCGCTCGTCGATGACGGTTCGGAAGCGCGCGGCATCGAGGCGGGCAAGTTCGATGCTCATGCGGCACCCGCCGTGAGGCGCTCAGCTGCCGCGCGCCGCAACGCGGCCGCCAGCGCTCCCACTGACTCGTTGCGGGTCTTGAGTGCTGCATGGTTGGCGATGAGACGGGCGGTGGACGTTCCCGCTTCGACGACCTCGACAAGATTGTTCGCCGCCAGCGTGCGTCCGGTCGCGGTGATGTCGAGCACGCAGTCTGCGAGACCGGTCAGCGGCGCAAGCTCCACCGACCCGTGCAGGCGGATCACCACAACATTCAACGAGCGTGCAGCGAAGAATCGGCGCGCGGACACCGGGTACTTGGTCGCAACGCGCAGGGACTGCGGCCACACCCCGCGCGCCAGCGCAGAGTCGCGAGGTGCCGCGAGCACCAGCCGGCACCCGCCGAACCCGAGGTCAGCGAGCTCGTAGCACTCGCGGCTGCTCTCCCAGAGGACGTCCTTGCCGACGATGCCGCATTCGCAGCCGCCCATCTCAACGTACACGGGCACATCCGTCGGTCGCACCTTCACGTAGACGTCATCTTTGTCTCGAACGCTCAGCTCCCGTTCGAATCGGGCAGGATCGAGTCGGGCGACGCCCGCGGCGTTCAGAAGACTGCACGCGCTCTCGAACAGGGTTCCCCCCGGGAGTGCGATCCGTAGGCCCTTCATGGCGTGCCCGAACCGAGCGCGAAGACCGCGGCATCGATGCTGCCGTGCTCCTCGTGCCCGCCGTGCGACCAGCGCACTCCGGAGGTGCTCACCTGAACGCCGCCGTCACCACCGGCTGCGAGATCGCATGCGCAGGCAACTCCCCGACGGCGCAGATCGCGCGCAAGTTCCAGTGCATCGGCGTGCGCATCGCGCTCCCAACTGACGTGCAGCACGGTGCGTTCGGGCAGCGCGCCCGTTCGCCGCACGATGCTGTCATGGCAGCGATCAACGTGAAGGACGAAGCCCGTTGCTGGCAAAGGCACGCCGAAACGAGACAGCAGCGCGTCGTACCGTCCGCCGGACCCAAGCGCGAAGCCCGAGTCCACGCTGAACACCTCAAACGTCGGACCCGTGTAGTAGTCCCAATCACGAACGGCGCCAAGATCGAGGTGCACCCGGTCCGTGATCGCGTGCGCGTCGAGTAGATCCCACAGCTGGGCGAGCTCCTCGAGCGCGCGATTCGGCCGTTCGCCGCGCAGTCCACCGGCGGCGGTGTCGAGGATCTCGCGCCCGCCGCGAAGCGTTGGAAACGCCAGCAGCAGGCGCCGCTCAGCGTCTGCCGCATCGGTCCCTTCCAGCGCGGACTCGACCGCGACGAGGTCGCGTCTCGCCAGCGCGGCGAGCACCTCCTCGCGGGCCGTTGCGTCCAGGCCCGCCGAATCCAGCAGCCCGGGAATGAAATCCGCGTGCCCGACATCGACCTGAATGTGCTCGACGCCCCCGCGCTCGAGCGCCGCCGCAGCAAGCGCGATGCACTCCGCATCGGCCGCCAGGCCGTCAGCGCCGATCAGTTCGCACCCCGCCTGGAGGCTCTCGCGTCGCCGTCCCGCGTTGAGCGCCCGGTTGCGCAACACAGAGCCCGCATAGCAAAGACGCAGCGGAAATGGTCCCTCGTGCAGTTGCGTGGCGACCACGCGAGCGACGCTGACGGTTCGCTCACCCACAAGCGCGAGCAACGCGCCGTCCGAATCCATGAAGCGGAAGAGGGCCGACTGCTGGGCGCCGCCGACCCCGGCGGCGATCGTGTCAAGCGGCTCGATGAGCGGGGTGACCATGAAGCCGTACCCCCACGCCTCGAAGGTCTCGATGAATCGATCGGTGATCAGCCGGCGGCGCGAGGCCGGACCGACGAGATAGTCGGCGAACCCGTCGGCGCGCCCGCGAACCGAGGCGCCGGGGGGTAGCGCGTCGAGGCCTGTCATGCGGGGATTCTACGTGCCACTCAAGGTTTTCCCGTTGAGGCTGGAGATCACGGCGAGCACGCGGTCGGTCGCCTCCCGGTCACCGACGGTGATCCGCAGAGCCTCGTCGAGAGCCGGGAGCGCGAAGTGTCGAACGAGAATTCGCGCGTCCCGCAGGCGTGCGGCGACGGCGGCCGCGGTGAGCCCGCGAGGCGGCGACGCGAACACGAAGTTCGCCTCGGAGGGCTCCACGCTCCATCCGAGCGCACGAAGTCGATCGATCAGGCGTGCGCGCTCGCGAAGCACCGTGTCGACGATCAACTGATGATGCGCACGGTCCTCGAGCGCCGCGACCGCCCCGGCGATCGCACAACGATCGACCGGGTAGGAGTCGCGCACGGCGTTGAGATCGGCGATCACAGCTCGGTCGCCACACGCGTAACCGACGCGAAGTCCAGCCAGCGCATGCGACTTCGAAAGGGTCCGGATGACCAGCCAGTTCGGATGCGCGCCCAGGAGTGGAATGCACGATGCCGGCGCAAAATCACAGTAGGCCTCATCGATCGCGACGATGCCGTCGGCATCGCGCAGAGTCGCCTCCAGTGCTGCAGGCTCGATCCAGTGCCCGGTTGGAGAATTCGGGTTGACGACGACGCGCAACGCGGCCGGGCGCCGGGCGAAGTCCGGCGGGAGCGAGCCCCCCGGTTCGAGCGCCACCGGATCGTCGTGGACCGAGAAGAGCGACGCCAGCACCGGGAGCAGCGAGTATCCAGGCTCGGTCCGCACCACCGAGTCGCCGGGCGATGCAAAGGCTCGAAAGCAGCAGTCGAGCACCTGATCGGCGCCGTTGGCGACGAACACCTGCTCCGCTTCGAGGCCGTGCACACCAGCAAGCGCGCTCCGCAGCGGCTCGGCCACCGGGCTCGGATACCGGGCGAGGTCGGCGGCCGCGTGCGCCACCGCCGCGGCCACAGTCGCCGACGGCGGCAGCGGGGACTCGTTGCTGTTGAGCTTCAACCAGCCTTCTGCGTCCGACGGCTGCTCGCCCGGTGTGTATCCGAAATCAGCGCCGAGCGACGCGCGCAAGAACCTCGACACGGCGTGATCAGGACGGTGCCGTCGTGTTCTGCATGGCTGGCGAAAGGATAGGTGGTTGACGCGACGGCTCGAGCGCTGCTACGCTTCGGCCGTCGTGCAGACATCCATGCGCCTTGCCAAAAAAGCCGTCTCGCTCCCGAGGAGTGGGTTCCTTTGCGCACGGATGAAGTGACGGCGACCAGTTAGCCCCGGATCAGATTCCGCGAAGAGCCCCTTCCTCGAAGGGGCTCTTTTCTTTTGTCCACCATCACATTCGGAAGACATGAGCATCACCTCGTTTCGCATCATCGACAGCACGCTCCGCGAGGGCGAGCAGTTCGCGTTCGCCCATTTCACCGTCGAACAGAAGCTTGCGATCGCCGCCGCGCTGGACCGGTTCGGCGTCGACTACATGGAGCTCACCTCACCGGTGGCTTCACCGCAATCGGAATCCGATCTCCGCACTCTGGCTCGGACCGAGCGGCGCTTTCGACTGCTCACGCATGTTCGATGCAACCTCGACGACGCGAGACTCGCCCTCGACACCGGGGTTGACGGCGTCGACGTCCTGATCGCCACGTCGTCACGGCTCCGGCCCGTGTCGCACGGGATGGGCATCGACGAGATCGTCGAGATCGGGACCGCGGTCGTCGGCGAGATCCGCGGAGCAGGGCGCCAAGCGCGTTTCAGCACCGAGGATTCGTTTCGATCCGATCCCGACGACCTGGTGCGCATCTATCGCGCGATCGACCGCGCCGGCGTTGATCGCGTCGGACTCGCCGACACCGTCGGGGTCGCCACCCCGCCGCAGGTCCACGATCTCGTGTCGCTCGTGCGGCGCAACGTCGGCTGCGACATCGAGTTCCACGCCCACGACGACACCGGCTGTGCGGTTGCCAATGCGCTGGCCGCACTCGAGGCGGGCGCGACGCACGTGGACACGACCATCCTCGGCATCGGGGAGCGCAACGGCATCGTCCCGCTCTCCGCGATGATGGCAAGGCTGGTGACGGTCCAGCCCGAGCTGGTCGAGCACTACCGCCTCGAGATGCTGCCCGAGCTCGACGCCATGCTCGCGGAGATCCTCGGAATCGCCGTCCCCTTCAACGCAGCGGTGACGGCGCCGACCGCATTCCACCACAAGGCGGGGATGCATACCAAGGCGGTGCTCGTCGATCCGGGCGCCTATGAGGTCCTCGATCCAGCGCAGTTCGGACGCGAGCGCAGCATTCTCGCCGGGCACCGGCTCGCCGGCCGGCATGCGATAGGTCATCGTGCCACGGCGCTCGGCGTTCGCCTCGACGATGACCGTCTCCGAAGCCTCACCGCTGAGGTGAAGCGCCGCGGTGACGACGGCCCGCTCGACGTCGCCACGCTCGATGAACTGATTGTCAGCTGGGCTCAGGCGTAAGGGGGATCGAGATGGGAACCATCACCGAGGAACTGTTCAGCCGCCGCCTTGGGCGCCCTGTTCATGCGGGTGACACCGTCATCGCCGAGGTGGACGTCGCCATGGCCCACGATGTGACCGGGCCACTCGCAATCGAGGCGTTCAGAAGTCTCGACCTGCCCCTCTGGGACGCCACACGCATCGTCTTCAACTTCGACCATGTCATGCCCGCCAACACCGTTGCCGCCGCGGAGTTGCACCGGGTCATCCGCGAGTTCTGCGTCGAGCACTCGATCACCAACCTGTTCGCGGAGGGTATCTGCCATCAGGTGATGGTCGATCGGCGACTGGCGCGACCCGGTGGCATCGTCGTCGGCGCCGACTCACACAGCACGACCTACGGTGGTCTCGGCTGCTTCGCGACCGGCCTCGGGTCGACAGACATCGGCGTGGTCTTCGCCACCGGAAAGACCTGGTTCCGCATCCCCGAGACGGTCCGCATCGAGGTGCGCGGCGCACTTCCCCACGGTGTCTACGCGAAGGACCTTGCGCTGCACGTCATTGCGCAGATGGGAGCCGACGGTGCCGACTACTGCGCGGTGGAATGGGGCGGCGACGCGGTGGCCGCGATGAGCGTGGACGAGCGCCTGACGCTCTGCAACCTGAGCACAGACTTCGGCGCCAAGACCGGAATCGTGGAACCCGACGCGGTCACGTTCGCCCACTCAGGCGGCGAGCCCATCGACCTGCACCCGATCCGTGCCGGCTACGCGCAGACGCTGGTCGTCGACGCTGAACGGCTGCGACCGCAGGTGGCGGTGCACCCGAGCATCGACAACGTGCACGACATCGACGATGTCTCCGGCACGCCCCTCGACGAGGTCTTCATCGGCAGCTGCACCAACGGCCGCCTCAGCGACCTCGCCATCGCAGCCTCGATCCTCTCGGGTCGCACGGTGCATCCAACCACGCGGACCATCGTCGTCCCGGCGTCGCGCGGGGTCTACCTCGAGGCACTCAGCGCCGGCTACATCGAGATCTTCGCGCGAGCCGGTGCGCTCGTTCTGAATCCCGGATGTGGGCCGTGCCTGGGGCGCCAGCATGGCGTGGTCGGCCCCGGGGAGCGGGTGCTCTCGACGAGCAATCGCAACTATCCCGGCCGCATGGGCAGTCCGGACGCACAGATCTTCCTGGCATCACCGGCGGTGGCAGCCGCATCCGCCCTGGCAGGCGCGATCACCGACCCCGCTGCGCTGGCGGCTGTCGCATGAGCGGCCGCGTATTCCTGCTCGGCGATGGGATCAGCACCGACGCGATCATGCCCGGGCGGTACAACGTCACCACCGATCCCGACGCNNCCGGGCGCAACTTCGGCTGCGGCAGCTCGCGCGAACACGCGCCGCTCTCCATCAAGCGCAATGGTGTCGCGGCGGTGATCGCGGCCAGCTTTGCCCGCATCTTCTATCGCAATGCGGTGAACATCGGCTTGCCGGTGATCCGTTGCGCGGATGCGCACCATGTCCTCCGGGACGGCGACCGGGTGAGCGTCGACGCACTCACGGGGACGATCACGACGGCGACGTCGACGCTGCACGGCGAGCCGCCGTCGGGCGTCGCGCTGCAAATCATCGAAGCCGGCTCACTGGTCGATCTGATCAGGCGGGGCGGCTGGGCTGCCCTCGAGGAGGAACGACGTGTGTCCTGAATGCGATGCGCAGGTCAGCGTCGACGACGGCGTCGAGCGCGGCGAGGTCGTGACCTGCCCGGAGTGCAACGCCGAGCTCGAGGTGGTCGGACTCGATCCTCCACGCTTCGTGCTGGCTCCGCCCGAAGAAGTCGACTGGGGTGAGTGATCAGATGCGCATCGGCCTGCTGTGCTCACGGATCCGCGTCGAGGAGAAGTTGCTTCGCGACGCCCTCCTGTATCGCGGCGTCGACGTCGAGATCGTTGATGACCGGGAGCTGACGTTCACCCTCGCCCACCCCGTCAGGCGATGGGACGCCGTGCTCGAGCGGAGCATCTCGCAGACACGCGGGCTGGCGGTGACGCGTGTTCTCGAATCGTGGGGTATTCCCACTGTCAACCGTCATGCCGTCGCTGCCACGTGCGCCAGCAAGCTCGACACATCGGCAGCGCTGGCGGCCGCGGGCGTTCCCACGCCCGCCACGGCGATTGCATTCACCCCGGAGGCGGCGCTCCGCGCGGCCGAGGATCTCGGTTACCCGGTCGTGGTGAAGCCGCTGACCGGGTCGTGGGGCAGGCTGCTGGCGAAGCTCAACGATCGCGATGCCACCGAGGCACTGCTCGAGCACAAGGCCGTGCTCGGCGGCCCGGAGCATTCGATCTTCTATATCCAGCGGCACATCGACAAGCCCGGGCGCGACATCCGTGCGTTCGTCGTCGGCGATGAGGTCATCTGCGCCATCTATCGCGAATCGGAGCACTGGGTCACCAACACAGCCCGTGGCGCCTCCACGCGCGACTGCCCGGTCGACGACACGCTGCGCCGGCTCTCGCTGGAAGCTGCCGCGGCGGTGGGAGGCGGAGTGCTTGCCATCGATCTGCTCGAGGACCGCGATCGTCTGGTCGTCAGTGAGGTCAACGCGACGATGGAGTTCAAGAATTCGATCGAGGTGACCGGCGTCGATATCCCCGGACGCGTCGCCGACCACGTTCGCGAGGTCGCGCGCGGAGCGCCAGTTGCGGTTGGAGGTTGAGGTGGCGACAGGACCAGGCGTGGCGACCGGCACGCGGATCGACGTTGCGGAGTTGCTGAGTGCGATGCTGTCCGTGCCCAGCGCGAGCGGCGAGGAGGACGCCCTTGCATCGCTGCTCGTCTCGCGCCTCCTGCGCGCCGGGTTCGATGTTGACGTCGACGTGGCAGGCAATGTCGTCGCCGCGTGGGGCGACGGCCCTGAGACGATCGCACTCGTCGGACACCTGGACACGGTCCCGGGGCACATCGACGTCCGCCGTGACGGCGATCTGCTCCACGGACGCGGGGCAGTGGACGCCAAGGGGCCGCTCGCGACCGCGATCGCCGCGGTGAGCCGGCAGCCGCGCGCCGGCCCGCGGCGCTTCGTGATCGTGGGCGCCGTCGAGGAGGAAACGTCCTCGCGTGGAGCTCGCCACATCGCTGAGTCGATGGCGGCTCCGTCGTCCCTGGTCATTCTCGAGCCGAGCGGGTGGGACGCGGTGACCATCGGATACAAGGGGAGCCTACGGCTGCGTGTGAGTGTCGATCAGCCGCACGCGCACGGTGCGGGCCGCGAGCCGAGCGCGCCCGACCGTTGCATCGACGTGGTTCGCGCGCTGGTGGACGGCGCAGCGCAGTCGAACGGCGACGCGGGAGTGTTCGACCGCGTCGACGTCCGGGTGCTCCGCTTCGACTCGTCGACTGACGGGCTCAACGATCGGGCGAGCGTGGATCTCGGTGTCCGGACTCCACCCGGTTACGACGTGGACCAACTCGTCGAGGTCGCGCGAGCGGGCGAGCCGGCCGCCGCTGTGAGCGTTGTGGGGCGTGAACCCGGTGTCCGCACCGACCGCGGAAGTCCCCTCGCACGCGGCTTCGTCCGCGCCATCCGCACCCACGGCGGCACGCCACGATTCAAGCTGAAGACCGGGACGTCCGACCTCAATGTCCTCGTGCCCGCATGGGGTTGCCATGCGGTGGCCTACGGCCCGGGCAACTCCCAGCTCGACCATACGCCGCGCGAGCACATCTCGATTGCGGAGCTGGAGCGCGCAATGTCGGTGCTCGAAGCCGCCCTGGGGGCAGGATGATTCGCGCAACCGTCGTTGGGGGCGCCGGCTACACGGGCGGCGAGGTGTTGCGCCTCCTGGCTGGCCACCCCGACGTCAAGGTGGTCCAGGTGACGTCGGAGCGGCTCGCCGGCAAGCCGGTTGCGTCGGTCCACCCGCCGCTGCGCGGCCGGACCGAGTTGCGCTTCTCGCCACGCGACACGTTGTGCGACGCCGACGTCGTCTTCGCGGCAATGGGCCATGGCGAATCCAGCGGAGCCATCGATCAACTCCGTGCGGCAGCGCCGGTCGTGTTCGACCTGGGCGCGGACTTCCGGCTGCGCGACCCCGAGGACTATCCGCGCTGGTACGGCTGGACCCACCCATCGCCCGAGTTGCTCGATGGCGCCGTGTACGGCCTCGCCGAGATGCATCGCGCCGAGATCGCGTCGGCGTCGCTCATCGCGGCCGGGGGCTGTCTCGCGACAGCGTCCATCCTCGGTCTTGCCCCGTTGGCGTGCGCCGGGCTGCTCGACCCGGCGATTCCCCTCGTCGTGGAAGCGAAGGTCGGCTCCTCAGCGGGCGGTGCGCAGGCGAGCGAGGCGACCCACCATGCGCATCGCAGCGGCGAGACCCGCTCGTATGCACCCACGGGTCACCGACACACCGCCGAGATCGTCCAGGAGCTCCACCTCGGCNNTCGACGAGCGGGAGCTCTGGCGGGTGTATCGATCGCGCTACGCATCGGAGCCGTTCGTCCGCATCGTCAAGTCGCGGACCGGGCTGCACCGCTCTCCCTCTCCGAAGCTCCTGGCTGGCACGAACTATTGCGATGTCAGCTTCGAGCGCGACGCGTATTCGCGCCGCGTGGTCGTCACCGCCGCGCTCGACAATCTCGTCAAGGGATCGGCCGGTCAGGCGGTGCAGGCATGCAACGTTCGGCACGGGCTCCCGGAGACACTGGGTCTCGAGTTCGGCGGCCTGTACCCGATCTGATGATCGTCGTGAAGATCGGCGGCAGCATCCGCCGGCTCGACCCGCTCCTCGAGGACATCGCGACCACCACCGAACAGACCGTGGTCGTCCACGGCGCCGGCAGGGCGCTCGACGACCTCTCCACCCGTCTCGGCACCCCGCCACGGATGGTCGAATCGGAACGCGGCGACGTGAGCAGATTCACCGACGCGACGACCATGGACCACTTCCTCATGGCGTACGCGGGCAGAGCGAACAAGCGAATCGTCGAGCGGCTCCGGCAGCTCGGCGTCAACGCGTTCGGCATGTGCGGTCTCGACGGCGGCCTGGTGCGGGGCACACGGCGTTCCGCCCTGCGCATTCGAGAGAACGGCCGCACCAAGGTGCTCCATAACAACCATGTGGGGAGCATCGACTCGGTCGACTCGGTACTCCTCGGCCGGTTGCTCGCAGCCGGGGTGACGCCGGTGATCTGCCCGCCGATCGCCGCCGAGGACGGGACCGCGATCAACGTCGACGGGGACCGCCTCGCCGCCGAGATCGCCGTTGCCATGGGGGCGAGTGTGCTGATGATCTTCGCCGACACGCCGGGCCTCCTCCGGGATCCGTCCGACGAGACGAGCCTCATCGGACGGCTCTCGACCAGTGACGCGGAGCACCTCATTCCGGCCATCGGAGGGAGGGCGCGGGTCAAGCTCCGCGCCAGCCGCGAGGCGCGGCTCCGCGGCGTCGGAGCCGTGTGCGTCGCCGACGGGCGCGTTCAGCGCCCGCTCTTCAGCGCGCTGTCCGGCGCGGGAACCTGGGTGCGCTAGCGACCGCTCCGGCTACCCTGACGGCCACGTCCATGGTCCAGCGTTCTTTTCTCGAGAGATCGAACACGATCGCCTTCGCCCATCGCGGGGGCGGCGGCGAGGCCCCCGAGAACACCCTGCCCGCCTTCGAGGCCGCGGTGGCGATGGGGTACCGGTACCTCGAGACGGACGTCCACGTGACCGGCGACGGCGTCCTGCTCGCCTTCCATGACAGCAGCCTGGACCGCCTCACCGATCATGCCGGAAGGATCAGCCGGCTTTCCCTCGCAGAAGTTCGGGAGGCCGACGCCGGGTACACGTTCAGCCTGGACGGGGGGCTCACCTTCCCGTTTCGCGGCACCGGAGTCGTTATTCCGACGCTCGAGGAGCTGCTGACGCGCTGGGACGACGTGTCGCTCAACATCGACGCCAAGGCGGATGACACCGTCGCGCCGCTGGTCGCAATCATCAGCCGCCTCAACGCGTTCGACCGGGTGTGCATCGGGTCGTTCTCCGACCACCGGGTGGCTCGCATCCGGGCGCTGGCGCGAGGACGCATTTGCTCGTCCATGGGTCAGGCTGCCAGCGTGATGGCGTACGCCGCATCGAGGACGGGAATCATGCCGCGGTTCCACGCCGACTGCCTCCAGGTGCCGCAGCGGTGGGGCAAGCTGCGCATCGACCGGCGCTTTGTGAAGGCGGCTCACCGCGCCGGGCTTCCCGTGCACGTGTGGACGGTGGACGACGAGACGCAGATGGAGCGTCTCCTCGACCTCGGGGTCGACGGCATCATGACCGACCGCCCGCGCACCCTCAAACGGGTCTTCGAAGCCCGTGGTCTGTGGTGACCGAGCGGGGCGCGCTATCGTGGGATCGATGCTGCCATCTGACCCCGGGGTGGAGTACATCCCGGCCGCCGATGCATCCGACTGGTACCTGCCCGACGAGCATCTGCGCTGGCTGACTCGCCGGACGGTCGGCGAGGCGCTCTGGCCGATCGCAGACGGAGCGCTCCGCGAACTCGGGTCGCTCGTGCCTCAGGTCATCGAGCCGCTCGCAAGGACTGCGGACCGGCACCCGCCGGTGCTGCGCTCCTACAACGGACGCGGCGAGCGCATCGACGAGATCGAGTTCCATCCGGCGTACCGGGAGCTCGAAGCGACGGTGCTCGCATTTGGCGCCGTTCGCGCCGCCCATGCGCCGGGATGGCGCGGGCTTCCCGAGCGCGCGCCGCGAAGTCTGGTCACCGCGATGCTGTATCTCCTGCTCGAGTCTGACCAGGCGATCACCGGATGTCCCATCGGGATGATGGACGCCGCGGCGCGGTGCCTTGAACGCAATGACGCTGCTCTGGCCGCGCGCTTCGTTCCGGGCATCGCCGACGACACCGGCAATCACCTGACGGTCGCGATGTTCCTGACCGAGAAGGCCGGCGGATCGGATGTCGGCGCCAATAAGAGCGTCGCGACTCCGGCGGGCGACGGCACCTGGCGCCTCTCCGGTGAGAAATGGTTCGCGAGCTGTGCGCACAGCGACCTCATCCTCGTGCTCGCGAGACCGCAGGGAGCGCCGCCGGGGCCGCGAGGGCTGGGTCTCTTCCTCATGCCACGACTGCTCGAGGACGGCACGCGCAACTCGTTCGTCATCCACCGGCTCAAGGAGAAGTTCGGCACGCACGCGA
Source organism: Candidatus Dormiibacterota bacterium (assembly GCA_003136295.1). Lineage (GTDB taxonomy): Bacteria > Chloroflexota > Dormibacteria > Aeolococcales > Aeolococcaceae > Palsa-851. The sequence continues at coordinate 13,070 of PLDZ01000246.1, forward strand.
TGGCCTCCGCCGAGGTCGGCCTGGGCGACGCCTTCGCCTGGCAGGTCGGCGCGATGGACCGCGGTCTGCCGCAGATGATGGACATGGTCAACGCCACCCGGATCGGCATCGCGACCGCGACCGCTGGCGCCATGCGGCGCAGCGCGTTCGAGGCCTTGACCCACACGGCCGGTCGATCGACCTTCGGACGCCGCCTCGACCTGCATCCGTTGATGCGCGACACGCTGGCGGACCTCGTGGTGGACTCGGTTGCCGGGCTCTCCGCCGCAATGGGTGTCGCAGAGCTTTCCGACGCCGCGGACTCCGGCGATCAAGAAGCGGGGTCAGCGCTGCGAATGCTGACGCCGCTGTTCAAGATGCACGGCACCGAACGCGCGCGCGTCTGCGCCACCGAAGGCATGGAGGTCCGCGGTGGCAACGGGTTCATCGAAGACTGGCCGGACGCGCGACTCCTGCGCGACGTGTACGTGCACGCGATCTGGGAGGGATCGGGCAACGTGATCGCACTCGATGTGCAGCGCGCTATCGAGCACGGCGCGCTCCCAGGCTACCTTGGCGATACCGAACGCCGCGCCGAGGCCGTGTCGAGCGGCGGAGCCGTGGCGCCGCTGGGTGGCGTGCTCATCGACGCGCTGCAACGCATCGACGTCCAGCTCCGGGCGTTGCACGAAGTCGACGACCCCGACGCCAGACAGCTCCCGCTGCGGCGCATCGCCCGGCGCATGGCAACCCTGGCGATCGGGGCGCGGCTGGCCGAGCAGGCCAACCA
>PLDZ01000099.1:0-15382 GCA_003136295.1 Candidatus Dormiibacterota bacterium
GTCTATCTGCTCAACACGGGCCGCGTCGGCGGCACCGAAGAGGACGAGCGCGGCAAGAACGTGTCCATCCCGTACTCGAGCGCCATTGTCAAGGCGATCTCGGAGGGCACCATCGAGTGGGAGCGGGATCCCGACTTCGGCTACGAGGTGGCGTCCCTGCTTCCCGGCATCGACGATCCGGAGATCCTCCAGCCCCGAAAGCTGTACGAGCGCCAGGGCCGGATGGACGAGTACCGCGCGCTCGTCGAGAAGCTCAAGGCGGATCGGCGTGCTTACCTCGCGACATTCCCGGGCCTGCGCCAGGAGATCATCGACGCCATCGCGTGATCCGCTGATCATCGATCTGCCTCACCCGTCGTGGCAGAAGTGCACGCTCGCGGGCTCAAGTGCCCTGAGGTTGGTGAGCGATCGATGCCACACATCGATATCCGCGGCCTGTCCGTCCGGCAGATGCGCACGATCCGCGTGATTCCAGACCGCGCGGGTGTAGGCGGCGTCACCGATGAACAGCTCGGTCCCCATGCCGGTGGTCGCGACCACCGACTGATGCCCGGACGTGTGCCCGGGCGTGGTCACGATACGGAGGTCGCCGGCGAGCTCGGTGTCGCCATCGAGCAGCTCGAACCGCATCCCTGACGCCTCAATCCACTCGGTGACCTCATCACGGTCGCGAAGGATCCGTTCGTATTCGGCACGCTGGGCCATCAACGGTGCGTGCGCGAACGCCGGGTTCTGGCCGCAGTGGTCGAAATGCAGGTGCGTGTTGATGACCAGCTTCACGTCGACGGGCGCGAGCCCGTGGTCGGCGAGGGCGTCGGCGACCGTGCGGTTCACCACCTTGTAGGAGCGGAGCACCTCATCGGGTCCACCGCACCCGGTGTCGACCAGGACAACGCCGAGTTGCTCGTGGAGGATGACGTAGCCGTGCACCGGCCAGGCGTTCGCCGTGACGTACAGGTGCCCAAGGTCAAGACGCTTGATCTCCATGCGGNNTTGAACGGGTAGAAGTACGGCCGCTCATCGCCGAGTGCGATGCGGAGCCGATCGCGGTACCGTGCGACGAAATCCTGGTACATCGCCACCGGCATGCGCGACTCATAGTCGGTGAGGAGCGTGCCGCGAACCCACTCGACAACGGCATCCGGCGACTCGAGCAGGTGGCCATACACCTGCAGGCGTACCGACTGCGCCACGAAGCCCAGCTCGTGAAGCAACGCCGCGTACTCTTCTGGAGGTAGCACCGCGAAGGTCCGCGTCCATCCCTCCATCGCACCGATGAACGGCTCTTCGCGAGCGATCTCGGCCGCGAGCCTGTGGGACACGTGATCGAAATTTGCGGGCACCTGCACGGCGAGCTCGCCGCCGGGAACGAGCATCGCTTTCAGGCGCGGAAACAGCGTCCGGTGGTCGCCCACCCACTGCAGCGCCGCATTGGAGAAGACGATATCGAAGGGTGCCTGCGGCTCCCACACGGCGATGTCGCCGCGCGTGAACGTCAGCCCGTCGACCTCGAGCGTGTGAGCGCGTTCGAGCATTGCACCCGATGAATCGACCCCGAGCGTTGCCGCCGCGGCGAGCTCGCGATGCAGGCTCGCCGTCAACTGCCCGGTGCCGCAGCCGAGATCGACGACGCGGCCGGCGGGGCGTCTCGTGATCAGCGCGACCAGGTCATGAAAGGGTTGCTCGCGNNTCGGCGCGAAAACGCTCGTACTGCGTGGGATTCCAGGTGTCGCGCACGGTCATGTCGCGAGCGGCGAGACAGACGGAGCCGTCGTGAACATCGGCCGACAGGATAGCGTTGCCCCGGTGCGATCCAGAGTGTGGGCGGGGCATGCACCGGACACGGTATGTCTGAGGGGCTGACACCCGAGCCGGGTCAGTCCGACCCGGAGTTGATCCCCGAGGGCGGGCTGACCGCCGTACCGGAGCGCCGTCCGATCGCGAGCCGCGCCTTTCGAACCCTCGCTGTCGACGCGAGGTCGCTGCGCGAGTCGGGGCCGTTTCGCCGCCTCTGGGGTGGTCAGCTCATCTCGCTGATTGGACGGCAGATAACAACGGTCGCCGTCCCATTCCAGGTGTACTCGCTGACGCGCTCCGCCCTGGACGTGGGATTGCTCGGCATCGTGCAGGCAGTTCCGCTGGTGTGCGGCTCGCTCGCCGGCGGTGCGATCGCCGACCGCTTCGACCGCCGTCGCGTGCTGATCGTGACCCAGCTGGGCCTCGCGTCGTGCTCAGCGCTCCTCGCCGTGGGAGCGTTTACCGGTCACCCACCACTGCTCGCGATCTACGCGGTGGTCGCGCTGGCGGCCCTGGTCGGGGCGGTCGACGCGCCCACTCGCACGGCGATCATTCCGAACCTCGTCGGGGTCGACCGGCTGCCCGGGGCGCTCTCCCTCAACATCGTGCTATTCCAGACCACGCTGGTCGCGGGCCCCGCGATCGGCGGCCTGGTGATCGCTCATCTCGGCCTGCCGGCGGCCTATTCAGCCGACGTCATCACCTTCGGGGCGGCGCTCACCGCGGTGGCGCTCCTCCCACCCCAGGGCCGCTCGGCCCTCGAGCATGAGCGCCCGGTGGCGGCGATCCTGCGTGGCCTGAGCTTTGCCCGCCGCCAGCCCGTGATTCTCGGCGGGTTTGCGATGGATCTTGCAGCGATGATCTTCGGCCTCCCGCGAGCGGTGTTTCCGGTGCTCGCGGCGACGACGTTCCACGCCGGAGCGCAAGGTCTCGGGCTGCTCTACGCCGCCCCCGGGGCGGGAGCGGTGATCGCGGCGCTGACCAGCGGCGCGGTGGCTCGGTCCAAACGGCTCGGGCGCATCATCGTCGTCGCCATCGTGGTCTGGGGCGTCGTGATCATCGCCTTCGGGTTCACACAGACGCTGTGGGTCGCGCTGCTCCTGCTCGCCGTCGCCGGTGGGGCGGACAGCTTCAGCGCCGTGTGCCGGACGACGATCATGCAGCGGATTGCCCCCGACGAATTGCGCGGCCGGCTCACATCGCTGTACTTCATGGTGGTTGTCGGTGGCCCCAACCTCGGCGACGTCGAGACCGGTGTCGTTGCGAACGCCTTCGGCGCCGAGGTTGCGATCGTCACCGGTGGTGCACTCTGCCTGGTGGGACTCGGCGCCGCGGCGGTCGCGTTCCCTTCAGTCTGGCGCTATCGCACCGATTCCTAGCGATGGCGCGGGCGTCCACCCGGACCCGACGGCCCGTGTATCGTCCGAGGCCGCATGCCCATCCAGGAGCTGACCGACGTCGGCTCGATGCCGCGCCTTGGCGACGTCCCCGCGCGGATGCACGCCCAGCTGATCCGACCCGAGCGATACGGCGACCCGCTGACCGCGTTCGCGATCGAGACCGTGTCAACGCCGCGGCCGGGCCCGGGACAGGTCCTTGTCCACGTCATGGCCGCGGGGGTCAACTACAACAACGTCTGGGCGGCGCTCGGGCGACCGGTGGATGTCATCGCAGCCCGCCGCAAGGCGGGAGAGGCCGAGGACTTCCATATCGGCGGCAGCGATGCATCGGGCATCGTCTGGGCGGTGGGCGAGGGCGTCGACAGCGTTCGTATCGGCGACCACGTGGTGGCGCATTGCGGCGTCTGGGATGCCGCCGACCCATGGATCACCGATGGCGGCGACCCGATCGTCGCGCCGAGCGCCCAGATCTGGGGGTATGAAACCAACTGGGGAAGCTTCGCGCAGTACACGCTCGTTCAGGCCCACCAACTGCTCCCCAAATCGCCACGTCTCAGCTGGGCCGCTGCGGCTGCGTCCACGCTGGTGGGCGCGACTGCGTATCGAATGCTCTGCTCGTGGGACCCGCACACGGTTCGCGAGCATGACGTCGTCCTGGTCTGGGGCGGCTCCGGCGGCCTCGGCTCGCAGGCAATCCAGATCGCCCGAGCCAAGGGAGCAATCCCGATCGCGGTGACATCCGGTCCCGAGAGGGGGCAGTACTGCATGGACCTCGGCGCACGCGGGTACATCGACAGGCGTGACTTCTCGCACTGGGGCGTGATCCCCGACTGGCGAGACGACGCAGCGTTCGCCACATGGACCGCGGGCGCTCGCGCCTTCGGCAAAGCCCTGTGGGACGTCCTGGGTGAACGCCGGAACCCGAGAATCGTCTTCGAGCATCCGGGCGAGGACACCATCCCGACCTCGATCTTCGTCTGCGATAACGGCGGAATGGTGGTCATCTGCGCGGGCACGACGGGGTACCACGCAGCCGTTGATCTGCGTTATCTGTGGATGCGCCAGAAGCGCCTTCAGGGCTCGCACTTCGCGAACGACCAGGAGTGCGCCGCCTACAACGCGATGGTGGCGAGCGGCGAGGTCGATCCCTGTCTCTCGAGGACGTTCGCTTTCAACGAGGTCGGGCTCGCGCACCAGTTGATGCGCGAGAACAAGCACCCGATGGGCAACATGTCCGTCCTGGTCGGCGCCCGCGATGCTGAGCAGCGCGACTGATCTATCGCTGCGACGCGAGGTAGACGAGCGCAGCCTTGACGCGACGATGCACGTCGGGCTCCTCGGAGAGGTCGAGCTTGGAGAAGATCGCGTTGATGTGCTTCTCAACGGCTCGCTCGGTGAGAAACAGCGCTGCTGCGATGCCCGCGTTGTTCTTCCCCATCGCAACCTGCTGAAGCACGTCGCGCTCGCGAGGCGTGAGCTGAGCGATCGGCGAGTCGCGCACCGCTGTGCGCGCCGCGACGAGCACCTCGACGACCCTCGGGTCAATCACCGACCCTCCGCGTGCCACCTCGCGAACGGCACCGACCAGCTGGTCGATGTCCGACACGCGCTCCTTGAGGAGATAGGCGCGCCCGCTCGCGCCTTTCTCGAGCAGCGCCAGCGCGTACTCGGGCTCCGCGTACTGGCTGAGAACGACAACGCCCACGTCCGGCCGCTCGGCGCGCAGCCGATCGGCGGCTCGCAGGCCCTCGTCGGTCCCGGTCGGCGGCATCCGGATGTCGGTGATCACGACCGACGGGCTGTGTTCCTCGATCGCCCGCTCCAGCCCCGGGAGATCGCTGCAGCTCGCGAGCAGTTCGATCTCGTCTGTGGTCTCCAGCAATTGCCGGATACCCTCCCTCAGCAGGTAGTTGTCCTCGGCGAGGACGACACGGATCGGCACGCAGTGAGGATAGGGGTGAGCACCTGCCGGGTGCCTGCATCACCTGAAGTGTGGGGCAAATACGCTTGCCAGTCTGCCGGCATCGGGATACCGTTCGAGGTGTTCAAATGAGTGTGCGAGTGTTGATCGTCGATGACCAGGCGCCGTTTCGCGATGTCGCGAGGACGGTCGTCGAGCTCACCGACGGCTTCGAGGTGGTCGGCGAGGTGGAGACCGGCGAGGACTCGGTCACGTCGGCGCGCGATCTTCGCCCCGACCTCGTCCTCATGGATGTGAACCTGCCGGGCATCAGCGGGCTCGACGCCACCCGTCAGATCCTGGCGAGCGTGGAGGAGAGCAGGCCGGTCGTGGTGCTGGTCCTTTCCACCTACGAGGCCGACGAATACGGGCCTCGCGCTGCAGAAGCCGGAGCAGCCGGGTTCATATCCAAGTCCGACTTCAGTCCCGACCGGCTCGCGGAGGCGTGGGCCTCAGCAACATCGGCGTAGCGCGTGTCAGGCAGGAACCGCCTCGCGAATCGGTGCGGGGACGTTCCCGGATACGAAGGTCCCTGAGCCAGGTGCTGAGGTCACGTCGACATTGCCGCCGAGGGCTTCGACTCGATCGACCATGTTGGTGAGTCCCGCACCTCTCGTCACCGTGGCGGTGTCGAAGCCGGCGCCGTCGTCCTCGACCTCGAACGTCAGCCCGCCCTCCTGACCACGAAGCCGCACCCCAACGCGGGACGCCTTCGCGTACTTCTGCACGTTCTGNNGCCTCGAGCACGCAGAAGTACACCGTCGCCTCCACGTCCTGTGCGTATCGCTCCACCCCCTCGGCGTCCACGCGGACCGGCACGGTCGCTTTGCGTGCCTGTGATTCCAGCGCCGCCACCAGCCCCTTGTCGGCAAGCAGCGGTGGGTAGATCCCTCGCGCCAGGTCACGCAGGGTTTCGAGTGCCTCATCGGCATCCGCCTTCAGCTGCACCACCGTCAATCGCGCTCTCTCCGGTGATGTGGCGGCGAGCATCTGCGCCAGTCCCAGCTTGACCTTCAGCGCCACGATGTGTTGCTGGGCGCCATCGTGCAGATTGCGTTCGAGACGGCGACGTTCTTCGTCCTGGGCGCGCACCAGCCGCTGCCGCGAGCTGCGCAACTCGTCGAGGCGGTTTCGAAGCTCCGCAGCTAGCCCAACGTTTCTCAACACCAACCCCGCCTGGTGGGCGAGGTCGTCGACGAGCTTCTGCTCAGTGGGGGTGACGGGGTCACCCCTGCGCTTGACGATGCTCAGCGCGCCGAGTAGGCGGCCCTGATGCTCCACGGGAACTGAGGCGGTCGCCCCCGGGATCTCGGGCAGCGAGCCGCCGGACATCGGCAGTGGTAAAGGAGACGACGTCGCCGCATCCGGATGCGTCGCAGCGGGGCGCAAGGTTGCGGGACCCTTGAGCCAGACAGTCGCCGACTGAGCCCCTGTCGCCTCCTGGAGCACCCGCGCCATGCGTGGCAACACCTCATCGGCCGCATATGCCTCCGCAACCTGATCCGAGAAGGCGGTGAGCACCTCGTACGGGGTGGCGCGATTCCCGTACACGAGCCGGTTCGCAATCTTCTGGACACGCTCACGAACGGGCTGGAACCCAACTGCAACGATGACTGTCGCGACGATCGACAGCCAGAGATTCGGCTGGCCGCCGCTCCCCACCAGCGTGCCGATGCCAACCGCGATACCGATGTAGACGGCGGTGATGAACGCCGCGAGGACGCCATAGACAAGGGTCCGACTGATGATGACGTCGATGTCGTAGAGGCGGTACTTGAGGACGGCAACGCCGATTGCAGTGGGTACCCCCAGCACGGCAAGTGACACCAGCAGTGCGACGCCCGTGCCCGCCAGTGGACCGGGAGCGGAAAAGAACGTGTTGGGAAGGAAGGTCGTGAGAAAGATCGTCCCCACCAGGAACAACGATGCCGAGGCTACCCATTTGATCTGGTGACGCGTGTCGGAATCGGCCCCACGCAGGCGCGCAAAGACGGCCACGATGGTGGCTGCGCTGAACACATTCGAAAGCACGTTCCAGAGACTGCTCAGTGTGTTCACCAGTGGTGCTGCACCTGGAATGGCCAGGACACTCGTCGGAGCGGCGAGGCCAGATTGGGGGATCGCCCCAACGCCGAGCGCTCCAGGCGTCGGATTGATGACACACAAGATGAGCCCCGACAGTCCCACTCCCACCACGGCATACACCAGCCAGCGCAACTTCGGCGAAAGCAAATGGCCGTTGGGAAAGACGAGCAACATGATGAGGAACAACACCGTCACGTTCCCACCCGGCGCGTTCCACAACGCCGAGAGCAGCATGACGTAGCTGCCGAACCCGTTGTGTGCGTTGTAGAGGACCGCCCCGACGAGGCCTGAGAGCGATCCGAGAGCGAGGACAGCCGTTGCGCCCATGCACAACCAGCCCACCGGGTTGGCTGGCCTTCGTGTCGCGATGACGGCGCCGACGATCGCAAACGAGCAGAAGGGGAATACGAACGCAGCGCTCAAGCCACCAGTCGCTCGAAACAATGCCGGCGAAGTAATCGGAGTATAGAAAACCAGTCCGAAGGCCACGAACATCAAAACGATCACGGCGAGGGATACCCAAGCCGTTGCCGGCCTCGCCAGCCGCCGCGTGGCTGAAGCCTCGATGTGTGGCGTCGCGCGAGCCGACATCAGACGCCTGCCGGCGACGCCCTGCCGACGTACAACGTTCCATCGATTGTGGTTCCCCCGCTCGGGGTTGAAGTCACCGTGAGCGAGCCGCCGAGTGCGTCAAGCCGGTCTGCCATGTTGGTGAGTCCGGCACCCTTCTTCGCGATCGCGGTGTCGAACCCGATGCCGTCGTCACTGACCTCGAAGGTCAGGCCCTCGCCTTGCCCATGGAGCTGGACGTCGACGTGTGATGCCCGCGCGTACTTCTGCATGTTCTGCAAGGCCTCCAGCACGCAGAAGTACACGGTCGCCTCGACATCCTGCGAGTAGCGCGTCACACCATCAGCGCGCACACTCACTGGGACGATAGCTTTGCGCGCCTGCGATTCGAGCGCCACCACCAACCCCTTATCGGCGAGGAGCGGCGGGTAGATCCCGCGCGCCAGGTCACGCAACGTCTCGAGCGCCTCGTCGGCGTCGCCCTTGAGCTGTTCCAGCGTCGCCATGGCCTTCGCGGGGTCGCGATCAAGGAGCATCTCGGCGAGGCCCAGCTTCACCTTGAGCGCGACGAGGTGTTGCTGAGCACCATCGTGAAGATTGCGTTCCAGGCGCCGTCGCTCCAGGTCCTGCGCCTGCACCAGCCGTTGGCGTGACGCCCGGAGCTCGTCGAGCCGCGCCTGGAGGTCCGCACTGAGACCGACGTTTTTGAGCACGAGGCCCGCCTGGTGGGCAAGGTCATCGACGAGTTTCTCTTCGATCGGCGTCAGGCTCTCCCCGCGACGCTTGGTCACGCTCAACGCCCCGAGCAACTCGCCCTGGTGGCGCACCTCAACCGCCTTGGTGGCGTCGCCGAGAGCCGGCAGCGCTCCATCGCGCATCGGCAACGATGACTGGATCGCCATGCTGTCCGGGTACGTCGACGCCGGACGCAGCTCGCCGATTCCTCGCAACCACACGGTCGCCGACTCGGCTCCCGTCCCTTCCTGCAGCACGCGCGACATACGGGGCAGCACCTCATCGGCGGCGTACGTCTCGGCCACCCGACCGGAGAACTCACTCAGCACCTCGTAGGGTGTCGCTCGCTTTCCGTACACAAGTCGGTTCGCCACCTTCTGCACTCGCTCGCGCACCGGCTGGAACCCGATCGCCACGATGGCTGTCGCGAGGATCGACAGCGCCAGGTTGGGCTTGCCGCCGCTCCCCACCAGCGTCCCGATTCCCACCGCGATGCCCACGTACACGGCGGTGATGAANNAGGCCGTAGCCGATTATCGCCACGCCGATGGTGACCGGCAGCACGACGAGGAACCCATACGTCAGCGACTCGCCCATGACTGCCGCTATCCACGTGGGCCGGACATTGCTCAGAAGGTATGAGAGGACGACCATGACGGCGAGTACGCCGGTTATGTACACGAACCACTTCAGCTGCTGACGTTCCATCCCACTCGCACGCCGCAGCCGGACGATCAACGCCCATGCTGTTGCCCCGATCACCAGAGGCAACCCCAGCCACAGCACGTCCAGCGGAGTGCTTCCGTTTCCAGCGTTGAGGCCGCTCAGTGGTGCAATGGCGAACGGCGCCGGAATGCTCGGCAAACTCGATGCCGGCTGAGTCGTGCCTCCGCTGAATATGCTCATGATGAGAACGACGGCGAAATATGCGACCACGGCGCGACCGATCCACCGCCACCGCCTGCTGGGCAACCTTCCATCCGGAAAGAGCAGCGCGACGACGATCAGCATGCACAGACTCAGGAAGGACGTCCAGCCCCCCAACCACGCCGGCCATTCGACCCAACTCGTCGTGCCCGCACCACTGAGCAGAGCCCTGATCGCGGTAAACGTGGTCACGAGGCTGACGGCCTGCACCGCCGCCACCGTGAGGAGCAGCCATCCGATCCCGTGATGAGGACGGCGGTTGACGATCAACACCCCGAGTGGCGCCACGACAATCGCGCTCAGGAAGCTCGAGAGGAGCGCGGCGTCAGGCGATGTGATCACCCGCCAGTCGAGTGCGACGAGCACCAGGCTGACGCCCACCGCAGCGACACAGCACGTACCGATGCCCCACGCAAGCCTCACCGCTGCGCGATCGCTCACGCTGCCACCACCGCAGCCGGCACCGGTACACTGCCTCGAATCCGCGTGCCGCCTCCGGCTCGCGACGTCACCTCCACAGCGCCGGCCAGGGCGTCCACACGGTCACTCATGTTGGTCAGCCCGGCACCCTTCCTCACGGTCGCGGTGTCGAAGCCTCTGCCATCGTCTGCCACTTCGAAGTGCAGCGCCCCCTCGTCATCGCGAAGCCTCACGACGACCGCGGTTGCGCTCGCGTATTTCTGCACGTTTTGCAGGGCTTCGAGCACGCAGAAGTACACCGTCGCCTCGATGTCCTGCGGGTAGCGCTCGACTCCCTCGGCTTCGACGGTGACAGGAACCGTGGCCTTGCGCGCCTGCGACTGCAGCGCCACCACGAGCCCCTTGTCCGCGAGCAGTGGCGGGTAGATCCCCCGGGCCAGGTCACGCAATGTCTCCAACGCTTCGTCAGCATCGCCCTTGAGTTGCTCAAGCGTCGCAGCCGCCTTCACCGGATCGCGCCCGAGGAGCATCTCAGCCAACCCCAGCTTCACCTTCAGTGCAACGAGATGTTGTTGCGCACCGTCGTGGAGGTTGCGTTCCAGGCGCCGNNGCGAGGTCGTCCACCAGCTTCTGCTCGATCGGTGTCAGTGCCTCGCCTCTGCGCTTGGTGACGCTCAATGCACCGAGCAACTCACCCTGATGGCGCACCTCCACTGCCCGGGTTGCGTCGCCCAGCGACGGCAGATTGCCGTTGGTCATCGCGACCACCTCGTGCATCGCCATCGTGTCGGGAAAGGTCGCTGCCGCACGCAGTTCGGCCGTCCCTCTCAACCACACCGTCGCCGACTCGGCGCCGGTTCCCTCCTGGAGGACCCGAGCCATACGCGGCAGCACCTCGTCGGCGGCATAGGTGTCAGCAACGCGTCCCGAGAACTCGCTCAATACCTCATACGGCGTCGCACGTTTGCCGTAGACGAGACGGTTCGCGACCTTCTGCACCCGCTCGCGCACCGGCTGGAAACCTATCGCCACGATCGCCGTGGCCACGATCGAGAGCGCGAGATTCGGCTTGCCACCGCTCCCTACCAACGTGCCGATCCCCACGGCGATGCCCACATACACCGCGGTGATGAACACCGCCAGCGACCCGTACACGAGCGCGCGGCTGATGAACACGTCGAGGTCGTACAGGCCGTACCGCATCACCGCCAGCCCGATCGTTGCCGGAATAGCAAGGCCGAGCCCTAAAGCGAATCCGCCACCGCTCAGATCGTTCCCGAGCGAAGCGTTGACAGACCCAACCGCATACCCGGCCACGACCACGATGAGGGACGCGACAGCCACGTACCCGAACCACCGTAACTGGCGTCGCTCGATATCCTGAGACTTGCGCAGGCGCACCACGATCGCAGTCAGCGCAACCACGATGAGCACGAGAGGCGCAATGATGAAAATGGCCCCGTTGGTCAATCCGCCAAGCGCCGGCACGACGATCGGGTTAGGGATGTTGGGAAGTCGCGGAGACAACTGTGTTGTGGCGGGGGAGATCATCGATCCCGCAGCGAGCACCAACGAAGCTGCAAACGAGGCCCATGCCACCCAGCGCCACCTCGGGGTCGGCAACTTGCCATCTGGGAAGAAGAAGACCAGGAAGACGAGCAAGAACGCGCCGATTCCCCCGGTCTGGCTGTAGAACCATGTGGGCCACTCGACCCAACTATTTGCGGACGCGCGAGCGAGCAGNNAGTGCGCCGACAATGATCGCATTCGCGATCCACGGGGCCTGCGATGTGTATGGCGAGTCGATCGCCTTCCAGTCCAGGACGAGCAGCACCAGGCTTGCGATCACGCATGCCAGGCAGACAACGCCCATCCCCCACGCCAACCGCGAGGCGTTGCGCTGACTCACGACGCGAGTGCCCCGAGCCGAGTCGCGCCGGGAGACGTCGGACGATCCTTGCTCAGGATGGGAACCACGCCGCGAATATGTGTGCCCGCGCCTGGTCGGGACGTCACCTCGACTTCACCGCCCAGTGCGTCCAATCGATCGTGCATGTTGACGAGACCTGCACCCTGCTTCACCGATGATGTCTCGAAACCGTTGCCGTCATCGTCGACGTCGAAGGTCAACCCGCGGTCATCGCCGTGGAGCCCCACGACGACCCGCGAGGCGCTCGCGTACTTCTGGACGTTCTGCAACGCCTCGAGCACGCAGAAGTACACGGTCGCCTCGACGTCCTGCGCGTAGCGCTCCACTCCTTCGGCTTTCACGCTCACCGGAACCGACGCCTTGCGCGCCTGCGATTCCAGCGCAATGAGAAGCCCCTTGTCGGCGAGGAGCGGCGGGTAGATCCCTCGGGCCAGGTCACGCAANNTCTCCGGGTCCCGCCCGATCAGCATCTCCGCCAGGCCCAGCTTCACCTTGAGGGCAACCAGGTGCTGCTGGGCACCGTCATGGAGATTCCGTTCCAGGCGCCGGCGCTCCAGGTCCTGGGCCTGCACCAACCGCTGTCGCGAGGCACGCAACTCGTCGAGCCGCGCCCGCAGGTCAGCGCTCAACCCCACGTTCTTGAGCACCAGTCCCGCTTGATGTGCGAGATCATCGACCAGCTTCTGCTCGATCGGCGTCAGCGTTTCACCGCGACGTTTGCTCACGCTCAGCGCGCCAAGTAGCTCGCCCTGATGCCGCACCTCCACCGTTCGGGTCGCGCCCGACAGCGCCGGCAATGAACCGTTCAGCATCGGCAGCGACTGATGCCCAGCGATTTCCTCCGGGAACGTCGCCGCCGGCCGTAGCTCAGTGGTGCCACGCAGCCACACTGTCGCGGACTCCGCGCCGGTCCCCTCCTTCAGCACTCGGGCCATGCGCGGCAACACCTCGTCGGCTGCGTAGGTGTCAGCGACCCGCCCGGAGAAGTCGCTCAGCACTTCGTAGGGAGTCGCGCGCTTACCGTAGACGAGGCGGTTGGCGACCTTCTGCGTGCGCTCGCGCACCGGCTGGAAGCCCATCGCCACGATCGCGGTGGCCAGGATCGACAGCGCCAAATTGGGTTTGCCTCCGCCCCCCACCAAGGCTCCGACCCCGACGGCGATGCCTACATACACCGCTGTGATGAAAACGGCAAGCGCGCCGTAGACGATTGTCCGGCTGATGATGATGTCGATGTCGTACAACCGATACTTCAGCACGGCGATTCCGATGGCGATTGGGAGCGCAACCGCGAACCCCAGGAGGTTGACGAACAGCCAGCTGGCGTTTGTTGCAGCGGCGGCCTGGGGTGCGATCAACGACGCGACGAATGTCACCAAGGTCGCCAGCGCTGTGAATACAACGACGTAAGCGATCCATTTCAGCTGCTCGCGTTCCTCGCCCCGGGCCCGACGCAGACGCACGAACGGCGCTGTTGCTGCAATGAGCAGGACCACAAGGGAAAGCCACCACACATAGGCAATGGGCCCCTGCGCGAACACCACGAGACTCCTGACTGCGACCGGGTTGGGCAGCTGTGGCTGATTGTCCGGTCCCTGCAGCGGTGACGAGCCGAGCGCCCCCAGGAGAGTGAGGATGAGCGTGACGATCACCGCCACCGGAACTACGGCTCGCCATCTGCGGGAGGGGAGCCGTCCGTCGGGAATCAAGAGCAGGGTCATGGTCGCGCCGCCCGACGGATAGACGAACTGCTCCGACCAGACCGACCACCAGAGTGCCCATTGCGCTCCCGGCAGACCGGGGTGCGTGATCGCGGCAAACCTGGCGTATTGCGCGGTCACCCCGCCGGCACCCATCACGATCGCCATGAACAAGAACAGCCATCCGACCGGGTTCCGGGACCGCTGCGAGGCGATGAGGCCACCGACGACCGCAAATGTCACTGACATCACGATCTCGAGCGGGTTGGCGGCCTGGACACTGTGAATCGAGGCGCTGTTCGCAACAGCCAGCGCGGCAGCGCCGACTCCAAGTGCGATCCCGAATGTGGCCAAGCCCCATGCCAGTCGCGATCTGGCGTGAGCGGTCATGCCGTCGCGGAGCCCAGCCGATATGCGCCGACCGGCGTCTCGCGTCCCTTGACAAGCGCCGGCGGGATCCGCTCAGCGTCGGGTTTCTCCTCGAGCCCTTCGTAGGTCGGCTCACTCAGCACTGTCTGCCCACCCTCGCCCCACTGCTGAAGGCGCTGCGCCAGATTGACCGCGTCACCGACGAGTGAATACTCCAACCGCTCTTCCGACCCGAGCAGAGCAGCCGCAACATCACCTGTCGAGAGGCCGATGCCGAGAAAGAACGATGGGAGGTTCCGTGCCTTCCAGCGCTCGTTGACGGCTTCCTGCGCGGCGTGCATCGCGAGTGCCGCCGACAGCGAACGTTGTGCGTGGTCCGGCTGGGGAAATGGCGCACCGAACACCGCCATCACCGCGTCACCCACAAACTGCATCACCGTTCCGCCTTCGGCGAGCACCGCGTGATTCATCGCCGCACGATGCTCGTTGAGCTGCCCCGCAAGCACCGATGGATCGGATTTCTCGGCAATCGTCGAGTAGGCGCGAATGTCGGACATCAGCACCGTGACGGTGAGCCGCTCTGTCCTGCCCGGCTCGACGCCGTTCTCGCGCATCTGCTGCGCAATCCCTCCGGGCAGCATCCGGCTCAGACTCTCTCCCTGCTCCTCGCGGTCGATGATCACCTTGTGGAGCAGGCGCAACCGCTCGAGCGCGCCCTGCGTGCCGGCGCTCGCCTGCTGCGCGAGCTTGAGAAAGAGTTGCTCGATGTCGTCGGCAACCGATGTCGGGGTCGCGTGCAGTGACGCCGCGATCGCCTTGATGGGTTTGCCTTCCGCAACCATGCGCAGCAGCCGCTCCTCGACGTCGTTCAAACCACCCGCGTCGCTCACGGGTCGGGTGAGCGCATCGACGATGCGTGGNNTCCTTGAGCAGGTACGCGTAGCCGGCCGCGCCCTCGCTGAGCAGGGAGATCGCGTATTCGGGCTCGTCGTACTGGGACAGGATCACGATCCCGGTCCCCGGATGCTGTTTGCGGACGATCCGCGCGGCGCGGATTCCCTCATCGGTGAAGTCGGGTGGCATCCGGATATCGGTGACCACGACCTGGGGCACGTGCTCAGCCGCGCCGGCGAGGAGCTCGTCGTAATCACCCGCCACGGCGACGACCTCGACGTCTCCGGAGATTGCAAGCAACGCGCGCACTCCCTCCCGGACGATCAGGTTGTCGTCCGCAAGGACGACGCGAATCGACTCCTCCGAAGGCATGGGTCAACTCTAGTCAGTGAGGCGGCCGTCGAAAGGGGGCTGCCACCACGTTCTGTGGGGGGCATCCTCACCGTCACTTGTGGTCCCGACACCCTCGACCGCCGCCGTCGGGCAAGCGATGATCGGCGCCACGGAGGTACGCCATGCACATCGAGTCGTCGGTCACATCAATCTCGTGGATTCCATCTGAGGCTGTTCAAGGGGTCACCAAGGTCCCGTTCGA
>PLDZ01000099.1:15404-17794 GCA_003136295.1 Candidatus Dormiibacterota bacterium
GGCGGTCAGATCGGTTCGACGACGATCAGGCTCGGTGGTCGCGGGATGACCTTCGCGGCGGTCGCCTTCCCCGACAGGCAATCAGCACCGGTGACCGGCGACGGCTGGGTGCGGTTCACCCAGACCGCCGGAGGACGGACCGGCGTGCCGGCACCTCGCAGGGTGAATCGACCTCCGTTCGTGCAGCTGGCGGCGCCGCTTGCCTGGACAAGCCTGACATTGACGATCTCCTCCGATGGGACGTCCTCTCACGAGCTCACCGGCGCCAGCCCCTTCCCGCGCCATTGGATCTACGACCGTGACCGGAATCTCGCTCAGAAGTCGGGATTGGTCGACTTCAAGCGCTGGTATCAGCACGCGTTCGGGAAACACACGCCGTGGGGCGACGAGGATTCACCCGCGCTGGTCACCCAGGTCGAGACGGCATTGGAACGCGAACTCTCGCGGCGCATCATGCGTGGCGGTGCCAAGCCGCGTGTCGAGACCGTCAAGGAGGGCGCGACCCTGGTGGAGCAGGGCGACGCCGGAAGCGATATGTACGTGCTCCTCGATGGCGTGCTTTCAGTTGAGGTCGACGGTACCTCGGTGGCGCAGGTCGGACCCGGCGCGGTGCTCGGGGAACGGGCCCTCCTCGAAGGTGGCCGGCGAACGGCGACGCTCCGGGCGCTCACGCCGTCCAAGGTCGCTGCCGCGTCCGGCGATGAGCTCTCCGCCGAGATGCTCAGCGAGCTGGCTGAGGGGCATCGCCGAGAAGGGGCGCAGCCTGGCTGATCGCGGCACGTACGCGGTCCATCGCGACCTCCGGGGAAAGCGTGGCCACCTCGACGCGCCGGCCACTGAGGAGCCAGTCGATCTCGTCAGGCTCCAGCAGCGCGCTGAGGTCGCGAGGCAGGCGCGCCGGTGCTCCCTCGATGACCTGATGCCCCGCCCCGTCGACGTCACGAGGGCGCAGCCCGCCATCAACGACGTCCATCCCCAGGTCGCGGAGATCCTGGACCAGGGCGCACCCGCGTGGGGACGCATCGTGCACAACGACCACGCGAGTGTCCGGTGCGGCGGACTGGCCATCGCTCGCGACGATCACGTGCAGAGCGGACACCTCCGCACGTTCGGCGTTGGCTGTGATCATCGCGGCCGTGTCGCTCGTGTCGGTGACGATCGTTGCCGGCGCTGCACCGATATCCGTCGCAGCGGAACCGCCGCCGGGGGGAATCAAGCCCTCCAGTTGAAGCGATCCGAAGCGACTGAGAAATTCGTCGAACGAGAGTGCCAGCACACGCCCGGTCAGCCTCGGACGGCGCAGGCGCCCCAGGATGCCCGCGAGTATGAGCGCCACACCAAGCGTCACGAATAACGCGAAGACGACCTTGATTCCGACGAAGATCAATCCGACGAGGATCATCAAGACACCGAGGCCGATCTCGCCGTTGGATGCCACGTCAGAGGGCGTGGTTTCCGCACGAGCGCACGTCGCGTAGTACAGCTGCCGCTGCGTGTATCGCCAGCCACCGGTTGCAAGCCGGGCCGCGGAGTCCTCGACAAGCGAAGTGGTTACCGGNNGATGATCCCTCGTCCGTCACGGTGGAGGAAGGAGAACCCGACTTCATCGAGGCGCTCCTCGATTGGCAGGACACGATTCTCGAGCCGGCTCGCGCGCGCGGCGAGCGAAAGGATCCTTTCGAGACCGGAAGCGGCATCCCGGTGGCCCCCCTGTACACGCAGGCGGACCTGACGGCGCACGACCCGTTGCGCGATGAGCGCTTTCCCGGGGTCACTCCGTTCACCCGCGGCATCCAGCCGACTATGTATCGAGGCCGCCTGTGGAGCATTCGCCAGTACGCGGGCTATGGCACGGCAGGCGACGCCAACGCGCGCTTCCGCTACCTGCTCGCGCAGGGCCAGCCGGGGCTTTCGGTGGCCTTCGACCTCCCGACCCAGATGGGGCTGGACAGTGACGATCCGCGGAGTGCCGGCGAGGTGGGTCAGGTCGGCGTNNGAGCGTCAGGGGCTCGACGCTGCATCGATCATGGGGACCGTCCAGAACGACGTGCTCAAGGAGTACGTCGCCCGGGGCACCTTCATCTATCCGCCGAGGCCGTCGCTGCGCCTCGCCGCAGACCTGATCGCCTGGTGCACTGTCAATGCGCCGAAGTTCAACCCTATCTCGCTCTCCGGATACCATATCCGTGAAGCGGGCAGCACCGCGGCGCAGGAGATGGCCTTCGCGCTCGCGAACGCGTGCGCCTACGTGCAGGCGTCCATCGATCTCGGTGTTGGTGTTGACGACTTCGCGCCCAAGCTCTCGTGGATCTTCAACACGCACATCGATTTCTTCGAGGAGATCGCAAAGTATCGAGCCCTGCGGCGTATGTGGTCGCGGATCATGTCCA
>PLDZ01000079.1:0-1454 GCA_003136295.1 Candidatus Dormiibacterota bacterium
CACCTCCTCAATGGCCTCTACGACGCGAAGCTCGACCACCAGCCTGTCGTCGCCATCGTTGGGCAGACATTCGCCAGCGTCATGGGCGGAGACCAGCAACAAGAGGTCGATCTGCTCAGTCTCTACAAGGATGTTGCGAGCGCGTACGTACAGCAGGTGAACGTGCCGTCGGCGCTGCAACATTGCATCGATCGAGCCATGCGCATCGCCGCTGCTGAGCGGACGGTGACGGCGGTGATCATTCCAGCCGACGTCCAGGATATGAAGGCGGTCGAGCAGCCGCAGTCCATCAAGTCGGTCCACACGGGCATCGGCTTCGTCCGCGATCGAGGCTTGCCGACTGAGGAAGACCTGCACGAGGCGGCTGAAGTATTGAACGCCGGGAAGAAGGTCGCAATGCTCGTCGGCGCCGGCGCACTCGACGCTACGGATGAACTACTCGCCGTGGCAGACACCCTCGGCTCCGGCATTGCCAAGGCTCTCCTGGGCAAGGCGGCCGTCCCCGACGACATCCCGTACTGCACCAACTCGATCGGACTGCTGGGAACCAAGCCGAGCTGGGAGATGATGCAGAACGCCGATACCCTCTTCGTGGTCGGAAGTTCATTTCCGTACGCCAACTTCCTTCCACCCATCGGTCAGGCCCGAGGCGTGCAGATTGACCGCGCCGGCAGGATGCTCAGCCTCCGATACCCAATGGAGGTCAACCTCCTCGGCGATAGTCGCGCGACGCTCAAAGCGCTTTTGCCGTTGCTCCGACGCAACCAGGACCGATCGTTCCAGCAGACGGTCATCAAAAACGTCGCCGATTGGTGGCGCCTCATGGACGATCGTGCTCAGCCGGAAGATCGAGACGGCAATCGTGTCCGTCCCCAAGCACTATTCGCCGCGCTCTCGCGGCACCTCCCTGACAACGCGATCGTCAGCAGCGACTCTGGCTCTGCCGCCAATTGGTTCGCCCGTCACGTGCGTATGCGTCGAGGAATGAAGGCTTCGCTCTCGGGCAACCTCGCAACCATGGTGCCGGGAGTACCGTACGCGATCGCTGCCAAGTTCGCCTTCCCCGACCGGGTTGCTGTGGGCACCATTGGTGACGGCGCAATGCAGATGGGCGGCATGGCTGAGTTGCTAACCGCGGCCAAGTACTACCGGACCTGGGTGGATCCCCGGATGGTGGTGCTGGTACTCAACAACGAAGACCTCAATCAGGTGACGTGGGAACAACGGGTGATGGAGGGGAACCCGCGTTTCAAGGCATCACAGAGCATTCCCTACATGCCATTCCACGAATACGCCCACCTGATCGGACTAGGTGGCACCAAGGTCGATCACGCCTCGCAGATTGACGATGCCGTGCGAGAGGCGTTCGCCGCCGACCGCCCGTTTGTGATTGACGCCATGACCGACCCCGAAGAGCCGCCACTACCCCCGCACATAACCTTCAAGCAAGCGGA
>PLDZ01000079.1:1545-2561 GCA_003136295.1 Candidatus Dormiibacterota bacterium
GAGCATGGCCGATTCGAACGCGCGCTCTGCGGCCTCACCGCCGTCGCCGCACTGGTCACCACGGCCGAGATCTACGTCGAGCACTACAAGGCGAGCTTCGGTAACAAGATGATGTGGAGTCCGATCGTGGTGACCCCGCCGGTGGTCGTGGCTGGGATTGGCGGGATCTTCAGCAAGAAGTGGGCGAAGACGTGGCTCCCGCTGTGCGCCGGCATCTACACCCTCAATGGCGTAATCGGCGAGTATTACCACGCCCGCGGCGTCGCGCGGAAACCCGGTGGCTGGCGACTGGCTTCGTACAACGTGCCGATGGGGCCACCGATCATGGCGCCGGGTCTGATGACCATTGTTGGCGGCATGGGTCTCCTCGCAGCCGTGCTGCGTCGGGAGCGCTGATCCGTGCCCGATCTCTCCCGGCCGGACCATCTGCCCAATCTTCGTCCTAACCGGCAACCTCCTGACAAATCATGGCTGCCGCGGCAGCGTCGCGGCACCACACCACAGATGGTCGGCCGCTATCCCGACTACAACGTCTTCGACGCCGCGAGCAAGTGGGACGCTGCGACCCGGAAGGTGGTCGAGCGTCGGATGCTCCTCGGCGAACGCAGCCTCACCTTCTTCGACGCTGCGCAAGCTGCCACGCTCCATGCCTTCTGCGACGTCGTCACAGCGCAGGATGGCGAACCGCGAGTTCCTGTCGCCGAGATGGTCGACGAGATGCTGAGCGCGGGTCGTCTCGATGGGTACCAATATGCCGATATGCCAGACGACGGTCAAACCTGGCGCATCGTGCTTCGTGGCCTCGACGAAACGACTCACGAACGCTATGCCGGCAGGAACTTCTCGGTCCTCGACGACGAGGGACGTGAAGCGATCGTCAGCCAGCTCGCGGAAGAGAGTCTCCACGGCGGCAGCTGGGACGCGATCAACGTCAAGCGCGCATTCTCGATATGCATGCGCGCCGTCCTTGCGGCCTTCTATTCCCACCCATGGGCGTGGAACGAGATCGGCTTCGG
>PLDZ01000155.1 GCA_003136295.1 Candidatus Dormiibacterota bacterium
CTCTGGGTTGCACGCCTCGACGACTCCGGGACGCCTCGCTATGCACGACTGATTGCCGGCGGGGCGGGAGAGTCGATCTTTCAACCGTCCTGGTCTCCGGAATCGGTCGTGCACTTCACGTCGGACAGGACGGGGTGGTGGAACCTCTACCGGTGGGACGGTGCGACGGTCGAGGCGCTCGCGCCGATGCAGGCCGAATGTGGCGCCGCACAATGGGTGTTCGGGCTGTCCACGTACGCCTTCTGTGGCGACGGACGGATCGTTCTGTGGGCTCGCCGCGAAGGCGGATGGGACTTATTCACCCTGGACGCGTCGGGCGAGCTCGCGCGCCTGGATGTTCCGTTTACCGAGTTCGCGCTGTACGTCAGCGCGAGTCGCGACGACGTCCTCTTTGATGCCGGCGCCCCGGATGCGCCGCACGGTGTCGTCCGCTTCAACCTTGCCACCGGAGCGCACCGAACCGTCCGCTCGGAAAGCGGCGAGACGGCGATCGACGAATCGCTGATCTCGAGACCGCGCCATCTGACATTTCCGGGGTATGGCCGCGAGACTTCGCATGCCTGGTACTACGCACCGCGAAATGACGGCGTCGCGCCAGAGCCAAGTCGCAAGCCGCCGTTGCTGCTTCGCGCTCATGGTGGCCCGACGTCGTCCACCAGTTTCGCGCTGGATCTCTCCGTGCAGTTCTGGACCACCCGCGGCTTCGCGTACCTCGACGTCGACTACGGTGGCAGCACCGGGTACGGGCGCCCCTACCGGGATCGTCTCAACCAACAGTGGGGCGTGGTCGATGTCGGCGATTGCCTTGCGGGCGCACGCCATCTGGTCGANNGACCTGGAAGCGCTGTTCGCACAGCAGGGACACAAGTTCGAGTCCCGCTACGACTCGCCGCTGCCCAAGGGCAGGGGCATGTACGACCGTTCGCCTTTGCACTTCATCGATCGGGTGCGTGGCGCAGTGCTGCTCCTGCAAGGGCTCGATGACCCGGTGGTCCCGCGCAACCAGGCGGAGATGATGTTCGCGGCCCTCAAGGAAGCGGGAGTCCCCTGTGCCTACATCGGATATCCGGGCGAACAGCACGGATTCCGTGATGCGGCGAACATCGCCCGGACGCTCGAAGCCGAGGTGTACTTCTTCGCCACCGTGAGCGGCATGACTCTCACCGAGAACATCGAGCCGGTCGACATCCTCAACCTCTGACGCGGCGCGGCCGAAGCTGCCAGACGGACACGGGGATCACGATGATCATGGTGCCCGCGATGAGCAATGCGGGGAAGAGCATGTCGGCCGGGTCGGGCGTCACCGGAATCGCGGCGGTGGCACCGAGCTCTGCGGCAGGCGCGCCGAACGACGTGAGCCTGATGACGTTGTCCGTGCCGACCCCGAGGTCGTAGGTGACGCGTGCGCCGGGGGCGTTCAGGGTGAGGTAGGTCAGCCACCCATGCGCCGGCACCCACGACATGTTTCTGTCGATCGAGAGATCGTGATGCAGGCTTGCGTTCATCGGCTCGGCACCCGCCAGGTTGAAGCCCTGTGCGCTGTCCAGGGTGCCGTGGGTGAGCCTGGACGTCACCAGCACGCCGCCGTCAGTGCGCAGCGGTTGATCGGTGAGCAGGAAGAGGTCGGCGTTGACCGGGGCTCCCGGCGTCGCGAGAATCTCGAGCGGGACCCAGAGGTGGGGCGTGTGCATGGTGATCAGCAGCGGTACGCCGTCGCCCGCCTGCTGATGGCGCTCCAGTGCCAGTGACGTGTTGTATTTCGCGGCCATGAATATGGGGCTGGAGGTCGCGTAGCGAAGCAGGTGGGCCTTGATCTCGGGCGACACGAGGAAACCGTTGTGCGCGCACCAGTCGATGACGGCCTGACCGCTCCCCTTGAGGACGGTGACATCGAGGGCCTCGATCTGCACCTGCTCGATGACTGTCGCTGGAGCGCCGGCAGCGGACGCGAAGTCGAGCTGTAGTCCTTGAAACACGGGGGCGAATTCACGCTCGAGACGCTGCAGCGTCCATGCGCCCGCTTCCTTGATCGATGTCGGGACGGCGGGGAGCGGGACGATCCATCCCACATCGGTCACCGCGCCCGTGTAGGCGAAACTCGTGACGTAGCGCTCGATGCCCCCCGACCAGGCGATGAACGTCGTCGCCTTGGCCAGACTGACGTCACCATCGGGCGCAACCAGGCCGCCGCATGCGAAGACCTGGCCCGCCTGGGCGACGACCGCGGCGGCAACACCCATGCCGGCGAACAGGAACTTGCGCATCTGAGGGTCCTCAATCGGGTTCACATCGTGCGGAGACGGAGACGCCGGGGATCGTCACCGGGTTCCCGATGGGCGCCTCTGCGGGGGGGTTGCAAGGAAATTAGTTAGGTTATATAATCAATTCAGGACATGACAGCCATCGCCATCAAACCCGTCGACATCGCCAACCAGCTGAGGCCGGTGCTGCTCCACTTGAACCGCCATCTGCGCCGCGAGGTGCATACGTCCGGCGTTTCGCCCGGGCAGCTCTCCCTGCTCGGTCTCATCGAGGGGAACAGGGGGATCGGGGTCGCCGAGCTCGCCGCTCGCGAAGGGACATCGATGCCGTCGGTGTGCAGCCACATCGATCGCCTCGAGGCGTCCGGGCTGGTCACGCGCCGCCAGGCCGAACGCGACCGGCGCAGGGTGGACCTCGAAGTCACTCCGGAAGGTCAGCGCGTGCTCAAGGTGATCCGCTCCAAGCGAACCGCCTGGCTGTCAGCCCGGCTCAGCCGGCTCGCCGACACCGACCTCGCCACCGTGGCCGCTGCCATCGCGCCGCTCGCCGCGCTGCTGGAACAGGCGGAATGAGCCTGGGGATCCGCAACGCCACCGCACGGACCTTCATGAGCCTGCGCCGCCACTACAACTACCGTCTGTATTTCTTCGGACAGGTCGTGTCCATCAGCGGCACGTGGATGCAGAGCGTCGCGCAGGCGTGGTTCGTCGTGCAGAACACCCACTCGCCACTCGCGGTCGGCATCCTCGCGGTCTGCCAGTTCGGTCCCTACGGATTGTTCGGACTGTTCGGTGGCGCGGTCGCGGACCGGGTCGATCAGCGCAAAGTGCTGCTCTGCACGCAGGCGGCATTCATGGTCACGGCCGCCCTGCTTGCCGGGCTCACGCTCACGGGGCATGCGACCGTCTGGGAGGTCTACGTGATCGCCGGCATCACCGGGATGATCACCGTGCTCGACACTCCGGTGCGGCAGGCGTTCACCATCCAGATGGTCGGACGCGACGAGCTCCCCAACGCGGTCGCGCTGAACTCGAGTCTGTTCAACGGCTCACGCATCGTCGGACCAGCCATCGCCGGTGGGCTCATCGCGATCGCGGGAGTCGGCGTCTGCTTCCTGATCAACGCGCTCAGCTACCTGGCGGTACTCGCCGCGCTCTGGTTGATGCGCGTGCACGATCTCTTCCCCGTGCGCAAGGATCAGAGCCGCCACAACCTCCTGCGCGGATCGCTCGAAGGTCTCCAGTTCGCCTGGCGCAAGCCGGTGATCCGCTCGGTGCTGGTGATGATGCTGGTGATCGCGACGATCAGCATCAACTTCAATGTGCTCCTCCCCGTCCTCGCCTCGAAAACGCTCAACAGTGGGCCCGAGATCTTCGGCATCCTCTCGGCGCTCTTCGGCTTCGGGGCGCTCGTGGGCGCGCTGTTCTCCGCGTCGCTCGGGCGCGCAAGCCGGCACACGATGATCATCGGTGCAGCGATGTTCTCCATCTCGGAGATCGCGCTCGCACCGCTGAGTGTTGCCTGGGCGGCAGGCCTGGCGCTCGTGGTGACCGGCATCGCCTTCACGCTCTACGCATCGCAGGCCAATGCGACGCTGCAGCTCGCGGTCACCGATCAGATGCGCGGACGCGTGCTCGGCATCTACGGATACGTCTTCTTCGGCACCGCCCCGCTGGGAGGCCTGCTCGCCGGCTGGCTTGCGGAGGTCGGCGGCACCGAGCTCGCCTTCCTGGTCGCCGGGCTCGTCGGCGCCGCGGCCACCATCTACGGCTGGGCGGATACCCGGCGAGCTGCCCGCGCGTCGGCGCCGCCCATCGCTCAGGTGGCGTAGGCAAACCCGCTTCGCGCATCCTTCCGTCAGCGGGACCGCCGATCAGGAGGTACGGGACGTGGAGCAGCGCAAGCTGGGGACCCAGGGGCTGGAGGTCTCCGCGCTGGGACTGGGCTGCATGGGGATGTCGGATTTCTACGGCACGGCCGAGGAGCGCGACGAGCGCGAAGCGATCGCAACCATCGATCGTGCCGCGGAGCTCGGCGTGACCATGCTCGACACCGCCGACATGTACGGGCCGTTCACCAACGAGCAGCTGATCGGCAAAGCCCTGACCGGGCGTCGTGATCAGTATGTCGTCGCAACCAAGTTCGGGTTCGAGCGACAGGCTGACGGATCGCAGATCATCAACGGGCGCCCGGAGCATGTGCATCGGGCATGCGACGCGTCGCTCCAGCGTCTCGACATCGACGTCATCGACCTGTATTACCAGCACCGGCTCGACCGCTCCGTCCCCATCGAGGAGACCGTCGGTGCGATGGCCGAGCTGGTCGAAGCGGGGAAGGTCCGGTTTCTCGGATTGAGCGAAGCGGGGCCGGCCACGATGCGCCGCGCCCACGCCGTCCATGCGATCTCCGCCGTGCAATCGGAGTATTCGCTGTTCTCGCGCGACGTCGAGGAGTCGGTCCTGCCGGCGATGCGCGAGCTGGGTATCGGCTTTGTCGCGTACAGTCCGCTGGGCCGCGGCATCCTCACCGGTGCGGTGACGTCGGGGACACTGAGGGCGTCCGACACGCGGCGCCGCCGGTTCCCGCGCTTCGCCGAGGGCAACCTCGACGCCAACGTGGCGATCGCCTCGCGCATCGGCGACATCGCGGCGGAGAAAGGCGTCACCGCGGCCCAGCTGGCGCTTGCCTGGCTCCTCCATCGCGGACCCGACATCGTCCCGATCCCGGGCACCAAGCGGCGCATGCGCCTCGAGGAGAACGCCGCGGCGGCCGACATTGCCCTCGAGCCGGCCGACATCGCGGGGCTCGAGGCGGTGGTCAGTCCCGAGAGCGTGCGCGGGGACCGTCACTGGGACATGGCATCGATCGACCGCTGACCACGCGCTATGGTCACCGGGCCATGAGCAGCAGCGCCTCACGTTTCGCGTGGACACCGACGGCCGAGCAGGCCGGCGGGTCGCGACTCAGGCACTTCATCGACGCCCTCGGCGCGGTCGATCTCGACGGCGTCGCGCGGCTCGCGCGCGACGACCCGGAGCGGTTCTGGGCGGCGGTGGTCGATGACATCGGCGTGGAGTGGACACGCCGATTCGACGCCGCCATGGACACCTCCCCCGGATTGCCCTGGACGCGGTTCTGGGCCGGCGGCCAGCTCAATCTCGCACACAACGCGGTGACGCGCTGGGCGCACCGTGTGCCGGAGCGGACCGCCGTGGTGTGGGAGGGCGACGACGGCAGCACACGTGAATGGACGTATGACGAGCTCCGGCGTCAGACCGCATATGCGGCGGCGCTGCTCTCCAACCTCGGTGTCGGGCCCGGTGACAGTGTCGGCCTCTGCCTGCCGATGATCCCCGAGACGGTCTCGCTCTTCCTCGCGTGCGCATGGCTCGGAGCCGTGGTGGTGCCGCTCTTCAGCGGGTACGGCGCGGGCGCCATCGTGTCAAGGCTGCGCGACTGCGATGCCAAGGTTCTGGTCGTTGTTGACGGATTCAGGCGGCGCGGCGGCGTCGTTGCCATGAAGGCCGTCGCCGATGAGGCCGCAGCGCAGCTGCCGTCACTCGAACACATCCTGGTGGTGCCCCAGCTCGGCGACGCGACCCTCGCGATGCGCCCGGGTCGCGACGTCATGTACGACGCGATGCCCGACGGGTGGAGCGGCGGACCGCCGATGGCCGGCACCGACGCCGACTCGACGTTCATGATCATCTACACGAGCGGGACGACGGGCCGGCCGAAGGGCACCGTGCACGTGCATGGCGGTTTCCCCGTCAAGGCGATGCAGGACATGGCCCACTGCTTCGACATCGGCGAGCACGACCGCCTGCTCTGGTTCACCGACATCGGCTGGATGATGGGTCCGTGGGCCATCTGCGGTGCGCTGAGCATCGGCGCGACGCTGGTGCTGTTCGATGGTGTGCCGGACCATCCCGGTCCTGATCGTCTGTGGTCGGTGGTGGAGCGACATCGCGTCTCGGCGCTGGGGATCGCACCGACGGTGATTCGAGCGTTGATGCGCCACGGCGACGAGCCGGTCGCCGCCCACGATCTCTCCTCACTCCGCGTGCTCGGGTCCACGGGCGAGCCGTGGAACACCGATCCCTGGCTGTGGTATCAGCAGAAGATCGGCGGCGGTAGCCTCCCGGTGATCAACTACTCGGGCGGGACCGAGGTCTCGGGCGGCATCCTCGCCGGCAACATGCTCACCCCGCTACAGCCGTGCTCGTTCGCCGGACCATGTCCAGGCATGGCCGCCGACGTCGTCGACGAAAACGGTGCGAGCGTTCGCGGTCGCGTCGGAGAGCTGGTCATTCGCGCTCCCTGGCCAGGGATGACCCGCGGTTTCTGGCGCGACCGCGAACGGTACCTCGAGACCTACTGGTCCCGCTGGCCNNCGCAGCGACGACACCATCAAGGTGGCGGGCAAGCGCCTCGGACCCGCCGAGGTGGAGTCGGCGCTGGTCGCGCATCAAGCGGTCGCCGAGGCGGCCGCGATCGGTGTCCCTGATCCGGTCAAGGGCGAGGCGCTGGTCGTGTTCGTGGTGCTCAAGCCCGGCGTCAGCGATTCACCGGAGCTGCGTCTGGCACTCGCCCGCCGTGTCGCCGAGGACCTCGGCAAGGCGCTCGCACCGCACAGGGTCGAGATCGTGTCAGAACTGCCCAAAACGCGCAACGCCAAGGTGCTCCGCCGCGTGGTCCGCTCCGTCTACCTGGGCACGGATCCCGGTGACCTCTCGTCGCTCGAGAACCGCAGCGCCATCGACGCCATCGGGCGGACCCGCACCGCCGTCTGACACCGGTCCGGCGTCGCATCGGGACGTCCTGGGGATGTCCGGACCCCCGCTCGATGATGGGCGGCTCCGCGTCGGGATGCAGCGCCGTCGCAACGGCGGCGTCCGCCCGATGTCCTCCAGAGGGGGCCGACCATGCCCGACTCCGTTCCGCTGCGCGGCAGCGCCTACCACCCGACAGGCGGGACTCGCCCCGGCCACCGACGTCTCAGGAAGCTCGACGAATCGGAGTTGCAGGCCGATGCCGGCGTCACCCTCATGCTTCGCGAGCGCACCGGCGGGCCGACAACCGCACAGAGCCTCGCCTGGCTGGACTCGCTTCCGGACCCGAATGCGCGCCACATGGACATCAACCAGCTGACCGCGCGTCACGGCTTCGACCCCACCGACAGAGACCGCGTGGTGCGCTGGGCCACCGCTGCCGGTCTGCAGGTGACCGGTGAGGACGCCGCGACCCGGCGGGTGTTGCTCCGGGGCAGCGCCGCGCAGCTTTCCCGCGCCTTCGAGGTCGACCTCGAGCGATTCGGCTGGCAGCTGCCGGACGGGCGCAACGTCGAGTACCGCGGACACACCGGTCCGGTGCATCTCCCCGCTCACCTCGCTCGCGTTGTCGAAGGTGTCTACGGCCTCGACGACCGGCCCCTGGCACGCTCGCACGTGCGTGGGCTCGACGACGGTCGCTCGGCGGTGTTCGCGTACGACCCACCGCAGCTCGCGTCCCTCTACGACTTCCCGCGCCTCGCGAACGGCGGCGAGGGTGTCGAACTCGTTGCGGCAATGATCGAGCTCGGCGGGGTCGTGCATCCCTTCGACCTCGCGGCGTCGTTCGCACGCCTCGGACTGCCCGCGCCGGACATCACCAACGTCTGGCTGGATGGTGCGACGCCGACCCCCGATCCGAACGGCGCCGACGTCGAGGTGGCGCTCGACTACCAGGTGATCGGAGGCATGGTCGCGGCGATGGCACCGAAAGCACACCTCACCATCGTCAGCTACAACGCACCCAACAGCGAACGCGGGTTCATCGACGCGGCGGCGACCGCCGCGAGCGACGCCATGCGGCGCCCGGCCGCGGTGTCGATCAGCTGGGGTGCACCTGAGGATCACTGGTCGCCGCAGGGCATGCGGGGGCTCGACGCCGCATTCGCCGCCGGGGCGCTCCACGGCGTGACCTTCAGCGCCGCAGCCGGCGACGCTGGGTCGACCAACGCCGAGGTCGACGGGTACCAGCACCCGGAGTTCCCGGCGTCGAGCCCGCACGCGTGGGCGTGCGGCGGCACGACCCTGCTCGCGACTCGCGGGCGCATCCGGACCGAGACCGTGTGGAACGAGCTTGCACGCGGCGCCGGCGCCGCGGGGAGCGGTGTCAGCAGCGTGTTCCCCGTTCCCGCATATCAGGCGGCACTCGGCATCCGTCCGCGATCGGCCGACAGCGGCACGCTCGGCCGGGGACTACCCGACGCTGCCGGCAACGCCGATCCGCTGACCGGCTGGAACGTCGTCGCGCTGCGACGTCTCCGCGCGACCGGCGGTACCAGCGCGGTTGCACCCATGTACACCGCACTCTGGACGCTCGTGTCCTCGCAGCTGGGACACCGGATCGGACTGCCGCATCCGGCGCTCTATGCGAAACGCGGACGGGGCTTCAACGACGTGACGTCGGGTGATACCGGCGGCCCGTACCGTGCCGGGCGCGGCTGGGACCTCGCCAGCGGGTGGGGCAGCCCCGACGGCAGACAGATCGCCCGCGACCTCGGCGTCCGTGTGCAGGGCCCCGATGCCCGGCGGCCACGGATCGAGCGAGGAGAACGAGAGATCGCCTGAGCTCAGGT